>JBAUZG010000216.1:0-9155 GCA_049585195.1 Bryobacteraceae bacterium | reverse complement strand
CAGCTACGGCTGTCGAGAAATGTGTACCACCATCGAAGACCGGCACATCGCCCAATGTTTCTCCGGCGCGCTCCACGCAAAGTACTTGCTCGCGACCGCCGTGATTCTGGCGTAACAATCGGAGGGCGCCGCGTACTATGACATAAAGGCCCCGGGCTTCTTCGCCAACCAGGTAGAGGACCTGTCCACGCTGGAGCCGGCGCGAGACGGAATGCTCGGCCAGCAGGCGCAGCTCGGCATGCCCCAAGCCCTGAAACAGCATCGATTCCCCAAGCGCCTCGATAGCTTCGCCGATGCTCATCGCAAAGAAGTACCTCCTTGCGGCGGTCTCAGTGTATCCCAATCAACGCTGATGAGCTAAAAAGCGACAGGCCCGGAGCCCGTGATCGCAGTGATAAAAGTCACAGGCACTTGAGGGACTGGGGGCCATGCTGAAAGTAGCAGAGCAGGACTCGCGACGGATAAGACGTGATGGTCCGAGGGCTTCAACCATGATGCAACGGGCTGTTTTGGAGCATTCGACCGCTCAATTTGAAGGGCAGCCGGATGCTTTGCGGCGGTTTCGGATTGTACGGCCGGCAAACGGAAAGATCGGGAAAGTAAAAGATCTGCTACGAATGGACGCGTACTCGGCGGCTTGCGGGTTTGTCCAAGGCGAGTTCTCCATCGAGGGGGACATTATTGCCGCGATGAAGTTCTACGTCGCACGGTCCCATCCACGATTCTGGACCTGGTGGTACTCGATAAGGGCGGCTTTGACCCATGCCCGAGGAAGGTTTGGACGGCCATCCAGAAAGAACGCGGCCCGCTATATTCAGTTTCATTACGATCGCTCAAACGAGTTCTACCGGCAGTTCCTCGATTCGCGAATGCTTTACTCGAGCGCCTATTTTGCGGATCCCGCATGGTCGCTGGAAGAGGCGCAAGCCGCGAAACTGGAACAGATTTGCCGTAAGCTCCGACTGCGCACGGGGGAACGTTTCCTCGACGTGGGATGCGGCTGGGGCGGCCTGATTGCCTATGCGGCTCAGCATTTCGATGTTCAGGCAACGGGATGCACTCTGAGCCACCAGCAGGCGGAATTTGCCCGCAAGATTGCGGCGGATTCCGGTCTTGAAGATCGTGTTGCCGTGCTCGAACGCGATTACCGCGATATGCAAGGCAGGTTTGACAAGGTGGCATCCGTCGGTATGTTCGAGCATGCCGGTTATGAACTTCGAGGCTATTTTCGAAAGATCTATGCACTGCTCGCAGACCAGGGACTTTTTCTGAATAGCGGGATTCTGCGGTCCTGTCACTCCTATGACGGGCCGGAAACGTTATTCCTGCAAAGAAACGTTTTTCCCGGCGGAAAGCTGATGCATTTAGCAGATGTAATCCGCGAGGCTGAGCGCGCGGGGTTCCAAGTGCTGCGTGTCGAAAATTTGAATCCTCACTACGCTCTGACATGTAGACGCTGGGTTGAGCGCCTGCAGGCAAATGAGGAATCGTGCCGGAGGCTCGTTGACGAAAGGACCTACCGCACGTGGCTGCTTTACTTGGCGGCTTCGGCGGTGAGCTTCGAGCGCGGACGGACTGACGTTGCTCAAGTGCTTATGGCTAAGAATAATCGTTCGAGACGCGGGTTTCAGCGGGAAACTATGTCGCTGAGAAGCCACGACTCGGTGAATAAATGCAGTTAGTCGAGGTGAATTATGATTCCAGATGAAACAGACTCCGCGAGAAATCTCGCCAACTCAAACGCTGCGCCAAGGATCTATCTACAGCCAATCGCGGCGCCTTCCATACTCGGTTTGTATGGACTCGCCGGCGCCACGTTTATGGTCGCGGCACAGATGGCGGGTTGGTACGGTCATCCGCAGAGCTCGTTCACTTTGTTTCCATTCGTTGCGATGTTCGGCGGTGTGGCGCAGCTGCTTGCCGGCATGTGGGCCTTCAAGGCCCGGGATGGCCTGGCGACAGCGATACACGGGACATGGGGCTCGTTCTGGATCGCCTATGGCATCCTGAACATGTTCTTCATCGCCGGCAAGCTGATACAACCGGGAACGCTATTTCCAGAGATGGGCTACTGGTTTATCGTTCTCGCAGCCATAACGTGGATGTGCATGATTGCCGCTTCTGCCGAGAACGGTGGGCTGGTGGCTGTGCTCGCAACCTTAGCTCTGGGCTCTACCATTGCGGCGATTTCAAACCTGACCGGGAACGAGATCATCCAGGTGATCGCCGGATATCTGTTCATAATCTCGTCCATCTGCGCCTGGTATGTGGCAAGCGCTCTAATGTTCGAGGAAGCGTTCGGACACGAGGCGATGCTGCGCGTGTTCCGCGTACGCAGGCCCGAATTGAGCGGCGGTATTAATTTGGCTTCGGCGGAACCCGGGGTGATTCGAGGACAATAACGCACATCTAAGCAAGTTGGTCTCGCCAGATGAACAAATTGCCGTGCCGTGGCAATCTTGTCCGGTCCGATTTTTGTTTGGTCCAATAAAAGATGCGATTGCTGCGGTTCGGACGCGGATTGGAACGGAGGGTATATGACGCATCAGCTTTTTATCTCGGATCCGGAGTTGGAATTAATCCTGGAGCTACTTGAACGGGACCAAAAAGAGCTGCTGGTTGAGATACGGCACACCGATTCACATAAATTCCGGGAGGAGTTACGTGCGCGCCGGGCGACGATTGAGTCGTTAATCGAACGCGGCCGAACAGCCCAGGGTGTGGCACAGACGCTGTGAGGAGCCGCCGCAGGGTCGACACAAAACGATCATACGCGCCACCACGGCTAACGGCCCCAGGTGGAGGGTCGCCGCCCGGGCGGCGGAGGGGGCGGAGGTGCGGGAGGGAGCTCGACAGGCACGACTTTCCTGGGGCGGGAATCGAGGCGCGCCGCAATTAGTTCGTTTCTGATCTTCGCGTACTTCGGGGAGCCCGGAGTTCCACCGTGCTCACGTACAACCGCATCGGTGATCTCTTCGGCGGCCGGCAGATACTTCTGAAGATAATTCCTTAGGCGATCGACCACAATTCGCTGATTCGATTTCATCAGCAGAAAAAGAACTTGCTCGCGCGGCGCTTTTGAAAGTACGGTGTAAAGAGCAGACGGCTTTTGCAGCTTTGCGCTGGTTAAGGCCCGCTCGAGTTTCTTCGCTTCAGTTTCGAGCTTGCCTGCCGCATCGAAAGCGCGTTTTTCGAGGCCGGTAGCCGCCATCAGTAGTGTTCGTTCTTTCGGGCTGAGCTTTTCTGTCAGTAGATTGAGAAACAGCGCAAACTGATCAAGATCGAATTGTTGGCCGAATGGCAGCAATTGCCTGGCCTTCTGAAGTTTCTGGAATCCAGGAACGTTGAGTTTTGCGCCTGTCAGGCCGGGTGCGAAGATAGTCAGCAATTTCTCCTGATCGAGCGCCTGCAGAATTTCGAGGGCATGCGGTTCGAGTGCGATCTGGCGCAGCTCCCTTTCTAGAACGGACGGTGTAATGCCGATTTCGAGCTGAGCCGCGCGGACATTTTCGTATTGCGATTGAGTTCGGTCCGAGATCCGGTAGCCGAGCCGGACTTTGAAACGGATCAAACGCAACAAACGCGAGGGATCGTCGTACAGCGCATAGTTGTTGACTGCGTGCAGTTCCTTGCGTTCTATGTCGGCAAGCCCGTTCGTTGGGTCAAGTAGGAGGCCGAAGGAAGCTTTGCTCAACGAGAGACCGATCGCGTTCACGGTAAAGTCGCGGCCCCGCAGGTCCTCGTGAATCGTAGCTTGTTGTATCTGCGGTTTCGAACCCGGTTTGCCATAGCGTTCCTGGCGAGCCATCGCGATTTCCGTCACTACATTGTTCGGAAAAATGAGCTCTACGCTTTTTTTATGGTCATCGACGTGGAGAACGCGAGCTTTCATTTCTTGAGCGAGGGTTTTTGCAAAACGGACCGCGTTGCCCTCGATTGTAAAATCCAGATCGCGAATCGGGAACCCGCCAAGCATATCCCGCATCGCTCCGCCTGTCAGAAAAAGGTTGAGGCCAGCTTGCGCGGCGGCATCGCGGACAGAGGCAAGCACCTTACTCTGCTCAGAGTTCAGGTGGCTGTCGAGCATGAACATGTAGTCGCTCATTGCCTGCGTTGATCCTCTCCGTTTCCGTTTGTCGGCGCGAGTTTCGGTTTTCGACCAGCGCGTGGATGGTGCCGCGCTACAGTTTGCTCGAGCCGCGAGCGCAGCACGTGCGTGTAGATCTGGGTGGTTCCGATGTCAGCATGTCCCAACATCGCTTGGACGCTTCGAAGGTCGGCTCCTCTTTCAAGCAAATGGGTTGCAAAAGTATGCCGCAGCACGTGAGGGCTCAGGTTTTTAAAAATTCCCGCGTTTTTTCCATGAATTTTCAGCAATTTCCAAAAAGCCTGGCGAGTCATCGCAGACCCTCGAGCCGTGACAAACAAAAAAGGGCTCCTGCGCCCTTTTAATAAAGTTGGACGTTCGGTTGTTAAATACCGTTCGATCGAAGCTAGAGCCTGACGCCCAACCGGTATCATCCGCTGCTTATTGCCCTTGCCCGTTACCCGTACGGTACCGCGCGCGCCGTCGAAATCGGCCATGTGCAGCGAGATCAGTTCGCTAACCCTAGCTCCCGTCGCGTACAGAAGATCGAGCATGGCGCGGTCGCGAATTCCAGTGGGTTTCGTCTCGCGCGGCGCCAAGAGCAGGTCGTCCACGCGTTGTTCACTCAGATACTTCGGCAGTTTTTCGCCGGGTGCAGGCGAACGAAGGAGCTCCGCCGGATTTTCTCCAAGGCCGTTTTCCCCGGATAGAAAGCGGAAAAATCCCCGAATTGTGCTGACATGACGGCCTATGGAACGATTGGCTATGCCATTGTGTTGAAGAACCTCCACATAGGATCGGAGAAATGTAAGATCGACAACTTCGCCCGGCGTCCGACCCAGGTATCTGCCCAGACACTCGAGGTCGCGCCGGTACGCTTCCAGGCTATTGAGCGACAATCCTTTCTCAATCCGGCAGAACTGAAGGTATGACTTCACTTGCTGCTCGAATTGGCTCATACAGCCCATTTCTCCCGATGATACAATATTCGCGAAATTGTTTGGAACATTTGGCTAGGGGCGATCTCTAAGTTTGGTCTCGAGCACCGCCAAACGCGTGGTTGCGTACCGGTTTGACCGCCAGCCGTTAGAGGGTTTCGTCAATCCAGCTACTTTTCTGCTAAACGACGGCGTCGAGATTCTGACAGTCACCGGAGTTGTTCAGACCATTCCCTACACGGAGTTGAAGGCGGTTTGCTTCGTCAGTGAACCGGGCCGATGCGATCTTTTCGATTCGCATCCGGTTTTTGAGCGCCGTCCACGGCTCCCCGGCTTATGGACGCGCTTTATCTTGCGGGATGGGGATGAAATTGACGGCGTGTTGCCGCACAATCTGGCGGACTGGCCCAAGCAGGGTTATGTGATCATTCCGCCTCGCGCTTCGGCGCCCCGGCAGCGTATCTTCATACCACGCGAAGCGCTAAAAAAAACCGAATTGCAGGGTGTAATTGGAACTATTCGAGCGAAGTCGAGTCAGAAAAAGCCTTCTAGCGACCAGCTAAAAATGTTCGATTAATTGAGTAACGAGGGCCCTGGCCCTACTTATTTCCCGGAAACACATCTGAAATTATGGCCTCATTCTTGGCTTCCGGCGCCCACCACTCGGCCGCCTCGAATCCGACGTACTTTGCAATGCGCAGTTGCCCCTGTTCATCCTCTAGAATGTCGCCGGTCTCGAGCGGGCGAGCGCTCGCGCGAAGCTCGGACCATGCTGCGTACGCGTTTCGAGCGGAAATTTCTCCGGCAAGCTCGTAATCCTTCGGCTTGACAATTGCCTGTCCACTCGAATGAACCGCGAAACGGAAGGCCTCCCTAGCATTGGGGTTCATTCGGTGGATGCGAAACCACATGACGACATTGTAACGCGGGAACATGAGATAAGAGAAATGTTCTGGGTGGCGGCGATCTGCCACAATTAAAGAGGTTTCCCATCGCCGGTCCCGATGAAAAAGCTTTGGTTTCTGCTCATTGTTCCCGCTCTGCTGCTGCTTTGGTGGGCCGTCGACCGGAATCAGTCGGTGCCGTCGGTTCATTACGCGACAGCCCGCCGGAAAACGCTTGAAAGCGTGGTTTCGACCAATGGCAAACTCGAGCCAGTTGAGTTTGCGGCTGCTCGTGCCGAAGTCGCTGGTGTCGTCAAAGAGGCCTTGGTAGAACGCGGGCAGAGCGTAAAAGCGGGTCAGCCGCTGGTGGTTCTGGACAATGTCACCGAGCAGGCGGCGGTGGATGCGGCCAGAGCGCAATTGGAAGAAGCCAGAGCCGAAGAGAATACCGTCCGCCAGGGAGGAAAACTCTCACTGCGAACCGATTACCAGGGAAGGCTAGACAGCGCGCGTCTGGCATTAGCGGATGCGCAGCGGCGATTGCAATCGGTTCAGCGGCTATATGCCAAACAAGCTGCCACCAACGGGGAGAAACTCGCGGCACAGGCTGCCGTTGAGAACGCAAAACAGCAGGTTGAAGCAATTCAGGCCAGCCAAAAGGCACTGGTGGCTCCTTCCGACCTGAGCATTGGCATAGCAAGATTCAAGGATGCCGAGGCCGCTCTCGCGTTGGCGCAACACCGGCTTGACCTCACAACTATTCGAGCGCCGATTGCCGGTATCGTTTACCAGCTGGATGGCGGCACTCCTGATGCAGACCACACGTACAACACCATCAAGCAGGGAGCTTTCCTGGGACTAGGAGCTTTGGTCGCAATGATCGGCAACTTCGACCAGATGCGAGTCAGAGTGTACGTAGATGAACCGGATCTGGGGCGGATCGCGCTGAATATGCCGGTTGAAATTACATGGCAGGCACATCCGGGGCAGAAATGGCTGGGCCGCGTTACACAAACGCCTACCGAAGTGACCGCGCTCCAAACGCGGCAGGTCGGCGTGGTAACCTGCATCATCGACAATCCCAACCACGATTTGTTGCCCGGAACCAACATTGATGCCAACATCATTTCGAAAGTTGTGCACGATGCGGTCACCATTCCGAAGCAGGCGCTGCAGACTGTGGCACAAGGCGGCGCGGGTGTCTGGAAACTTGTTGAAGGCGGCAGAATCGCCTGGTTACCTGTAGTGGCTGGTGTTAGCAATATCACCGACGTCGAGATCAAGTCAGGACTGCAGCCCGGCGATCGCGTTATTCTCCCGTCGGACGCCACGTTGACGAACGGCATGCGTGTAAACGCGGAAGCTGATCAGGGCGGGTAGCCAACGTAGTTACCAAGTACTTGCCACCCAGCAGCAAGCCGCGTTAAAGCAACGACATTGCGACCGGGCCGCCCGTCAATGAGCAACATCTCGGCTCCTGGCGCATACAATGAAGGCGATTCATGGCTGAGATTACGCTCGAGCAGGTATTAGAATCTCCCCGCGAGTTGTGGGACGTGAACACGCACGCGCCGGGGCCACCGGGCCGTCTGCCTCTTACAGAGGACATGTTGCGGCACTCGCCATCGGGCAACTTATTTGGCCTGACGCAGGATGTCGGCATGGGGTGGGACCCGGCGCGGTTGAATGGCGTCGAGTTCCTGATTCTCAGCACCCATGGCGGCCTTCGAGCGGAAGACGGCACGCCCGTTGCACTCGGCTATCACTCGGGTCACTGGGAAGTGGGTCTGCTGGTGAAAGAGGCGGCGCTCGAATTGAAGCGGCTGAACGCAATTCCATTTGCAGGCGCGTGTACAGACCCCTGTGATGGCCGCAGCCAGGGCACAACGGGGATGTTCGATTCGCTGCCGTACCGCAACGACGCTTCAACCGTGTTACGGCGGCTGATCCGTTCGCATCCGACGCGGCGTGGCGTCATAGGGGTTGCTACTTGCGATAAGGGCCTCCCAGCAATGATGATGGCGCTCGCCGCGACACACGATTTGCCGACCGTGCTGATTCCTGGCGGCGTGATGCTTCTCGCCGAGAATGGTGAAGATTCAGGTCTCGTTCAAACAATTGGCGCTCGATTCTCGCATGGATTGATCACGCTCGAGCAGGCGTCCGAAGCAGGCTGCCGCTCATGCGCATCGCCTGGCGGAGGGTGCCAGTTTCTCGGCACGGCCGCCACTTCGCAAGTTGTAGGAGAAGCGCTCGGCTTGTCGCTTCCTCATTCCGCGCTTGCGCCTTCGGGTCACCAGATCTGGCTCGATATGGCAGCGCGATCGGCACGGGCTATGGTGCGGCTTTCGTCGGCAGGTCTTACCACGCGAGACGTCTTGACCGATGCCTCCATTCGAAATGCCATGGTTGTTTTTGCCGCGTTTGGAGGGTCCACAAATCTTCTGATTCATCTACCGGCGATCGCGTTCCAAGCCGGGCTGCGCCGGCCGGTGGCAAGTGACTGGGTGGCTGTTAACAAGCAGGCGCCCAGGCTGGTTGATGCCTTGCCGAACGGGCCGAAAAATTTCGCAACCGTTCAGGTGTTCCTCGCGGGAGCGGTACCGGAAGTGATGTTGCACTTGCGCCGGGCGGGGCTGATCGATACCGGCGTCCTTACCGCAGCCGGCGAGCGGCTGGGAAGCTTGCTCGACTGGTGGGAGCAAAGCGAGCGTCGGCAGTTGCTCAGGAAACGCTTGAAAGAGATCGATGGTATTGACGCCTCAGACGTCATTATGAACCCCGACCAAGCTCGCGCTCGCGGGTTAACTTCTACGGTATGTCTCCCGCATGGCAATCTCGCACCCGAGGGCTCGGTGATTAAGAGCACAGCCATCGATCCAACTGTGGTCGACGCCGACGGAGTGTTTCGAATGCGCGGACCAGCGCGCATTTTCGTTTCAGAGCATGCGGCGATTGAAGCGATAAAGGCGAAGGTGATAAGGCCGGGCGATGTGATGGTGCTGATGTGCAGGGGACCAATGGGCTCCGGCATGGAAGAGATCTATGAGATTACGTCCGCCCTGAAACATTTACCTTTTGGAAAGCATGTGGCAGTATTGACGGACGCGAGATTCAGCGGAGTTTCAACCGGCGCCTGCATTGGTCATGTTTCGCCCGAAGCTTTGGCTGGGGGACCTATCGGCAAGGTGCAGGAGGGTGACTTGATCGAGATCACAGTCGACCGCAACGGGCTCGACGCGCAGG
>JBAUZG010000215.1:0-21873 GCA_049585195.1 Bryobacteraceae bacterium | reverse complement strand
TGCTGCTCTTGCTCTTCTTGCTTTTCTTCTTCTTCTTTGTGCTTTTTGAGCTATCGCTCGAGCTCTGGCTCGTGTCTTGCGCAATTGCCAGTGTGCCGAACAGAAAACTTAATCCGAGCGCGAGGCTGAGGATCTTTTTCATCGAGATATCTCCTGACTTCAACGTTGGAGCTCATCGAGAGCTCGGTTTATAGTGACAGAAAGCCATGAAGCCTTCCTTAACGCCAGGTTAAATCCGCTTAATCGTTCGCACTCGCGCCTCGCTGACATGAGCTCCAGTTCTTTCAGCCGGAAAACGGCAAAGCGCAGCCCAAATCCTTGAGCTGCGCTTTGAATTCCACCCTGTAACTTATTGCTTCGGCGCAGCGGAGGTGTCGCTGGGTGCGCTGCTGCTCTTGCTCTTCTTGCTCTTCTTGTGCTTCTTGGTCGTCGTTTTCGAGCTATCGGTCGAGCCCTGGCTCGTGTCTTGCGCAAGCGCCAGCGTACCGAAAACAAACGTCAATCCAAGCGCGAGGCTGAGGATCTTTTTCATTGAGATATCTCCTAATTTCAAACGTTGAGCTACATCGAGCTCAATTTCATAATGGCAGTCCTCCAAGAAAGCGTCCTTAATTCGCAGTTAAATCCGTTTAATCGCCCCCATCTCACAACTTCTCAATCTGCTTCTTCGCCTCTTTCGCTTCTTTCGACTGGGGATCGAGCTGCACTACCTTGGCGAACGATTTCTTTGCATCGTCCTTGTGTCTCAGCTTGGCCTGCGCCTCGCCCAATTTGAAATACGCTTCCGCCCAGCCCGGATTCCAGCGCGTGGCTTCGAGAA
This sequence comes from Bryobacteraceae bacterium, assembly GCA_049585195.1. Taxonomy (GTDB): domain Bacteria; phylum Acidobacteriota; class Terriglobia; order Bryobacterales; family Bryobacteraceae; genus KBS-96. Next base: position 21,053 of record JBAUZG010000215.1, on the reverse strand, counting down.
ACCGGCCCGCTGCCGCTCGATAGCTTCCCTTGTGCCAATAAAACATTCCGGTATCCAGCTCTTTTTTGGCGCGAAGGGGATTGAAATGGTACTCAGTTGGTTTCCGCTCCGAATCGTCCTCGTCCGGAAGGCTTCCTTCGTCGGGCACCGTCGACGGTTGGGGCGGCGATGATGTTGAGGGCGAACTCTGAGCCCGAGGGGGCGGTGGTGGAGGGGGCACCTGCGGGTTTGGACCCGCAACGGCGCTGCAGGTGACGAACACGCCACAAGCAAGCAAATTCCCTAATGTGCGTGTCACAATCAAAGTATAAGCTGCCATGGACCTTCGTGAGCGAGTCGCGCAGCTTCCCGCCGCGCCCGGTGTTTACCTGTATAAAGATGGCGACGGAAAGGTACTCTACGTCGGCAAGGCAAAGAACCTTCGGAGCCGCGTACGCAGTTACTTTTCCGAGGATCGTTTAGCCGAAGCCAAGACAGGTAGCCTGATCGCCGATGCCCGCGATATCCATTTCATCGAGGTCGATAACAACAAAGAAGCTTTAGCTCTTGAAAACAACCTCATCAAGCAGTACAAGCCGCGCTTCAACATCCTGCTGCGCGACGACAAAACTTACCCGTATATTCGCCTGACAAGCGAAAAATACCCGCGAGTTTACGTAACGCGCCGCCTCATTAGGGATGGATCCAGTTATTACGGACCGTATTTTCCGGGAAATTTAGCGCACCGCCTCGCCCATTTCATCAACCGGCATTTTCTCGTCGCCTCGTGCAAGATCGACTTCAACCGCAAGCACACGCATCCTTGTCTGCAGTATCACATTCACCGCTGCCTCGGGCCGTGTGTGGAAGGTTTAACCACTGCCGAAGCCTACGCGGGTGCCGTTCACGACGTTAAGCTCTTCCTCGAGGGCCGCCATCGCGATCTGGTTCGCGAACTCGAAACGAGGATGATAGCGGCGTCCCAGGACATGCGTTTCGAAGAGGCCGCCAGCCTGCGAAATTTGATTGCAACCGTCCGCGAAGTAGAGGAGAAGCAGAAGATCGCTGCCGCCGAAGGCGACAACATCGATATTTTTGCGTACTATGCTGAGCCGCCTCTGGTCGCCGTCAACCTCTTTCATCTGAGGAACGGCCGAATCGTCGACCGCCGCGAGTTCTTCTGGGAAGATCAACACGAGTTCTCGCCCGGCGAGTTCTTCGAAGCCCTACTGAAACAGGTATACCTGAGTCAACCATACATTCCGGGATTGATCCATGTCCCTGTGGATTTCGACGACCGCCAAGAGCTGGAAGAACTTCTTTCGGAGAAGCGTGGCCGGAAAACGGAAATCGTCTTGCCTCAGCGCGGGCAAAAAAGAGCCATGCTAGCCCTCGTTGAAACCAACGCTAAGCATAGCTTCGAGCAGCGTTTTCGAGTTATGAAACCTTCTTCCAAGGCCATTGAAGAAGCCGTCGAGGAGGCCCTGAATCTGCCCGCTGCTCCCAAGCGAGTTGAGTGCTTCGACATCTCTCACATCCAGGGCACTGACAAAGTCGCCAGCATGGTCGTTTGGGAAAACGGCCGGATGAAGAAATCGGATTATCGCAAATTCATTATTCGCACCGTCAAAGGCAATGACGATTTTGCTTCGATGCGAGAGGTTGTAACCCGCCGCTATTCCCGCTTACAGGAAGAAAAGAGAAAGTTCCCCGACCTGGTGCTCGTCGATGGCGGCCTGGGCCAGTTGCATGCAGCGGCCGAAGCTCTCGAAGCCATCGGCGTCACCGACCAGCCGCTGGCTTCGATCGCCAAGCGTGAGGAGTGGATTTATGTGTACGGGCAGGAAGACGAGCCCATCATTCTTGACAGATTCTCCCCCATCCTGCACCTCGTCCAAACCATTCGCGACGAGGCGCACCGCTTCGCCGTCACTTTCCACCGCAACCGGCGCGACACTAACCGCCTGAAATCGGAACTGCACGAAGTGAAAGGCGTCGGACCGCGGACAGTCGAGAAACTACTGCGCCGGTTCGGTAGCCTGGAACGGATCAGAACCGCCTCCGACGAGGAATTAATTCAGACGGTAGGCGCTCCTGCGGCACGGCGCGTACGAGACCATATCGGCACATCGCTCGAAACCATCCCCCTCGTCCAGATTGACTCCTCGCTGGCTGTAGAAAACCCCGAGTCGCTGATCCTCGACTAGTCTCTGTCGCGCACACAACCTGCCTTCGCAACCTTCAGCCGCGTCACTGCACTCCACCCGCCGTGCGAGCCCGCGACGGCTGCGCCGCCAGAAGCTCCGCCGCGTCGGCAAAATAAGGCGTGGGACAAGCCAGCCACGCTTCCCGGTTTCCAATGATGTAGAACCTCCGCTTGGCGCGGCTCACAGCCACGTTCAAAAGATTCGGTTTATCCGAAGCCCATTCTTTTGCACGCGCCGCCGCCGGATTTCCGCCGAGTACGAGGATCACGATGTCCGCCTCTTTCCCTTGCGCCCGATGAATCGTTCCGGCCCGCCGGAGCTTATGCTTTGCGCCCAGCGCGCTCAAGGCGCGAGCCACGGCCCGGAACGGCGAAAGAAGAAAGATTTCATCCGGAGCCGCGCCGCTTGCGAGCAGTTCCGTCAGCAGCATTTCTGCCACGATGCCTTCTGCCGGAATCCAGTGGCCATCCGCCTCCGTTCCCTTTACGTCAATCCAACAGCTTGGCTCAAACTTGCGCGGTTCCAGAGCCGGAGTGGCCGACACCATTTGTCCGCCGTAGGCAATCTTATTCGCGATATCGAACATCGGACGTTCGCAGCGTCTGTGGACGCGCAGCGGGCAGCCCACCCATAGAGCGTCTTCGCCACCGTCTTCCGATTGAATGTAAGTGCCAATGATGCTCGCGCGGTCGGCAAGCCTTTGCGCCGATGTATTCGCCGGAGCCCACTGCTCTTCGACGCCGAAATGTTCCCGTAGAGCGCGCTGGGCCGACTCCGGAAGCGGATTGATCGGTTCGAGCTGCATCGGATCGCCCGTAACAATCGCCCTGCGCGACCGCCATAGCGCTCCGGCTGCAGCTTGCGGCGCGCATTGACCCGCCTCATCAATCAACAGCCATCCCAATTCTTCGCGCTTGAGGTGAGCGAAGAGCCGGTCGAAAGAGGCAAACGTGGTCGATATCACAGGCGTTATAAAAAACAAAGTCGCCCACGCCGACCGCGCTCCCAACGGATCGGCATCGGCCGGAACCCTTCCCGCTAGCAGATCCATCGCTCGAAGCAGATTCCGCTGTATCTGCCGCGCGTTGCATTCAATAAAAGCCCGATGAAGATGTAGCGCCTCGATAAAGACCCGGGTCCTCGCTTCATTCCATTCCTGGTCGGCCCACGGCGACGATAGCTCTCTTTTTTCCTCTACTTCCTGTTCCCACCAATCTGGTAATGCTGCGCCGAGGTGAAGCTTCCAATCCTCGCGCCGCGCCCGCTCACCGGAGAGCTTCTCTTCCGCCTCTGCGAGCAATCCCGATATCTTTCTTACGTCTTCCTCAGCCGCGCGCAGTCCGGCCCGGGCCTCCTCCAACGCGCGATCGGTCTTCGCAAGCTTCACATCCGCCTGTTCGCAGGCAAACTGCAGCGACGAATCTTTCGATTGCCACGCGCGGTAAGCTCTGCCCACCGTAAAAAACGCATCCACAAAGCCGGGCTTCAACGCATGATGTTCAGTTCGGCGTTGCGATGCATCCTGCCGCGCGGCCGCGAGTTCATTCCGCTGCGCTTCGAGCCTCGTCGCCTGAATGCCGCACTCGGTGCGCCGGTACTCGTATCCCTTCAGCGCGTCTTGCTGCGATTCGAAAGCTTTTTCCAAGCGCTTCAGATGATTCAGCGCTTCCCAGGCAGCGCTGCGCTCGTTGCGTATTTTGTTCTCGCACTGAACGGCCCTATGAAAGTCGCCCACCGCGTTCTGCCAGGCTTTCGGCTTCTGCTTCACTCCTTGCAAATACCGAAGAAATCCGGGCCCAATACCCGCGCCCGGCGGATCGGAATCGCTCTCTCCGAACCAGAATGTCTTGCGGAACCTCGAGCAGTTCTTCCTGTTACCGAGTCTTGCCGTCATCAACGCCCACGCCTTTTGCTCAATCATCCGCGTCGCAATTTCTCTGTAGTAGTCGCACCGGCTCTCCCATTCACGGCTTACCGCCTGGCTGGCCGGCAGTTCGAGCGACACATTTTCTACCGCAGCGTTATTGTTCGACGCGATTACGATTTCGAAGCCCAGGAATTGGCTGTTCCATAATGTGACCGGCCGTCGAACGCCATCGATTGTCCATAGGCGCGATTGCGCCGCGAATGCATCCTGTGGCCGCGCCAATGCCGCCAGCCGCTTGGCTCGCTCAACGACGATGCCGGCAACCATGTCGCGCAAAATGGTTGTTTTGCCGGTCCCCGGCGGTCCGTTGATCGCGCACAATCCGCTTGCCGCCCCCAGGGGGGTGGGCTTTAGCCCGCGCGGGGCTTTCAGTCCCGCACCTACTTGAGACTCCATAGTGGCGCAGGCGCTTTCGCCGGCGTGCGATTCACCGATCCCGGAAATTGCCGTGTTCACGGCGAGCTGTTGACCGCTATACAGCTTCTGATCCGATGCGCTCGGCCATCGTCCTTCTGGAAACAGCGCCGGCGAAATCATATCCCAGCTCGCGCCAAGATCCTTTCGAACGTCGATGCGAGCCTTATCGGCAATCTCTTCGTCCGCGGCCAAAAATCCTGCCAAAGCCGCACCGCACTCGCCATTCTCGACGCTCGACGCCACCTTCGCAAGATCCTTCAGGTAAAAGCTGTTCAGGAAGTCTTGATCTTCAACTTTGTATTGGAACTTCTCGCTCACTTGGCGTGCTGCGATACGTATATCGGTTGGACCAAGTATCCGTTCCACTTCAAGAGCCAGCATGAAACGCCGCGTCGCCGATACCAGATCTCCGTATCGCAGACGCCGGCCCAGGCGCATTCCCTTCGAAAGCGCCAGGCGCGCGTCCTCGTCGTCCGGCGATGCGGCCATTTGCGACACCAGGCTTTCCGTTTCCGCCGCGGCGAAACGCTCAAACCCGTCGAGCCATTTGGCATCTTTTGGACCGGGCTTCAAAGTCCGGCTCACTGCCCACGGAGCCGTTGAAATCGTGAACGTGTCGAGCAGCGGCCGCCCTTCGCCAGTTGCTGTGAAAGTGAACAGACAGCTATGCCCGCTCTCCCGAGTCTCAATTGCGACAAAGCCCTGGCCAAATTTCCGTTCTAGAAATCCCGTCACATTTCGAATCTTGTAAATGCCGCAATAAACCTGGAATCTCCAAACTTTTCCCGAAATCGGGGGCGCCAGGCGAGACGCGCCGGACCACGGCACCGCCACCGAATCGCTCGCCTGAACAACCGGCTCCATTCGGCTGGTCAGATCGAGCGATGGAATGCGCTGCGGCGCAAACATCTCAATCGCCCGCCAGTATCGGAGGATCGACGCTTTGTGGCCTCGAGATGGGGCGGGGTTAACCTTTTCCACTATCTACCGTCTTCGAGCCATCATAGCCAAGCGCCACACAGCGATTCCACGCCCGTAAGCAAATTGCAACGCCCCTGTTATCACACATTCAACAATCGTCAATACGCCACGTTGTAGCGGCAACCATAACCCACGGAGGATCGAATTGAAATCTATACGCCCATTCCTGTCGCTTTATCCCCAAAAAACGAGCGCCGTACTACCGTGTTGCGATGGGCCAGTTTCAATCGAAAGTCCATCGCGATTTGAACCCCACTCGCCTGTGAGGATATGGCTGTATGTCGCCCGGCCCCACCTTCGAGACGCGAAGCGGCCAAGACGTGGTCGTCGAGTGGATAAACAATCTGCCCGAAAAGCACTTTCTCCGAATCGACCATTCCTTGTACGGAGCCGAGGCGGACAAGCCCGAAGTCCGCACGGTTACGCACCTACATGGAGACAGAGTCCCGCCCCAATATGACGGCTATCCGGAAGACTGGTACGTCGCGGGCAAATCGGCAATTCACCACTATCCAAATGTTCAGGAAGCCGCCCATCTCTGGTATCACGATCACGCGATGGGCATAAACAGCCTCAATATCTATGCGGGTCTATTCGGCTCGTATTTCGTTCGCGACGAATACGAAGACGCCTTAAACCTGCCTAGAGGCAAATACGAAATCCCACTCGCAATTTGCGACCGCCTCATCGTTCGATTCGACGGATTTCCCGGCCGCTACGTTTGGCACTGCCACCTTCTCGAACACGAAGATAACGAAATGATGCGCCCCTTCGAAATCCTGCCGGCTTAACCGAGCCGCGACCGCAAGGGAGCGGCTGTGACAAACTTCCTTACTCTGCCCGAAGCGCCGTCATCGGATCGGCCCGCGTAGCGCGCATCGCCGGCACATAGCACGCAAGCGCCGCAACAATCATCGCGATCACACACGCTGCGCCAATCGCAACCGGATCCGCCGCGCTCACCTCGTATAACAGATTGCCCAGAAGCCGCGAAAACGCAAGACCCAAAACAACACCAAGCGCCGCACCCGCGATCGCCAGTTTCATCCCGTTCGCCAGCACACTCCGCATCACATCCCATGGCCTTGCGCCCAGAGCCATCCGCACCCCGAACTCAGGCATCCGTTGGCTCACCGAATAGGCAATCACGCCATACGTCCCAATCGCCGCCAAGCCCAACGCCAGCCCCGCGAACAACGCCACCAAAACAAGCGCCAATCGAGGTGTCGCGTAAGATCCATCAGCCACCACCTGCATCGTGCGAACATCCGAAACCGCAAGGCTCGGGTCGAGCTCGTTCACAGCGACACGCAAACCGTTTGCCACAACTTTCGGATCGAGCGTCGAGCGGATCGCAATCGAAGAGTTGCGCGCAAGTGGCCACGGTTCCTGCAGCATGGCCCACCAGAACGCGGGCTTTGCGGCGGCATCTTTCGGTGAGTCCTTCACGTCTTCGACGATGCCCACGATCGTCAGCCAGTCTTTGTCTTTCGGATGGTCCTCGAAGGTCAGTTTGCCGCCGAGCGCATCGCCATGCAGCCAGTATTTCGCCATCGCCCGATTGATGACTAAAACCGGTCTGCTCTCCGCGGTGTCGCGCGCATCGAAGGCCCGCCCCCGAATCACAGGAATTCCGAGCGCGCGGAAATATTCCCTAGACGCCTCATGATATCGGGCGGTGAAGTACTCGCGCGGCGGAGGCGCTTCGCCCTGTATCTGAAATCCACCGTTATTGTCATCCCATCCCGTCCAGGGCAGATCCGATCCCGCACCGACCGAGTTGAATCCTGGCATGCCGCGCAGTTTTTCGAGCAGCCGTTCGTAAAAAATCGCGACAGCTTTCGTATCTTTATAGGCCGCGTGCGGAAGCGAGATGCTAGCCGTCATTGTTTGCTCCGGACGAAAACCAGGATTCGTGCGGAGCAGATTCACAAAGCTCCGCAGCATCAGCCCCGCGCCAATCAGCAGCACGCAGGCGAGTGTCACTTCGCTCACCACCAGGCCGTTGCGCAAACGCAGCGTACCGCGGCTGGCCGTGGCGCTGCGGCCGCCTTCATGCAGCGACTCTCGCACATCTGCTCGCGATCCATGCCACGCCGGAACGAGGCCGAAAATAATACCCGTGCCGATCGCAATTATAAGAGTGAACAGAAAGACAGGCGCATCGACGTGAATATCGCCGGCTCGCGGGAAATCCGCCGGCAGCAGAGCAACCAGCGCTTGCACTCCTGCAAACGCCAACACCGCTCCGAGCACAGCGCCGGCCACTGCCAGCAGCACGCTTTCGGTCAGCATTTGCCGTATCAGGCGCCGCGGCGTCGCACCTACGGCAGCCCTTACCGCAAGCTCGCGTTGACGGGCTGTGGCTCGCGCCAGCAGCAGGTTGGCCGTATTCACACATGCCAGCAGCAGGACCAACGTTACCGCTCCCAGCAGGACCCACAACAGCCGCTCGCTGCGCCCGACAATCTCCTTCTCGAGCGGGATCACCATCACATTCCATCCGCTATCGTTGTCCGGATGCTCTCGCCCTAATTGCTGCATCGCTGCGTTCATCTCGCTTTCTGCCTGTGCACGAGTGACGCCGGGCCCTAAGCGCGCGATGCCGTCGAGATAGTGCGAGCCGCGATCGTTCGGACGACTAAACGTAAATGGCGTCCAAACGTCGACTGTGTTGCCGTAAGCAACCGCGTGGTACTCGTTTCCTGGATGCTCAACTCCCGGTGGCATCACGCCGACAATCGTATACGGCTCGGCATTAAGAACGATCTTCCGCCCGATTACATCCCGGCGTGCCCCCAGTCGTGTGCGCCACAGCCTGTTGCTGACAATCGCTATGTGCCCTCTGCCAGGCAGTTCGTCGTTCCGGTCGAATTCACGGCCCATCGCAGGCTTCAATCCCAACACGTGAAAAAAGCCCGCCGTTACCGAAAAGCTTGAGAGCCGGATCGTTTCGCCCGTTCCCGCGAGCTGCAGGTCGTTGCGGGTGTACGCCGCAAACGATTCAAAGCAATGTAGGCGCGCACGAAAGTCTCGAAAATCGTTCGGGTTTATTAGGAATTTAGGCCACGCCCGATTCCTTGTGAAGATCCGCACCAGTTGACCCGGATCCCGGTAAGGCAGTGATCGCAGTAAAACGCCTTCGATGACGCTCACAATCGCGCTTGTCGCTCCAATGCTGAGCGCCAGCGTCAATACCATCACCACCGTGAAACCAGGACTCTTCGCCAGTATCCTCAGCGCATAGCGCAGGTCTTGTTCCACATTCTCGATAAGCCCCGTTCTTCGCATGTCCCGGCATTCCTCCTGAATCTGGGCGATTCCGCCGATCCTTCTTAGTGCCGCTCGGCGCGCTTCCTCGGACGATAATCCGCGGGCGCGACCGTCTTCCATCTCCTGATCCAAGTGGAACCGCAACTCCTTCTCGAGCTCGCGCTCCACCTGGCTCCTGCGAAACAAGGAGCGCGCGCGCATCCGAAAAATGTTGCGCCACCGCCGCGGTCTCACGTTGCGACTCCTAAACCATCCGAATCACAAGCCCAATCGCATTCGACAGGCGTTCCCATTGCGCCAGCTCTTTGTCGAGCTGTACCGCGCCGGCCCGCGTCAATTGATAGAATTTCGCCTCGCGCCCGGTTTCAGTCTTGCGCCACTTCGAAGAAATCCAGCCCTGCTGCTCCAATCGGTGGAGCGCAGGGTAAAGCGCGCCCTGCGTCACTTGCAGAGCATCCTCGCTGACCTGTTCAATCCGCTTCGCAATCGCCCAGCCATGCTTCGGTTGTAAAGAAATTGTCTTGAGAATAAGGAGGTCGAGCGTGCCCTGAATCAGATCGGAAGGACGGCTCATCACGCAATACCTAAATAATTGACAATCCGCATACCTAACCTATTTACATACGCGCCCCCGCGCGAAAAGTCAACCGGAAAGTTTTGGAAGCCGGAGATTAGGCTGGTAGGGACGGGCAGATTCGCGCCTGCACGACCTGCCGCTTAGGAGGCGGCTTGCCGCCGACAGCCGAGGAGACTACAACACTGGTAGGGACGGGCAGATTCGAACTGCCGACCTGCCGCTTAGGAGGCGGCCGCTCTATCCATCTGAGCTACGTCCCCACTCTTGTTCAGGATACCTACACTCGTGGTTTAGACTTTAGGCAAGATCGCTTTTTTAAATGCGCCGCCTTGCACCCATTGCCGCAATTGTCTTTATCGGCTCCGCGCTGGCGCAGGCCCAGCTTCCATCTTCCGACTTCGCTTACCAGAAGCCTCCCATTCAAATCCAGCAGCTCAGCGCGAAAGTAACGGCAGGCGTCAGGATTCGCGATATCCGTTTCACAGGAATTGCGGGCGACCAGATCCCCGCGTATCTAGTCGAACCTCTCAGAGGATGCAAGCAAGCGCGCTACGCTTGCGCAGGCGCATTGTTCGTTCATTGGTATGAGCCGCACGCAAGCAACGCGAATCGCTCCGAGTTCCTTCCCGATGCCTACTATCTCGCGCGTCACGGCGCCGTTTGCCTGCTGGTCGATGCCATGTGGGCAAAGCCCGGCTGGTTCGAACAAAGAAATCCGGCCGACGATTATAGCGCCTCCATCACTCAAGTTAAGAATCTACGCCGCGCCCTCGACGTACTCGTCCATCAGCCCGGGGTCGATCCATTGCGCATCGGCTACGTCGGCCACGATTTCGGCATGATGTTCGGAGCTATTCTCGCCGGCGTCGATCATCGTATCCACGCGGCCGTTCTCATTGCCGGCACGAGCTGTCTGAGCGATTGGTACCTGCTTGGCCGCAAGCTCGACACCGAGCCCCGTCGCAAGCTCAAAGTACAACTCAGCCCACTCTGTCCTATCCTCTACTTGTCTCACGCGATGGGCCCAGTGCTGCTGCAATTCGGTAACGACGATCCGTACGTCCCTTTAAAGAACGCCCAAAGCCTCGCCGACGCCGCTCCCGAACCCAAACGAATTCGGTATTACGACGGAGGGCACACCCTCAACGGACAAGCCCGCATGGAACGCCTCGAATGGCTAGCCGTGCGCCTTCGTCTGCGGCCGGGAGAAGAATAGAACTCAGGGTTGGTGGAGCGGGCCTCCAGGCCTGCCATGCCGCCATTCGTGGCGGCATCGGTTCGGCTACGCCTCGAGCACTCCACGCATCTCCACGCCACTAAATCCCGGAAACACCGGCGCAATCTGCCGGTTGCCCATTTGCTTTCGCACCAGCTCGCTAAGCACCGTGCGGAAGTCGGTTGTCAACGCCAGGTCGCGCCCCTCGTACAATTGTTCCTGTTCGAGCCCCGGCCAATTTCCATAAACCTTGCCGCCGCGCACCTGGCCTCCTAAAACAAACATCACATTTGCGTGGCCGTGGTCGGTCCCGCGGTTCCCATTCTCTTTCGCCGTTCGTCCAAATTCCGACATGGTCACAACTGCGATGTCCTCCATCCGGTCGCCCATATCCTGCGAGAATGCCGCCAGTGCCCCTCCAAACTCGCGCAGCAAATTAGGCAGCTGACCTACCGACGCGCGCTGCCCCATTTCCTGCACGTGCGTGTCCCACCCGCCAACATCCGTGAAGGCAACCTCCAAACCCACATTCGATTTGATCAATCGCGCAATCTGCTGCAAACTTTGTCCCAGTTTCCCATTCGGATATTGCGCGCCGTTCGCTGGAACATAGGGCGTCTTTTGAATCGACTGCATCAGCTTGATCGCATCGAACGTCTCGCGTCCCGTGCTGTTCAATACGCTGTCGGCCGTCGCGCCGTAAATACTTTCAAAAATATTCGCTGCCCGCGAATCTTTCACTTGAAAATTTCCGATACTCGCCACCGCTACCGCCTCGTTCGGTCCGCGCAGCGTCACCGGCAGGTCCGGCGTCAGGCTCACCGCGCGCAATGGCGACGCCTTCGCCTGCGGGCACAACGCCCGATTCAGCCAGCCGCCCTGCGCATTCTTATATCCCGGCGTTCCCGATTCCATATAATCCTGCGCGTCAAAATGCGATCGCGTCGGATCGGGCGAGCCAACCGCCTCGACAATCGCGAGCATCTTCCGATCCCAAAGCGGCTTGAGCGCTGCTAAATTCGGGTGCAGGCCAAAAAATCCATCGAGATCGATCGCCGCGTCTTCGCTCGCGCGCATCGGTCCCGGTACAGCAATCGTCGGCCGCATCTCGTAATACCGCCGGTCCCCAAACGGCACAACCACATTCAGCCCATCGACAGCGCCGCGCTGAAAAATCGCAATCAGAATCTTCTTTCGCTCTCCAGGCGCATCCTTCGCATATACGGCGCGTGAAAGCCAGGTTGGAATGGCGCCCACGCCAAACATGGCCACGGCTGAATTCTTCAAAAATAACCGTCGCGAAAACATCCTCTACCTCTTTAACCCTCGACTGAACCCGACACGCTGCAAGCGATTGATCATCCTAACCGAGCCGCGACCGCGAGGGAGCGGTCTTTGCGATTCTTTCACCTCCGCTGAAACTCCGGCGAACCAATCACCAACCCAACCACCAGCCCGGGAGTGGTCGGCGCCTTCAACCGAGCGCTCTCCGCCAACTGCTGGCGCACGGTCTCGCTCGTCAACGCCTCTTGAATGCCCTTAGCTGTGGCCGGCGCCGGATCGTCGGCCAGTATGATGCGCGCCACTTCCATCGGATCGCTCGCGGCGATCTGATTCCACTGGCTTGGATCGACCCGTACGCCCGGAACTCGACCGTTCGCGAGCGCGAGCGCAAAATTCATCCGGCTCAAAAGTGCGGCCGAACTCACCCACTCCGCATTCGCACTCGAGTACCCGGTGGGCTCAATCTTGCGATACAGCGGCTCGCCCAACTGCGTAATCTGCTGATTCAACGCAAACGGCGACTCTACTTCCGCGTCCGTAGCGCGAACCGCGCTGACGATCATCTCAAACGGAGTCTTCACCTTCGCGTGGTACGCGCCCTCTGAGAAAAATTCGGGCGAAAGAATCATCGTTCTAATTACCTCGCGAATATCTCCATCCGTTCTCATATAAGTCGCCGCCATGCGATTCACTAGCGACGGAGGCGGATCGTCCGCCACGAATCGCTCGGCCAGCTCGAGTGAAATATGGCGCGCCGTCTTTGGCGATCGCGCCAGAATCTTCAGCACTTCAAGCCCGTCTTCCATTCCTCCGCCCGCGCGAATCAAGTGGCCCAACACGACTTTCTGTCCCTCGTCGTGCACTTTCTCGTTGAACTCGAAGACGCTGCCTTTTCGCGGCGGCGAGATCGTCCACCCGGTGAAGCACCGCGCCACCTCGATCACATCTTTTTGCGTATAGCCGCCATTCACGCCCAGTGTGTGTAGCTCCATCAATTCGCGCCCATAATTCTCGTTCAACCCCCGCTTCGGACGATTCGCCCCAGCCCGGTCCGCAAACGGTTGCTGATTCAAGCTGGGCGATACCGATTCGGCATTATCGAGATAGAACAACATCGCCGGACTCTCGGCCGTCGCCAGCAGCAGGTCGTAGAACTTCCCGAAAACATGCCGCCGAATCGCATCGCGCTCGTACGCCGTCACCAGATACCGGTCCGCGCCTTTATCGAAAAACACGTTGAAATGGTTGAACCAGAAATCCACCATTTCCTCTTCAAGCTGATGCTCGCTGTAGACTGCCCGCATAATCTTGGCCGAAGTCAGGTCGAAGAGAACAACTTGAGGAGGCGCAAGCGACAGCAGCATCTTGCGCTCGAGCGGAGCCGGCGAAAGAGCGAGCAACTGGCGCCGCTGGACAGGCTTAAGCGCGTACGCAAATTCCATTGCCCGGCTCTCCGGAATCGATGCCAGCACGCGGCTCTTCGAATCGGCATCCCCATGCGCCAGCAGGTCGATCTGCCAGGAAGGCAGTATCGCCGTAAGCGGCACCTTGGGCTCGAGATCGGCATCGTCAGGAGCCGCCGCGGCCGCTTCGTTACCCTGCTGCTTCCGCAAATACCGGCCCACCAGTTGCTCCACCACCTCGCGCAATTCAGGATCGGCCGGCATCGGCTGCCTTCCGCGCGCAATCGCCGCAATGAGTTGCGGCGGCGGATACCGCAGAAAAATATCGTGCGCGTTCATCCGCAGCGATTCGTAGGGTTCAAGCGCCGAAATAAGCGCTGGATTCTCGCTCGCCTTTTCCGGATGCAGCTCGAGATCAAGCCATTTCGCCAAGCCCATCCGGTTCACCGCATCGACATCGTTCGGCCGAGGCCCAAACGTGAGCCTTTCAATCGCCTGAACCGTCATCTCCGACGCCGGCAGCCGCTCAGCAAACAACCTGTATTTTGAAGAATTTGTGACCGCTACATTCGGAATGGGAAGCTTCTTAGTACCCGCCGGCGCAAGCGGCGCTAGAACTGCGGCCAAACACACGGCTACCACAATGAGTCGTTTTGAACCCATATCGAACTCTTCGCTCTAATAACGGGAAACTTTAACTTTGGTTGACAGCCGGAGGGTGGGCTTCAGCCCGCGCGGGGCTTAAGCCCCGCCACTCTATCTACCCCCAACTGCCCTTCAACATGGTGAACGAGTGAGCCGGAAACCTGTATTTCAACCGGTTCCCATCCGCGCTGGCGGACTTTCGCGTCGTCTGAACCTTCGTGTCCCCAAACGTATTCTCGGCCTTAATATCCGGCCCATTCACCTCGGCCGCCTCGAAGGAATTTGAAAACCGGCCGGCCTCCGCCTCGAACTCGACATCAATTGGCTGGTCTAAATGCCGGTTCACGACGTTCAGCACCAGCTTGTTCCCATCCTTCGCGGCCGAAACATCAATGTACGGAACGTCGCCGAATTTCTGGCTCGTGTAAGTTGGAGCTTCTACGGCAAGCTCGAGCGCCGTGCCCGATGAATTATTGGCCACAAGCTGCAGAGGATAGTAAATCGTCTGCAAATACAGGCCGGTCTTACTCGTGAAAATAGGAGCTATCACGTTCACCAACTGCGCCATATTCGCGATTTTGACGATATGCGCGTGATTGATGAAGGTGTTTAAGAAAGTCGCGACAACCAGCGCGTCTTCCAAATTGTAGCGCTCCTCGAGAATGTCGCGCCCGCGTTCCTTCCCTGCCCCTCGAGCCCGGTACCAAACGTTCCATTCATCCCAGGCGAGATAAATCTTTCTTTCTTTCGGAGCTGATGCCAGCGCGCTCCCGATAATCCCTTCCGCCGTGCGAGTTTTATTAGCCAGATCCAAACTGCTGGCCAGAAATTCGTAGTAATTGTTTTCTTTGTTGCCCACGTACAGGTGCATCGAAAGGTAATCGGCGTGCGTCTTCAGGTACTCGAGGACCGTTCTGTTCCACCCCGTCCAATCCGCGTTGTAATTCGACGACCCCGCCGCAATCAGCTTGATCGACGAGTCGGTCCACTTCATCATCTTCGCGGCTTCCAGCGCAAACTTCCCGTAATCTTCCGCCGTGCGATGTCCCATTTGCCATGGTCCATCCATCTCATTACCCAGCCCCCAAATACCAACCTTCCAGGGCTTGCTCCGGCCATTCTTCTCGCGAAGCTTCGTCATCGCGGTGCCATCCGAATAATTGCAATACTCCACCCACTGCTGCGCTTCACCCCACGTTCCCGTGCCGAGGTTCGCGCAGATATACGGATGCGTGCCCAGCATCTCCGCATAGTTCAAGAACTCATGCGTCCCAAACCGGTTGCTCTCGATCGTGCCCCACGCCAGCTCGAGCCGCGCCGGCCGCTGATCGCGAGGCCCAATCCCATCCATCCAGTGATAATTCGACGAAAAATTCCCACCCGGCCAGCGAAGCAGCGTGACATTCAGATCCTTGGCGGCCTTCAACACGTCCTTACGGTACCCGTTCTCATCCGACAAGGGCGACCCTTCATCGAAAATCCCGCCTTCGATACACCGCCCCAAATGCTCGGCAAAATTCCCATAAATCTTCGGATCGATCTCGCCAATCGTCCGCGCTGGATCGAGCTTCACCCGAGCCGACAGCGAACCCGATTGAGCGCGAAGCAGCAGCGGAGCCACCGCAGCGGTCTTCGCAAACGAGCGGCGGGAAAGAAGTGTATGTGACATGGAGAAAGCGGCTGCCATTATATCCGATCGCCTGACATGCCTGGAAGCGCTTACATCCACCCCTGGGCGCCCCCACCCGTGCCTGCCGCGACGAGACCCATCTCGCCGGCCCGACTTTGGACATTCTGGGCCGGCTTTCCGGCTTTCCATTATCCGGGATGCCCGTTTTATCCGGCAAAGTGACCGCAGCGAATGTTCCAAAGGGTTAACTTTCGGGATTCTGCGCGCGCCGTTCCCGTTCAAGCTTTTGCCACTAACGCCTTTAACCATGCGGGTTTTGAGCGTTGCTCTGCCCGGAGCCGTATGCTAAAAACACGGCATGGACAAGACCATCCGCAAGTACACCGACTTCGATGAGATGAAGGCTGACGAATATAGGTACTGGCAGAGCCGGTCTGTACGTGAGCGGATCGACGCCGCCGCCGAGCTTTCGCTGATGCAATTCGATTGGAAGGAACCCGCCCGCGATGTTGAGCGAAGACTTCAAAGAACTCTTGTTACTGTTCAACGAATACCGGGTTAAATATCTCATTGTGGGCGGTTACGCTGTCGCCGTCCACGCCCAGCCCCGAGCGACCAAAGACCTTGACCTTTTTGTGAAGGCCGACCCCGAGAACGCGAAGGCGGTTCATGTCGCTTTAGCCAAATTCGGCGCACCGCTTGAGGGCATCAAGCCGGAGGATTTTATTAACCCCGGCCTGTTCTTTCGGATGGGAACCGCGCCGCAGATGGTTGAAATCTTCTCCCGGATTTCCGGCGTCGATTTTGACGCGGCATGGGAACGACGCACCGAAGAAGTGATGGACGACCGAACCGGCCTCAAGGTGTTCGTCATTTCGGCGGAGGATTTTATCGCCAATAAGATTGCCGCCGGAAGGCCGCAGGATGTAGCGGACGTTGATGCTGTTCGAAAAGCCGCCGCCAGCCAACGCCCGGAGACCGCAAAAAAAAAGCCACCCGCAGCCGGAAGCGGCCCTAACCAGTGAACACCGCCCGCGCAGTGTTCCTAAATGGGTAAGTTTCGGGACGGAGTTTGAACGCCCATGAGCATTGAGCTTGGAGGTCCCGAAAGTCTGTACCGAAAGACATCATCGTGCTCGCTCCTCGGCGTGTGCTGTTTCGTCCCTCGTAGCTTCTGGCCGGAGGTGCCCACTTGAGTCTTCGCGAAATTCATTTCTCCGCGTAGTCGGCGACGATTCCCTGTGGCTCCTGAGATCGGTCCGCAAGTAAGTCAACCAGCGGTTTGCGTTACGCGCCCAAGTGAAATGGGGCCTCGTAATAGAAGTGCGGTCTCGTTTTAGCTCGGCCCGCCAACGGGCCCATGAGCGATCACAAAATTCTTCAAAACATTTCTCCCGCTTTTTCAACTACTTCCATTCAACCCAAACCCAGCTCCCTCCCGCACCCTGCGATAAATGAGCCAACGGTGGACAACGGGACGGACTCCTCGGCCATTTGGGCGTGGACGAGGTAGTCCGTCCTCCTTCTCGCAAAAAAACTCATTTCGAAAAGAAAATTCATGACCAACGAACTCTCCCAATCCGATTCCCTGGCGTCGACCAAAAAAACTGCCTCTGAAGCTCGTCTCCGCGCCAATCGAGAGAACGCAAAGAAATCCAAAGGCCCCACGTCGCCTGAAGGCAAGAAGCGCTCGTCCTTGAACGCCACTCGCCACGGCATCCTCTCGCAGGTCGTCCACCTGCCCGAAGAGGAAATGAAATCCTACGACGAGTTCACCGCCCGGTACGTCGCCGGCCTCGAACCCGTCGGCGAACCCGAAATCCAACTCGCCAACGCCTGCGCCGATCTCCAATTTCGTCTCCACCGCCTCGCCGCAGCCGAGCACAACCTCTTCTCCATCGGCCACTCCGAAAACGGCGACGAGTGGGAAACCGGTCATCCGGAATCCCACACCGCCCTCGCCTTCGCCGAAACTATGCGCCGCTCGAAAGATCCTCTCAACACGCTCTCCACTTACGAGTCGCGTCTCTCCCGCCGCTTCCTCCAAACCTTGAAGCAGCTCCGCCAAGCGCACAGGCGTTTGGTGCCGTTGTGCGCGTTCTTAACAATGGTTCAGGCCGAACGCCGCGAACGCGAAGCGCAGGAACTCGAGCAACTCTTCCAAATCGCCTGCCGGCATCCCGATGAGATTGAAAACATTGAACCAAACCAGTTTGGCTTCGTTTGTTCAACTCGCGACTGGAGGCTCTACTTCAAGCGCCGTGCGGCCCTCGCGTCCACTTCCACCCACCGGAAACGTCGCGCCGCCTGACCCCTGTAAGGTGGACCTCTTGGTCTGCCGGCCGGCTCTGGCGAATCACCGCATCCTGTGTTGTAATAGAAAAGGAAGATAGGCCAACCAGACGAGTGGGCGAAAGCCCACTTTTTTATTTCGCACTTCTTCTTGAGTTATGCCGGCTTTGGAAAGGGACGAGCTACTGAGCACGATTTCGCCACTGTGCGAGCAGGCTGCGGCGGGGACAGGCATCGAAGTCGCCGAGGTCGAGCTGCGCGGTGCGGGAAACGCCCGCCTGCTTCGTGTCTACATAGACAAGCCAGCCGGAGTGACTCACCGGGATTGCGAGATTGTCCACGAGCGCCTCGGTGCCTTGCTCGACGAGCGGGACGCGATCCCAGGCGGAGCTTACACTCTCGAAGTGAGCTCCCTTGGCCTCGAACGCGCGCTCAGGAAGCCTCGCGATTTCGAGCGTGTGCTCGGCCGCAACGTAAAGGTCTCGTTGAAGGAAGCGCTCGATGGGCACAGGCGGCTCGAAGGCAAATTGGCGGAAGTAGCTGGAGACACCATCGATATCGAGCTCCCAAACGGCGAGCGCTTCCGCGTCAAACTCGACCAGGTTCAGAAGGCGAACCTGAAGTTCGAGTGGTAAGCCGGCATTTTCACCAGTAAATCAGAACTGCAGAGGGGTTTAACAGTGGCTTCGATTTTTCAGTCCATTGAGGTTTTGAGCAAGGAAAAGGGAATCGACCCGCAGATCGTGGTCGACGCGTTGAAGGACGCGATGCTCGCTGCTGCCCGGAAACAGTACCGGAATCAAGAACTGGCGGTCGATCTGGATGAAGCCAGCGGAAATATTCTTGTATACAGTTTGCGGAAAGTAGTCGAGGATGTTACCGACTCGACCCGCGAGATCGGTCTGCCCGCCGCCAAGAAGATCGATCCCGAGGCGGAAGTCGGAACCGAAATTCGCGAAGCGAAGCCCACCGTCGACCTCGGACGAATCGCCGCTCAGACCGCCAAGCAGGTCATTATGCAAAAGGTCCGCGAGGCCGAACGCGACAACGTGTACTCGGAATACCAGGGCCGCGGAGGTGAACTCGTCAACTGCGTGGCGAAGCGGC
The DNA here is from genome assembly GCA_049585195.1 of Bryobacteraceae bacterium. GTDB lineage: Bacteria > Acidobacteriota > Terriglobia > Bryobacterales > Bryobacteraceae > KBS-96. Next base: position 2,115 of record JBAUZG010000215.1, on the reverse strand, counting down.
TCGAAGGCCAGGACTACATCGTCGACATGGGCAAAACCGAGGCCCGTCTGCCGAAAAAAGAACAGTCGCGCGTCGAAAGCTTCAGCGTGGGCGATCGTGTGCGCTGCGTCATCAAGGGAGTAGAACGTGGCGGCAAGAACGCCGGCGTCGTGGTGTCGCGTGCCGCGCCCGAGCTCGTGATGCGGCTCTTCGAGCAGGAAGTGCCCGAGATTTACGACGGTACTGTCACCATCAAAGCCTGTGCCCGCGAGGCGGGCGAGCGCACAAAAATCGCTGTCGCCAGCCGCGACCGCGACGTCGATAGCGTCGGCGCTTGCGTCGGAATGAAAGGCATGCGAGTCCAATCCATCATTCGGGAATTACGCGGAGAAAAAATCGACATCATCGAGTACTCCGACGATCCGGTGCTTTATGCCACTAAAGCTCTGAGTCCCGCCAAGATCTCCCGCGTCACGATTATCGATGCCAACGAACGCCACATGGAAGTCGTCGTCGACGATCTTCAGCTCTCTCTCGCCATCGGCAAGCGTGGCCAAAATGTCCGGTTGGCAGCCAAACTCATTGGGTGGAAAATAGACATTAAGAGCGAAGAAGAAAAGCGCCGCGAGCTTCAGTCGCAGATGGCCGACATGGTCATCTCTGGCGCGCCCGTTTCCGTGCTCATCGAGCACGGTCTCGAAGAGACGGTGGTGGAAAAGCTCGTGAATGCCGGAATTGGAACGGTCGAACGCCTCGGATCGAAAACTCCCGAGGAGCTCGAAGCCATTCCGGAGATCGATGAAAACATAGTCGGACAAATTCAGACGGCTATCGTCTCTTTCTATGGGCAGTACGACGAGGGTGATATGGAGACGATCGAGGAGACAGCCGAACCGATCGAGCCTCCCGAGATCGAACCGAGGTCCGGCGATGTGGAAACCGGAGTGCTCGAGCATGATACAGCGCGTCATGAATCCGCCCCTGTGGGTGAGGTGGGCGACGCGGAAATAATAGATCTGGGACAGGTGGAGGGGCTTTCGGCAGCGCCCTCCAGCCTTCGCCCTGAACCGGATGCGGATGAAGTCGCCGAAAACGATGAATCTGCTACCATAAAGAGCGCCGAGTAGATAGCGACGAAGTGCCGTTGTTGTAAGGGGTTATCAGCAGTTTCCTGTATGAAGAAAATTCGGATTAACGAGCTGGCCCGGGAACTGGAAGTTAAGCCCGGCGTCATTCTCGATCTCCTTCCGGAATTTGGGGTGAGCGAAAAAAAGACGCATTCCAGCTCGATCGACGAGGATGTTGCGCTTTCGGTACGGCATCGGCTCTTTGGCGAGAACGGCGAAGTGCACCGGCAGGCGCGCGCCGCTGAATCGGCCGCTGAGACGATGGAACATTCCGAACACGCGGAAACTTCGGTTGCTGTGGCTGAACCCCCAGAAGAAGAGCCTGAGCCGCAGGCAAAACCGGTGACGCCCGAAGCGCCGCGTCCAGCCGCTCCCATGCAGCCGCCGCTGCGCGCTCCAGTACGAGACAACGCCCCGACGGCCGAGCCCCGTTCCCTGGGGCCTCGTACGCCCGAGCATGCGCCAACCATTCCGCCAGCGCCGGCCGCTCCCGCGCCGCCTCAACCGGTAACGGAAGCCGAACGGCACAAAGTTTTTCAACCGTTGCGTCCGCCAATCCACTCGGCGGGAGCCATTCATCCGCCGCTCGCTCCTGCGTCTCAAGCGCAGCCTTCTGGTTTGATGAATCGGACGTTGTCTGTGCCGGCACGGCCTATTGCACCGCCCCTCATTCCGGGACAACCCCTCACTGGTCCTCGCCAGCCGTTACCGCCCGAATCGCCACGGAGTGCCCCGGCCCTTCCTCAGCGTCCGGCAGCGCCCGCCCCCCCTGCAAGACCGGCGCCGTCCGTTCCAGTAACGGCGACACCCGAAGCGCCTCGTCCAACGAGACCGCCTCAGACTAGTAACATTCCGCCGACACATGTCGTGCTACCGGGACCAGCACCCGCGGGTCCTTCGGCGGTTCCTGGCGCTCCGGTTCCAAGGCCGGCGGCGCCGGCGCGCCCTGCCAATCTTGCGCCCAATACACCAATAGCGCCTCGTCCGCAAGGCACGCGCTTGGTTGGTC
>JBAUZG010000214.1:0-41332 GCA_049585195.1 Bryobacteraceae bacterium | reverse complement strand
CCGCAACTTCGCTCGAGATGAGGATATCCGTGATTCCGTTCGAGACCAGAGCCTCGGCTTCAGCAAGTGTCGCCCAGGTCATGCCGATCGCTCCGGCGTTCAACTGGTGGCGGGCAAGCGCGGGCGATTTATGGTTCTTGTAATGAGGACGCAATCCGGTCGCGGCCGCATCGAAGAAGCGTGCCATTCTCGTCAGATTGCGCTCCATGGCATCGAGATCCACGAGGAACGCGGGCGTGTCGATCTCGCGCAGAGTCATAGGGCACGCTTTGTGCGAAGTTTCTCGGAAGCTGAGGTATGCTCGAACCCGGGATTACTTAACAGGAAATGATTGTACCGGGTTTCCGAATCAGTTGGCTGTTAGTCCTCGCATTGACAGTAATCGCGGCCGGTTCAGCAGAGTTGGAGGCCGCCGCCCCGTTCGATTCGAGTCAACCGGTCTTTCCCCTCAAGGTAAGCGAGAACAAGCGATATCTGGTTGACCAAAGGAACGTACCGTTTCTAATCGTCGGTGACACTCCGCAAGGACTAATGGGAAGGTTGAGCGAGCGCGACGCGGAAATCTATTTCGCCGACCGCGAGGCTCATGGTTTCAATACTGCGGGTTGGATCGATGTAACGTGTGCCGGACATGACTATCCCGATAACGTCAATGCCACAACTCCCGACGGAATCCGGCCCTTCTTAGGATTCGTTTCGGGCGCAACAGACTACCAGCACTACGATTTGGGCAAGCCCAATGAAGCCTATTTCGCTCGCCTCGATCATATCGTGCAGATCGGGGCCGATCACCATCAGGCCGTCTTTCTGGATCCAATGGAGACGATCGGATGGCTATCGGTACTCCGCAATAACAGCCTCAAGGCGGCCTATGCTTATGGGCAATATTTAGGCAGACGTTACAAGCGTTTTCCCAATGTTCTTTGGCTGAATGGCAATGACTTTAATAGCTGGCGAAATCCGGCCGATGATGCGCTCGTTCAAGCTGTGGCAAAGGGCGTTCGTTCTGTCGATCCGGACCAGCTTCAAACCGTTGAGCTGAACGTATTCACAAGCTCGTCATTTGACGATCCAGCCTGGATCCCGCTTAGCGCTCTGAACAGCACCTACACTTATTCGCCGACATACATGCAGATGCTTCACAGTTACAACGAGAAACCGGTTGCCCCGACTTACCTGGTCGAAGCGCATTACGATCTGGAGAACGTCGGAAAGCCGCCCGACTTAGGAACTCCTGCGGTGTTGCGTCGTGAGGAGTATTGGACAATGCTGACCGGTGGAGCGGGGCAGTTTTACGGCAATGCCTACACGTGGTCGTTTAAAGCCGGTTGGCAAACCCATCTGGATACACCCGGAGTCGCACAACTCAAACTCTGGAAGGAATTTTTTGCCGCGTTGACTTGGCAGGATCTAATTCCCGACCAGGACCATGCGATTCTGACCGCCGGGTTTGGTACATACGGCAGCCTTCAAACCCGCGTGAGCGAAAGTGATTACTGCACCGCAGCCGGAACACCTGACGGAAGTATGGTTGTAGTCTACATGCCGACTGCTCGAACCATCACGATCAATATGGGAGCCCTACGCGGCTCAACGCGCGCACGATGGTTCGATCCGGCAATCGGCGCGTACCATAAGATTCCTGGTGCTCCTTTCGCAAATCGTGGCAGACATCAATTCACGCCACCCGGAAAGAATCACGACGGCGATACCGACTGGGTGTTGCTGTTGGACGCGCTGTAAGTACGTTTAGGTGCTTCGTATTTGGAAAAGTCCCGGTTCGACGCAAGCAGGTCGTATCGAATTACCTCATTCAGTTTTTGGTGTCCTGATTGCGGCCGCTGTTTTTCATAAGCGTCTGACAAAATTCATGATCGCCCGTGGGCCTGCTCGCGAGGGCGAGCGCACTTCTGATACGGCATGGGACGATGCGCCCAGTATCACGGCCGCCGACTCAGATTAGAATCGCAGTCCGCGCTCTGAGCGGTCCAGGGCCTAAATGAACTGCCGTTGACACGAGAGATTGCAGTCGCGTAGGATGGACTCGGTTCGCAAAACCTGAAATGGTTCCTCAATCCAATCGCGCCGCAACGCGATGCGACATAGGTTGCCAGAAAGCCCGCACTTTCTTTAGAACATCGACCGAGAATCATTCGACTGCTGCTTTCAACCGGCGAAGTTTTATGCGCTTAAGCACAGGTCTGGCGGCCCTTTCCGGACCTGTGCTAGGCGCTAACAACCGGGTTCGTCTGGGTGCGATTGGGGTTGGTGGGAGGTGCCAATCTCTGCTGAAATTGTTGCTCGATATACCGGAGAACGAACTTGTCGCTGTGTGCGATGTGTACGAGCCTCGCAGAATTGAAGCCCGGATGAAATTTGGTCACAATGCTCGCGAGTACATCGACTATCGCGAATTGCTCGACAATCGAGAGGTCGACGCCGTAATCATTGGCACTCCCGACCACTGGCACGCTCCGATGACCATCGCCGCGATTCAAGCCGGCAAGGATGTTTATGTGGAAAAGCCGGTGACGCATTCGCCCTTTGAAGCCGAGGCGTTGGAGCGGGCAGTGAACGAAAGCAAGCGAGTCGTGCAAACGGGGATGCAGCAGCGGAGCTGGCCTCATATCATAGAGGCCGCTTCAGTAGTCGACTCGGGAATATTGGGACAAATTACCCTGATCGAGGCCCATTGGTATCAGAATCATGGCCGGCGGCATCAAGGGCGGATTGATGTCGACGAATCGAAGCTCGACTGGAAACTGTTCCTGGGATCCGCGCCGCCACAGCCGTTTAATGCGCTGCGCTATACAGATTGGCGTTACTACTGGGATTTCGGCGGTGGAATATTGACCGACCTTTTCACGCACTGGGTAGACGTAATCCAGTGGTACATGGGATCGAATATCCCGTCCACTGCCTACGCAATGGGATCGAAGCATGTCTATCTCGAGCGCGAGTGCCCCGACACAATCGCGGCGAATTATCTTTACCCGGGAGATTTTCAGGTAGTATTTCATTCGTCGCTGGTGAGCAATCTCGAAGGAGGCGGCATCACGCTTCGCGGCACAGAAGGAATGCTTCGCGTTGAGCGGGATGGTTATTCGTATTATCCGGAACCGGCGGGTTACACCGAAAGCATGGAGCTACCGCCGCCTGCTCGCCAAGTAAGACTCACTTTGACCGACGGGACTCGTTATCATTTAGAAAATTTTCTGGATTGCGTTCGATCGCGAAAGACGCCAAACGCGCCGATTGGAGTGGGTATCGATGCCGCACGAGCTTCGCAAATGGGGAACATTTCGTTTCGCGAGAACCGGACGGTAGCGTCGGCTTCCCTTCCCCTCGGAGGCAACCGCGAACGGGAGTACTGCCTGTAGATGAACAGCCACACCACCCTGCTTGCCACCCTCAGTCTACTGCTTCCCGTTTCCGTTTCGAGCCAAGTAAAACCGGAAAAACGGGTCGCTGAACTCACGTTTGCGGTACCTGATCAGGGTGAGCAGACGTTGCTCCAGTTTCGCGGAAAAGTGATGGCATTGGAGTTGATCTCGACCGGGTGCCTCGCTTGTGAGAACAGTGTGCGAATTCTCAGCGCGATTCAAAAAGAATTCGGGACCGGGCGCTTTCAAGCGCTTGCCATTGCTGTCAATCCCAATGCTGAAGTTTCAACGCCCGAGTTTACGCGCGAACAGAACGCGACGTTTCCGATTGGGTTCGCCACACGCGAGCAAGCAAGAAAACTGCTAGATATCGGGCCAGAGGACCGGTTTGCTCTTCCGCAGATTCTCCTTCTTGATACGAAGGGGCAGATCCGTTACAGAACAGCCGCGATTGGAAGCGATCCGCTCCGAACTGAAGCGGCTTTGCGCCAGCGGGTTCAGGTCCTGCTGAATCCTGCCCCGGCCCCAAGCAAAACGGAATCCACGAGAGAAAATGCAATAAGCGGGAAATGACTGTCCGAGTCTTCGGAGGCTGGCTTCTACTCATAGCGACAATGCTCGCGGCCGACGAATACGCGGATCTTTTCCAAAAAGCAGCCGCCTACAGCCGGCAAGGCAATTATCAGGGGGCGATTCTCGAGTACAAAGCTGCGCTCGAGATTCGGCCCAATGCCCCCGAAGCGCTCAATAACCTGGCCGTTATGTATTACGAAGCGCATCAATATCCGGAAGCATTTGAGACAGCCTCGAGGATTTGGGAAGCGCACCCCGAGCTAAAATCCGCTGCTCTGATAACGGGCATGGCGGCTGTGCAATGCAATCGGCCCAGAGATGCGATTCGACCACTCGAAAGGTTGGTCGCTGTCGATCGCGCAAATCGAGATGCTCTTCTAGCTCTTGCCAGTGCGCATGTTGCCCTGAACGAAATACCGGATGCGATCGATGTCTATCAGCGGGAAATACGCTTCTTGCCGAACGATTCCACCGCCTGGTACGGTTTAGCGATCTGCTACGAACGCAGCGCCGAGCGGGCTTCGGAAAAGCTCGCACGTATGCCTGGTGGATCCGGTTATTCGAAGCGGCTTCTGGCCGAATACTTGCAGAGTACCGGTGACAGCAAACTGGCCGAGGAAGCCTTCGGGGCGGCTCAGAACGCGAACTCGCGTTCCGATCCCGAAGCTGCCCGTCAATATCAAGTCGCTCGCGAGCTGGCTGCCGAGTCCCGCAAAGCTTTTGAGAAGTTTGTCAGCCTCGCGCCCAATTCCTGGCAAGCGTTTGTTTTCCTTGGCGATATATCGCGGCAACATGGCGACCTTGTCTCAGCTCTCGCGCAATACAAAAAGGCGGCAGAACTTGCGCCGGATAGTCCGGGGCCTTTACTCGGGATCGGAACAGTTTACTGGGAAATGGGCGACTTCGACCGCTCGGTGGCCGAGTTGCGCAAGGTTCTGAAGCTTAATCCCGACGCAAATCAGGCGATCTTTGAGCTGGCAAACATAGCCGTACGTCAACACGCGGAACGCGAAGCCATTCCTTTGCTCGAGCGGTATCTGGCGGCGCAGCCCAACGCGCTAGCGGCACGAGCAGATCTTGGACGCGCGTACTTCCATCTGGCGCAGTACGCCCAGGCGGCTACAGAATTAACAAAAGCAGCTGATGCGGATGTGCAAGGCGACATTCATTATCAGCTCTCGATCTGCCTGCGCAAGCTAGGCCGGGCGCAGGAGGCAGATGCGGCGCTAAAGCAATCGAATGAAATCCGAAAAGCCGAACTGGAGCGTCAGCGGCGATTACACGGTAACCCTTAATGCGCATCCATTTCTGGGTTTGCTACTCACTCGGCGGCTTGTACCGCAGTCTCTGGGATTCGGCCAACGCCTGTTGAGCCGACTGCTGATCGCCCGCCTGCCGGTAGGCTTGGTAGAGCAGGAAATGATAACGGCCATCGCGATCGGCGGAAATGACTTTGCTGAGGTCCGCGATAGCCAGCCTAGGCTGCTGCTTTGCCAAGTGAATCCGCGCGAGAACGACGCGGGTGTCGATCAAATCCGGGTTACCCGCGAGCGCGATTTCGACGTAGTGCTCAGCGCCTTGTATGTCTCCGGTCTGTTGAAGTATGTCCGCCATCATCCCTGCAGCCTCGGCATTTTTGGGAGACTTCTCGAGCACTCGCTTTAATAGCGGCCGCGCCTGATCGAACTCCCGCTGCTTCCAATAGCTGGTGGCAAGTCCGAGATACGCCGCGTCAAGTTCGGGATCCAATTTGAGCGCGGTCCGGTACTCCGGCACAGCTTTTACGAGATTCCCGGCATCCGATAACGATTCGGCCATAATAAAGTGCGTGCGCGCGGAATTCGGCTCAAGCTGAACTGCGCGACTCAGTGCATCACGCGCGCCATCAAGCAAATGTTGAACTTTCAGCTTGGCCGCGTCTTTTATGCTGCCGCTACGCGCCGCTTCATTCAAAATTTCTTCGGCTAGGCTCCGATCCGTTACGCCAACGCCATACCAAGCCTCCGCCAGGGAGGAATCAAGAGTCGTCGCTTTCGTATACGCCCCATTAGCTTGGCCGTAGTCGCGCAACGCCACATAGGCCTTTCCCAGAGCCAACAACGGGGCTGGCCGCGCAGGATCAAGCTCTTCTGCTTTCTTCAGGTAAGACAAAGCGGATTTTGGATCGCCAAGCTCGACCTCCGATAGGCCGGCGAAAAGGTTGGCGCTGGCGAGAGCGGGGTTCCGTGTGAGAGCGATTCGAAATTGCTCCAGCGCCTCGCGATTCTTTCCGGCAAGATGGAGCACGATTCCAAAGTTACTCCGTATTTCCGGTGTGTCGGACCCTTCTGCAATTAATTGGCGGTACAGTCTGGCAGCCTCTGCGTAGTTGCCGGATGTCTGTGCAGCCCGGATCCGATCCGCCAGATCGTCTTGGGCGTATACCTGAACGCTCAGCCCACCGAGCGCCAGGAATATCAGCGCGGCGCAGATAATGTGGCTAAATGCGTGGACAGGTATCCTGTCTTTGCCTGCGTCACTACCCTTTTTCCGTTCGTTCCTCACCTCTACCAATACAGCTTCATGCCAATTTGTATAGAGCGTGCCGCCAATGCTCCGGGTATAACCCCGAACGTCGATGTTCCAAAAGTGGTTCCCGGTGCAAAGAACTGGGCCCGGTTAAAGAGATTATAAAACTCTCCCCGGAGCTGTAGTCTTGAAGATTCGTTCCACAATCCCCAGTATTTCTGGACCGTCAAGTCGGTGTTGATCGTTCCTTGCGCACGAAGATATGGCAGCGTCCGCGGTGCATCGCCGAAAGTAAATGGCGCAGGTTGCGCAAAAGCTGCTACATTAAACCACTCATAGATGCTGTTATTACTCAGGTTCGGGTTCGTTATGATATTTGGCCGCTGATTTCCGCCGAAAGAGTTCGAGTTATTCGTTGCATTCGTAATGGACAATGGAAATCCATCTTTGAAGGTTGAAATGCCTGCCACTTGCCAGCCCCCGATAATCCCGTCCACGACTCTATTGGGCGGGGCAAAATGCCGGCCTTTTCCAACAGGCAACTCATAAATGTAACTCGCCACGAGGCTGCGTGGAATATCATCCGACATCACGGATTTCTCGAGCGAAGAGTCGTACCAGTTCTGCACGGATTGGGCTTGGCTGTTCGTCCATCCCTCCGGGCCTTCGCTGTTGGTCAGATATTTGGACCACGTGTACGAAACCAAGAATTGAATGCCGTTCGAGAAGCGGTGGTTAGCGGAAAGGACCAGCGCGTTATAGCTGCTCGAAGCCGTCGTGGGTTGCACATCCTCGACACCTGTGTATTCAGGAAACGGGCGTAGCAGTTGCCCATAGGGAATGGTCTTGCCCGAGAGCGAACCAGACGTGATAATCCCATAGAAAGGATTTGCTACCGGCTGCAGTAGCTGGTTACCAAGCGCCAGGTCGTTGGGTGGAAGGGCATCTAACTCATAGGTCGTCCCGAATAACAGCTTAACGCCATGGTTGCCAATGTATCCAGCCTGTAGCAGTGTATTGCCGAGCTGATACTGTATGTTTGCCGTCCATTGCTGAACATAGGGGCTGCCTCGCTGCCGGAAGACGGCATCAATACTTTGCCCCACATTAGTTGCGGCGCCGTTCGCCTTGCCGACAGGCGCCAGCAATCCGGTCGGAAAAGGATCACTTAACAGATTTTGCGGCGTGACTCCGTCGAGCGTTCCCACATAGGGTGTTGTCTGCGAGAAACCGTTCAGGGAGAGACCTTGATAATCGCCGAACTCCATGGCCGGCGTATAGAACATTCCGTAACCCGCTCGGAAAACAAATCGTGAAGTCGGTGAGTAAGCCAACCCAACTCGTGGAGCGAAGTCCGTGTAGTTCGTGTTGTAGACACCGCGTTGATTGCTGTTGGTGTACTCGAGGCTGCCGGGCAGATTTAAACCAGGCACCTGGGCGCTGATTGGGTTCGTCGCAAGTGTAAAGTAAGACAGCCGGTTGAACCGGTCGGCCGGAGCAGTCTGTATGTCATAGCGTACGCCAAGATTTAAAGTCAATTGGCGGGTGAGCTTCCAATCATCGTTAAAATACCAGCCTAAATCCTTTTTGCTATAGGCAGCTTCGGCGGTATCGGAGATGCCACCACTGCTGTTGTCACCGGTACCGAGAAGGAACGAGGCCATTCCGGAACCGGTATCTGAATTAGCTGCAGTTGGAAACGGCCCCTGAGTGAAATCTGGCGAGAAATTAAAGGAAGCCTGCGCGGAGTTGTAGGTATTCAGAATAAACGTAATGCCCATGAACCCCATCGATAGATTATGGTTTCCTAAGTTCTTCGTGAAATCCGCCGCATACGTACGCGCCTCGCGAGGGGTTGCATTGAGGCTTCCCGAGCCCAGATTCTGATAGCCGGTGATGTAGATATACGGGAAAGCCCCTGGCGGATTGTAAGTATTCAACGATGCGGGCAGCCCTAGCGTAGTGACATCGAACGGTACTCCCTGCGGCTTCCGGCCTTCCGCCCAACGGCCCCAACCGAAATTCAGCGACATCACAAACGTCGGCGAAAACACGTAGGTGTAGCCGAGGCCGCCTTCAAAACGGTTGTCCGGGGCGATGGTTCCATTCCCACCGGGATTATTTGCGCCGAAAAATGCACCCTCTAACTGCTTGAACTGGCGTTTCTGCGACCAGCGGGCAAAGAAATTCTGCTTGCTGTTGATGTTGTGATCGACTTTGATTGTGTATTGATCGCTGTCCGTCGGAAGCCCCGCAGTGCCCGCGTAATTGTTCGCCCCAGTCAGCGGGTTACCTGGGAGGTTGGGCTCAGGATAATAGCTCAGGAGCTTCATCGCGACTGGGTTCAGCAACGAGGCGGGAATTATGTTGTTGGGGAAAGGCGTCCGGACATACTGTCCGTTCACGAATTGCGTGGTGAACGGATTATAGATCGTCGCCAACGTGCCGTCCTGATTGAAGGTCTGCGAAAAGTTGCCCTGCCGTTGAAGAGCTGTCGGTACAGTTGTCGTCAGTGTTGTTGGCGTCTGCTGCCGCAGGCCTTCGTATGTGCCAAAAATGAAAGTCTTGTCACGCTGTTTGTATAAGTGTGGAATATACAGCGGGCCGCCCGCAGTCAACCCGAATTGATTGCGTTTGAATTGCGGGCGTGCGAGGCCGTTCAGGTTGTTGAAGAAATTATTCGCGTCGAGATGATTATTGCGCAGGAATTCGAACGCGTCGCCATGAAAGCTGCGCGTGCCCGATTTCGTAACCGCGTTTACAACATTTCCCATGCTGAGGCCATATTGGGGCGAAAACGTGTTCGTTTGAATCCGGAACTCCTCGAGCTCGTCGACCGAGGGAACGTAGATCACGCCGTCCCAATCGCCTGCGCCATCCCAAGCTCCGTCCAGCATGAACGCGGTGGTGCCAAAGCGGCCTCCGCCGAAGTTGAAGAAGGCGATGTCCTGATCGACGTTGCCCTGGGACCCCGGCGGGTTGAGTGCCTGGAACTGCTGGCTGTTGTTTACGCTCGAATCCAGCTCAACCAAGCCGTAAACATTGCGGATATTGAGCGGCAGTTCCACAGCCTGTTTGCTGCTTACCTCCGAGCCGATATCCGCGCTTCCCGTGTTCAGAACCGGTGCGGCGGCCGACACTTCAACAGTTTGATTAACGTTTCCGACCTGAAGCTGAGCATTGAGCGTAGACGCCTGCCCAACAGCTAAAACGACATTGGATTGCAGAAATGTGTTGAACCCGGTTTTTTCAACTTTTAACTCATATCTTCCAGGAGGAATGAGCGTAAACGTATACAGGCCGTTATCGCCTGTTGTAACCTGCCGGGCAAAACTCATCTGGGAGTTAGAGAGAGTTACCTTCGCTCCTGGAACAGTAGCTCCATTTTCATCTTGAATCGTGCCGCTGAGTTGTGCGCTAACAGCTTCACTTTGTGACCAGCCTGGCAGCGCAGCGACGACGGCGAGAATAGGCGCAACCAAAATCCTAAACCGCATCGCAAACTCCTCCAGCTCGGATCGAACGAGCTTGTGACAAGATGCTATCACCGATTGACCTTGGCGTGCCCCGAGTTGGCTATCGCAATCGGCCAGATCGATACGCCTTGTTCCATCCGACGTTTGAAAACCCGTGGATCACTTCCACGGAGGATAGAAATGCGCGGTCAGCTTGGTGGCGAACAATTCTTGCTGTTGAAAATTTGAACTGTGCTGCGCGGCGCGAATCGCGAATGACTTGAAATGAAGAGCGCTGCTTGCTTTGACAGGACGACGTGTCAGCTCAGATTGAACAGGAATTTCTGGCCAAATCAGGTAGTTGGAATATTGAAGCGGATCGAACAGGTAATAAAACTTTATATAAATACTTGATTATAAACTGCTTACTTGGTGCTGGAGGTGGGGGTCGAACCCACATGACCAGTGAAGGTCGCGGGATTTTGAGTCCCGTGCGTCTGCCAGTTCCGCCACTCCAGCGGGAGACGGCCGTCGCGGTTCAGTTCGAGTATAACAGTCAGTCGAGGTCGGAGACGGACCGGACCATGTGGTCCGGACACGCGAGTTGTGCGGCCCGGAACAGACGTGGAATCAGTTCCGGGCCATGCTGCGCCACGAATGGCAGAATCGTGTAGACTCGCTCCTGCAAATGCTCGTGGGGAAAAAGGGCATTCGACAGGCGGTTGGCTGCTCTGACCGCTTGTTGATCGCGTCTAAATGCCTCTGTCTCAGTCTTGCGGATGATTTTCTCCAACTGGTATCGAATTTTCGCGCCGCTTTTGTTCAGAGCGGCCATCAAGCTTGGATCAAAACCCGAGAGAACACCCTCGACACGCGAGAGCTCAGCGGCAATGTGAGCCTGCGCTTGGGACAAGCTCTCTCCGACAGCGGCCGGCACCAGACGAGTCGCGATGCATCGCCGTAGCTCGTTGGGATGGGACAAAACATCCGTGACCTGCAGTTTGTAACGATTCAGCAATTTGGTTGTGTGATCGTCCAGCAACGTAAAGCCATTGCGGGGCACGATAACTGGCATGCGGCCCAGCAAACGGCGATACACCACCTGACATTGCGCCATGTAGGCGATCTCGGCAGGGCCGCCCACATAGGCGACAGTGGGAAGCGCGAAGTCCTGCATGACCGGACGCAACAATGCGCTGGGCGAGATGTCGAGCGCCCTCGAAGTCAACTGCTCCACCGAATAGGTTGTCTGTTTGGCTGCGAATTGGCCGCCTTTGAGCTTGAGACCAACACGCTGTTCCTGATCGAGCAGAAAAACCGGTGAAGTTTCCGCATCTACAAACACCTGGGCGTGATAGCCCGTTCGCTCGAGTTCCGCATTGCGTTCGCGAACCGCATCCATGATTTGCGGCGCTTTCCGGATCGCATCCACCAGAAAGGGCGCTGCGATCTCTCGAAATTTCGAATCGAGCGGATCGACGAAAATAAGACCCAGCGGCGCCACCAGTTCGCGAAGAAGCCTCAGGAACGCCGAGCCCAGCGTCACTCCCGGCTGATAGGCGCGTCGCACCATATCGAGAACGCCGTCCCTATACGGAAATCCTTCGAGGCTCTTTGCAAGTTGATCGAGGGGTGCGCTTTCCAAAACTACCTTGCCGGCCGGCCCCGTCGTAGGCTTCACACTCGCAGTAAGTTTGGCCGGGGTGTACTCGGCGTCAAACACCCACGCATGATCGACCTCGGCTAAATCATGATCCTCCGTAGAAACCCAGAAAATCGGGACGGCCGGAATACCCTCTTCAGTAAGTTGTTGCGCGAGCCGGGCTGCCGTGATGGCCTTAAACACGGTGTAGGCAGGCCCGCTGAAGAGTCCCACTTGTTGGCCCGTGACGACGGCCACAGTTTTCGAGTCACTCAGCAACTTGAGATTAGGGGTGTCGCAATTTTGATCGCGAAGCGCTTCAACGAGCGCTCTTCGTCTTTCAATCGGATATTCGATCTGCGCCGCGGCCCTAGAGAAAGAGCCTTGACAGAAAGGGCTCCAGTCGTAGTAGCCACTTACTCTATCGAAATTGTAGAGATAGTCCGCGAATATCCTGCTCGTGCCGGGTATCAGTGTCTGTTTCAGGCACGATGGATTCATTGATTCGCGTTCACTGCGTACTCTGATGATGGTAGACGAATCAAAGTTACTAAACTTTTGAGACGCGTCTTCGACACAGACTCATGGACAATTGAGAGAGGTCGCTCAAGTCCCCTATGCCGGGCGTTTATCTTTCGTACCCCTTCTGCTCGCAAAAATGCACCTACTGCAACTTTGCTTCTCGTGTGAGCGCTGTTCGGGAGCGAAGCCGGTACGATGCCGCGCTTGAACGGGAATTGCGGCACCACACATGGGAATGGGTCCCTGAGACCATTTATTGGGGCGGAGGCACTCCGAGCCTGATAGCCCTCGATAGATTCTGGTCGCTAATGAGCGCCATTCCGGGCGCGCCATGGCGTGAAGCGACTATCGAGTGCGCACCGGGCACCATTGACTCGCCCAGAGCGGCTGCTTGGAAGCGCGCTGGTATTAATCGCGTCAGCCTTGGCGTTCAGTCGTTTGTGGCGGACGAGGTCCGCCGGACCGGGCGCAAACATACGGCAGGAACAGTGGCCGGCGATGTCTCAGTGCTGAGAGAAGCGAGGCTTCCAAACATTAATATCGATCTGATCGCCGGATTACCGGGTCAGACGGAGGAATCGTGGAATGAATCTCTCAAGTGGGTTCAACGGCTCGAGCCACCCCATGTCTCGGTTTATCTGTTCGAAATTGATGAAGACAGTTCTCTTGGCAGAGAAGCCCTGCTCGGCGGGGTACGGTATGGCGCGTCCCTGCTGCCCAGTGACGAAGCCACCGCCAATTTTTACGAACAAGCCATCGAGCGGCTGGGACGGCTTGGTTTGCAGCGGTACGAAGTTTCGAACTTCGCTTTGCCAGGTTTCGAATCTTGTCATAACTTGAAGTACTGGCGTCTGGAACCCTACGCAGGATTCGGTTTGGACGCTCATTCATTCGACGGAGCCTCACGTTCCGCCAATACTGAAGAACTCGACGTCTATTTGAATCGAGTGGAATCAGGCCAAAGCCCGTCTGAAGAGACTTTACACAGCGATATCGAAGAGGAACACTTTTTTGTAGGATTACGACAATCCGCCGGAATCGAACCGACCAAAAAGGAATGGGTCAGATTTCAGCATGCAATTCAATACGGTATCGATTGCGGCCTCTTGGAGCAGGCGGGCCAGACGCTCAGGCTGACGGAGCGCGGTTTTCTGCTTTCCAACGAAATATTTCAGGAATTTGTCGGCACCGGAATTTAATTGCGGGATCGCAGGGCATTAGAAAGGAACGTCGTCGTCCGTGACACCCATATCCGGTTCCTCTGTCTGTGCCGGTGGACGCGCGGAGGATCGCGCTCCGGCTCCTCTCGGCGCCGTTGCGGCGCCTGGCGCCTCGCCCGGAGGCCCTTCACCCCGGCCACCCACTAGAATGACGTCGTCGGCAATAACATCGGTCGCATACACCTTCTTTCCGTCCTTGTCTTCGTAGCTTCGCGTCTGTAGACGACCCTCTACGTACACTTGCCGCCCTTTTGTCAGATAATTGGCGAGGTTTTCCTGGCGCCACAACGTCACGTTGGTCCAGTTCGTTTCTTCCTTCCATTCATTAGTCTGCTGATCTTTCCAGCTTCGCGTGGTTGCGACAGAGAAGCGCGTCATCGCCGCACCGGAGGGCGTAAACTTGGTCTCCGCGTCGCGGCCGAGATTTCCGAGTAGAATTACTTTGTTGACACTGCGGGCCATGGCTCACACGAAATGTAACACACCCGGAGCGCATCCACGGGTCGGAATTGCGCGTGAGTGCAGCGAAGATGGGACAATTTTATGCGGAAAATCAGAGAAGGACATCCATCCGGGTTAGTACCGGGAGGCCGCAGCCGGCATAAACTTTTACAAGAGAGTTGCGTCGGGCAGGTGAATCAAAGGTAAACTTGAATCTAAATTCGGTGCCGCTTCAAAGAGGCACTGAGTGCTGAACTTCGTTTCGGTTGCGTATATGGCTTTCCAAGTTGGCAGTCGCCTTCTTGTTTGGTGTCGGCTTTCGTGTCGCCGGCACTTAGGACTTGCCGCTTCGCGTCGCGAAGGGCTTCCTCTTTTCTTATCGCTTTTGTTCGCCAGCGTGCCTTTGCTCGGGCAGACGCTGATCAAACCCCACTTTCCTGGCGAACCGGTCACATTAATTCCAGCCGACTTGACGACGCTCGAATCGTCGAGCCAGCGGAAAGACCTGCCATGCGTCGTCACGCCCCGCCAGGCGGACCTCGGATTTGATTTGCGTTTTCACGCGGGCTATGATGTTTCGCTTCCGTTGAAGGAAGTGGAAGGCGATGGCCAATTGCTGACTATCGTTTTCCGCGTTTATCCGTCAGGCGACAAAGCGCACGCCTCCTATTTCTCTCAACACATTAATGTTCCGAATATTGACGAAGACGCCAAGGGCGATGCCCTTCTTCAGGGTGCGTTTGATCTAGGCGAAGGCAACTATCACGTGGACTGGATGATGCGCGACCGGTCTGAGCGGCCTTGTTCGAGCTCGTGGGATGTAGAGGCGGCGCTGCCCGCCAAAGATAACGCGCTGACTCCCTTTATCCCTCCGAAAACTGTCGCCGAGGCCCAGTTTGAACCCTTCCGCGATGAGCCCGTTATCCGTCCCGCGAACCGGCCGGACGATCCAGTGAATGTCAAACTTCTGGTCAACTTCTCTCCGGAATCCAAAGACTCCGCGACACTCGCGCCCGTCGATCTTTCAGCGATGGTGGGCATCCTCAAGATCATCGAGCACGACCCGCGCGTCGGCAAACTGTCTCTGGTCGCCTTTAATATGCAGGAGCATCGCATCCTTTATCGCCAGGATGCAGCCGAGCGAATAAATTTTCCCGCTCTGGGAAATGCCCTTCAAAGCATGAAACTGGGCACAATCACGCTCCAGAATCTAGGCGAAAAGCATGGCGATACCGACTTCCTGGACAGCTTGATCCAGAAGGAAATCGGGGGCGCCGCCCATCCCGACGCGGTCATCTTCGCCGGACCCAAGGCGATGCTGGATAGCGATGTACCCGAAGACAATATCCGGCGCATCGGAGACATTGAGTGTCCGGTGTTTTATATGAATTACAATCCAAATCCGCAGGCGGTTCCGTGGAAGGACTCAATCAGCCACGCGGTCAGGATTCTGAAAGGGACAGAGTATACGATCTCCCGGCCTCGCGATGTCTGGTACGCAACAACCGAGATGCTGTCGCGGGTTGTGCGGCTGAAACGGGTTCGGTCTTCCGAGAGTGCTGCTGGAGTTTCCGGGTCGCGATAATCTATATACTTATCAGAGCTATGTCTTTCAGGGCGCCTCGCAGTGGAGTATCCGCAGCCCTAGTGGTGCTCTGTTCTGCGTCCCTTGGCTCCGCCCAGCGCTACAAGCCAGACCTGAAAAATCGCCTTGCGCCTTTTGTCAGTTCCCCACAGCGCGCCGTCGACAAGATGCTCGATATGGCCCATTTGAAGGCCGGTGAAACTCTTTATGACCTAGGCTGTGGCGACGGCCGTATTCTAATAGCCGCGGCACAGAAATTTCACGTCAAAGCAGTCGGAATCGAGATCTCCGAGCGGCTGGCCCGCACGGCCGAAGATAACGTGAAGGCCCTGGGACTCGAGAACAGAGTAACGGTGATTCGCGGCGATTTCATGCAGACCGATCTCAGCCCTGCCGACGTGGTTACGCTGTACCTGATCACCACGGCTAACGAAAACCTCCGGCCGAATCTGGAAAAATACTTAAAGAAGGATGCGCGCGTGGTTTCGTATGATTATCCGATTCCCGGCTGGAAAGCGGTCGACGAGCAGGAGACCGATCCCAGCCGTCTCGGGAACCGCCACACCATCTACCTTTACGAGATTCCCGCCTCATTTAAAAAGTAGGTCCTATTGACGCACAGCTTCGACGTCCTTGGTATCGGTCTGAATGCGACCGATACTCTTCTTATTCTTCCTGAATTTCCCGCTTATGCCGGTAAAGTTCCTTTTACCGAAGAAATTCTTAGTCCTGGTGGCCAGGTTGCGACAGCTATGGTGGCCTGCGCCCGCCTCGGTCTCACAACGAGATATATCGGCACGATCGGGGATGACCTCCGCGGCAAACTCCAATGGGAGAGCCTGGAAGGCACCGGAGTTGACGTTTCACGCGTCATCATCCGCGACGGGTGCCCGAACCAGACAGCGTATATCCTGATCGACCAGCGCACGGGCGAGCGCACAGTGCTGTGGCAGCGTCCCGCCTGTCTCCGCCTGACTGCCGACGAGATTCGTCCCGAGGACATTGTTTCGAGCCGTATGTTGCATATCGATGGCTACGACACTCAAGCCGCGGCTAAGGCCGCGTCTGTGGCCCGCGCGGCGGGCATCCCCGTTTCGCTCGACGTCGATACAATCTATCCGCACTTCGACTCCGTCCTTCATAATGTTGATCACCTCGTGGCCAGCCACGTTTGGCCCGCCAAATGGACCGGCGAAACCGATCCGTTTGCTGCACTCGAGCGGCTTCAAAAAGAGTACGGCTTCAAAGTGGCGGCTATGACGCTCGGTGAATATGGCTCGATGGGTCTCTCCGAAGGCCGTTTCTTTTATTCACCGGCATTTCAGGTTTCCTGCGTGGATACCACGGGCGCTGGCGACGCTTTCCACGGCGCTTTCTGCTACGCGACGCTCGCGGGCCTGCCGCTGCAGGAAACCTTAGACTTCTCGAATGCAACTGCTGCTCTGAACTGCACTGCCATCGGTGCCAGAGGCCACATACCGGCTCTCGCGGAAGTACACGATCTTATGGCCCTCAGCGCATCCGGTAAGGTGAGCCGCCGCATCGATCAGGAGATCGCGGATCGCTGCGCTCAATCGAGCCGGGTGCCGGAAACAACACTGGTCCACCAGGTCAAGTGGACAGACAATTAATGCCGTTGTGCGCGATTGAAGAACAAATGTCCCGATGATCCCGCTTCGCGCCCTCATCCGGATGAATTCTTTTCCGGCGGTTACATTACTCCTGATCATCGTCAATACGTTCTGCTTCCTGTTCGAGCGGACCCTAGGGCCGTACGCTCAGCAAGCCCTCATCGATCGCTACGCGCTCGTTCCCGACCGCATCCATCTCGTTTCCCTCGTCACCTCGATGTTTTTGCACGGCGGCTGGATGCATCTGATCGGCAACATGTGGTTCCTCTGGGTGTTCGGCTCGCGCGTCGAGGATACCATCGGTGGTTTCAAGTATCTGATCTATTACTTCCTTTGCGGCGTCGCTTCAGCCATCGTTCATTTGGCGTTCAATCTCGGCAGCCCCACGCCTACGATTGGAGCGAGCGGGGCTATTGCGGGCATCATGGGCGGCTTCATGCTGCTCTACCCACGAGCTCGGGTCCTCACACTCATTTTCATCGTCGTCTTTGTAACGACGCTCGAACTACCAGCTGTCGTGCTCCTTCTGTACTGGTTTCTGATCCAGCTCTTTAGCGGCCTCGCTTCTTTCGGACGCATGGCGCTGACCGATGCAGGAAACGTAGCCTGGTTCGCGCACGTGGGGGGATTTCTCGCCGGCATGTTTTTCCTCTCGCTGTTCGGGGGGCCGGCCCATCGCTCCCGATACGGCTAGGTGTACAACCCAAGACCACTCCTCTGAAAAACCGCGGAAGACCGCTCCCTCGCGGTCGCGGCTCGGTTCCGGGCTTGCGGTCTTTCATCAGCTTTGGTGGCCCGCAGGGCCATGGGATCTCCCTCGCGGTGGCTTGGAAGATGCGTCGAGTCGGACATCTAAACCGAGCCGCGCACGCAGTAAGCGGTTTCTTGCATTTGCGTCCAAAATCGGCTAGCGTGTTGAGCCAGCGGATTGCATGCGCGAAGACTCGATCGCGTCCTGCTCAATCTCTGGCAGAAGCGGCTGCATTCCAGCGTCTTGCGGGCCAAAGCTGAAGTGACCAGCCAAAATATGCTCGAAGCAGATCATGACGTGAGAAGATGCGACACACTCGCGGCAGAGATGGTCTTCGTCTGTACCTAACGCTCTTGGACCGCCGGCAATCGTGTTACGCATCCCGCCGATCGATTCCCAGAAAGGCCGCTCCATCATGATCGCTCCTATGCTGAAGCGGTGCGGAATCGTCGAGTAGCGGAATCCTTGCTCCTGAATTTTCCGCGCCGTGGCATTGAACGGCAGCGTGTGTTCCCAAATCCAACGGCACGCGGCGGGATCGTGCTGTATTTTCACGCCATGGGCGGCGGCAGTTAGCTCCCCGAAACGCTCACGGTATGCCTCGACAAGATTTAGCCGCTCCAGAAACGGGATGTAGGAATAGCCATTGACATTCAGCAGCGGAGCGCAGAATCCGATTCGATAGCGCTTCTCCCGCTTCACTTCGGCATAAGATGCCTGCATTTCTTCGAAGAAGAACGGCGGCAGGAATATGTCTTCGTCCAGCTTATAAATTAACTTAGCCGCGGGATGGGCGCGCACGCAGAGATTCTGCGCCAACGCTACGCGATTTGCCTTTGTGTGCAGATATGACCAACCGTGCTCCGCGGCCATAGAGGCAACTTCCGGCTTTAACATTCCAGGAGTCACAAGACATACATCAAACTCGCGTGGCAGGGAAGAATTTGCCGTCAGAGCCCGATGAAGCCGCGGAATAACCGAACTCCAGAGCTTGGGCTTGTAGCCGATAAGCACCATGACCAGATTGGCGGCCCCGTGCTGGCGGTTGGTGAAGCGATATTTCCCGCGAACATTCCAGGCTCTCTGCAAGTCGCCTCGAGCCTTCAAAAGGCGCGAGATGACATCATGAAACGGCATTCGTTGTGCTCTGCTCCTTGCTTTAGGTCGGCGCTTTCGATCTCGGCGCCCTGGTCTGATCTTTCGCTTGGATCGAGAATGCCCTTCATGCTGGGCGCAGTAAGCGCGCGGACTTCGAGACGCTGCACGCTAATACTTGAGTTTACGATACTTGAGCAGATGATATCGAGCGCGGATTTGACATTAGCCCGCAGGATTGAGACGACCGAGGCAGCTCACATAGCCGCCATCGCGGAAGCCCTAAAAGGGACGATTCCAACGGTTCTTGCGGAACCGTTCGCTGGCGGACAGGCAGTGTTTGCGGGACCTGGCTCACCGATGACGCACGCGGTTGGAATCGGGTTAAGTGGCTCTGTTTCCACGGCCGAGCTTGAACAGATGGAGGATTTCTTCCGACGCCGGGACGCGTCGTGTGTGATTGACTTATGCCCGCTAGCCGATGCGTCGGTACTCACCTTTGTCCAGAGCCGTCCCTATCGTGTTGCCGAATTCAACAATGTCATGCTGCGCCATATTGAGCCCGGAGAAGTTTTTGCGCCTGAACCCGGCATCTGGCAAATAGCCATCGAGGAACATGAAGCGTGGTCGCGACTGATTTGCAGGGGATTTGTCGAAGACATGCCGGTGAATGAAGAAATGATCGCCATGATGTCGGCGTCCTGCGACGTATGCACTTGCTGGCTGGCCGGGCGGCTAAGTGAATTGCCGGGCGGCGATTCGGGAACGTCAGAGGCAGTGGCAGGAGCAGCGATGGGCTTACGAGATGGGATTGCTTTTCTGTACGGTGACGCTACGCTGCCGCATGCGCGGGGCCATGGCCAGCAAACCCGGTTGATTCGTGCACGGCTGGGAGCCGCGCAACAGAACCATTGCGATCTGGCAATGGCTTGCGTCTTACCGGGCAGCACCTCGCACCGAAACTACGAAAGAGCGGGATTCCAGTTGGTCTATATGCGAGTGAATCTCATACGCGCATTCGATTAAGCGGGCAGTCCTTCTTCACCCCCGCTCATTCTTATCAAGCGTTAGGGTAATGTTCCCGATCGGGAAACCCAGGCGCAGCCGTATCTGCACCGGCAACCGGGAGGCATCGTCGGTCATCCATAGCCACAGCCGTCCCTTGCGCTGATACAGCACGTTATCGAACAAAAACGCCTCGTAGCGAACCGTCTGGAACTTTTCTCCGTCAACCTCGATGGTCTCCCGGTCTTGCGCTTCAATTCGCGCCATTACCGTTTTCTTCCCATCGGTGATCGGGACCATCACCGTCTTTCCCGGTTCAAGGCGCATCATACGCACAGCCGATAGCGCTCCCAGAACTTCGTGGGTGCAAGGAGCTACATCAGTGTCTCTCGACACAACCTTGTTTTTGATTAGATCGCGTTCCTCGTACTCTACTTTTCGCTTGCTGTTATTGAAGCTTAGCGTCGAGAGCCGATGCCGCTTACCTTCTTGCGCATCCAGCGTGGCGTCGATGCCGCAAAATCCGGTGCTCGTCAAAGCGCGATAATTGTCGCTCACCCGGTAAAGCCTCGTTACCATGCCCGCGCTTTCGATATTCAGCTTGGTCTGCCAGTTGTTGCCTAGCGGCGCAATGTCGATCTGGGCGGTTCCCGCCGTTATCAAACGCCACTCGACACGATATTCGAGCTTTTCACGATAGGGGAAAGGCTGTGGCGGGAACTGTTTGATGTGGGCTACGCCGGCCGAACTTAAGCCGAAAAAGACCGCCCAGGGCACCGTTCGCCGAAGAAAAGAATCTGTCATTCACTCCCAGCTCGCCAAAAGTTATAGTGTGACAAATCTATTGGACGCAGTGCAAAGGCAAAAGAGGCACATGCCATTCAGGAAGCCCTCCCGGCATCACGGAAGAACATCCACAGTGATGTAACTGGGATCGGACGCGGAGTGATAGATCCGCTCAATGGCCGGCTTGAAATCGGAACGGCTTGCGGTCGGAATGTTAGTAAAGATCTGGGGATTGCGGTCCACGAGGGGGAACCATGAGCTCTGGATTTGTACCATGATTCGGTGGCCGCGGCGAAAGCAATGGTCGATGTCGGGCATTGCGAATTGGATCTCTTCGATTTTTCCGGGCGTGAACGGTTCGGGATTTTCAAAACTGTGGCGGAACTTACCGCGAAAAGGCTCGCCGCGTACGAGTTGCTCATAGCCGCCCATTTCAAGCCCACTAGGATTCGGGTCCGGATTTGGAAAATCATCCGGGTAGACATCGATCAGCTTCACTACAAAATCGGAATCGGTGCCTGAAGTCGAGACATGCAAAACGGGCGCTACGGGGCCTACTGTTGTTACATCTTCTTCCAACGGATCGCTGGCATAGGTAATGACGTCGGTACGCCGCGCCGCGAACCGCTGGTCGGCGTCCATATAGGGCCGGGCCATGTCGATTACAACCTTGTCGTAATACGGCACGGGCTTATTGGGATCGCTAACGTACTCGTCAAATCCCTCCTGAGCAGCGGGCTTCGAGCGGCTGATCCTTCCTCCAGCATGGAGATAGAACTCTTCCTGCCGCGCCTCAGCTGGTGGCCAGTGCGTAAACTGGCGCCATTGGTTCTTGCCGGTTTCGAACATATACGCTTCCGGCAAGTGAGGGTCTGGACCGCCCTTCAGATAGTAATGGAAAAAAGGAAACTGAATCTGATCCCTGAAGAATTCGGCGGTTTTTGAGTCGAAGTTGATGTTGCCCAATGTCGAGCCGTCGCCATGCGACCATCCGCCGTGAAACCATGGGCCCATCACGATCGTATTGGTTGTGCCCGGACTTGCTTGTTCGATCGTGCGATACGTCTTGAGGGTTCCCCACAGGTCTTCGGCATCGAACCATCCCCCAACAACCAGCACCGCGGGCTTAATGTTGCGAAGGTGCGGCAAAATGTCTCGAACTTTCCAAAACGCGTCGTAGTTGGGATGAGCGATGATGTCGGTCCAATACGGGTTTGAGTATTTCAGGTATTTTTCGTCCGCATTTTCGAGTGGTCCCATGTTCAGGTAGAACTTGTAGCCATCCTCGGTGCCGAAATCGAAGTCCGGTTCATATTTGGGCTTTTGCGGGTGATCCTGCTTGTTGAACGATGCGTAAAAGCCGAAGTTGGCGGCGAGAAAGAAAGCGCCGTTATGGAATGCGTCGTCACCCATGTATAAATCGGCAATCGGCGCCTGCGGCGAGGCAGCCACAAGCGCCGGGTGCGCATCGATGATGCCTGCGCTGGTATAGAAACCAGGATAGGAAATCCCGAGCAGGCCTACCTTTCCGTTGTTGTTCGGCACATGGTGCAGCAGCCACTCGATTGTGTCGTATGTGTCTGTACTTTCGTCGACATCGTTCGGCCCATGGGGGTGGTCTTTGACCGGTGTCATTTCAATCCAGGTTCCTTCCGACATGTAACGGCCTCTCACGTCCTGGTAAACGAAAATGTAGCCGTCTCGCGCAAAATTATCCCCTGGATAGAGGGACTTTCGGTAATTGTCAGAGCCATACGGAGCTACGCCGTACGGCGTGCGCGTCATCAGAAACGGGTACGGTTGTGAGAGGTCTTTTGGGACGTAAACGGAGGTGAAGAGGCGCTTACCGTCCCTCATCGGAATCCGGAATTCGTATTTCGTGTAATGTGCCTTAACGTCATACTTTCGGGTCTCGCCGGAGGGCGGCTGCAAGAACAGGGGCAGTAGCACCACGAGAGAGGAAAGTGTTCGCATTCCCTCATCTTAGAGAAAGAACGTGGAGTGTCATCGATGGCGCGAATTTCTGAGCCATTCCGATTTCGCTATACTGGCAAACAAAAAGCGAATGAAAGCTGGGGCTTCTTGATCGACTTTGGCGAACAGCTGGCGGAGCTTCGAAAACGGATCAGACGAATTGACAAGAAGTACGCCCGCGAAAAAACGGACCCAAATTCACGGTCGCCGCAGGGGCGAGGCACGGCGCGGGCATTCATTGAAGAGTGGGCATCGGGCGAGGTGGTTGAGAACGAACAAGGCACGCATTTCCGGATGGAGAGGCTGTATGAATCACACAGGAGGCATGGCTCGGCCGATGTTGGTGCGTTAGTAGAACTGCCGGCGAACCTGCTCGATGTTTTAAGCGAAAGCACCATGCCGATAGTTTCTCCGGAGCGGTGGGCCTTTCTCGACACCGAAACAACAGGGTTGGCAGGCGGCTCGGGAACGTATGCGTTTCTCATCGGGGTGGGACGAATCACGAAGCAAGGCTTCTCCATCCGGCAGTTTTTCATGCGGGAGTACTCGGAAGAAAAAAGCGTTCTCTGGGCAGTTTCCGAACATCTGAACGAATTCGATGTGCTGATCACGTATAACGGGAAAGCATACGACCAGCCCCTGCTCGAAACGCGCTATCAGATGACCCGCCAAAAAACACCTTTCGGCCGGTTGGCACATCTCGATCTACTCTATGGCGCGCGGCGGATCTGGAAACTGCGTTACGAAAATTGCCGCCTCAGTTTTCTTGAGAACCAGGTGCTTGGCGTGGAGCGGCAGGGGGATTTGCCTGGAGAATTGATTCCTTACGTCTATTTCGAATACTTACGTTCAGGTGAAGCCCGGCGGCTGGTCCCGATTTTCCATCACAACGCAATCGACATTCTCACTTTGGGTTGTTTGTCGGCAATTGTGCCTTCGGCGTTCCGAAGCTCCGATCCTGAGTCGTTGAGGGCTCTCGGGCTGAGGCGCGGAGAAGAATATCTGGGAATCGCCAGGTGGTTTCTAAGTGCGGGCGAAACTGAGAAGGCGCTCTATCTGTTTCGGTGTGCGATTGAGGCGGGTTTGCCTGATTCTCTCCTGTTCTCGACACTTTGGGAGCTGGCGCGGCTCGAACGGAAAGCTGGCCGTGCTTTCTCGAGTTTGAGCATCCTGTCTGATTTGGCTACTTCAAAGAATCCATACCGCGCAGACGCGCTTTTGGAGCTGGCCAAACATTATGAGCGCTTGGAGCCTAACTACGGGCTGGCTCTCGAGTTTGCTCGCCAAGCTATGGATTTGGCTCCAACGGAAGCAATCAAACGGCGAGTTTTGAGGCTCGAAGCAAAAATGACGCTGGTGTGCAACAGGCCTCTTCGCCAACGTGTTGGAAAGCGCCGGAAGAATCAAATTGAAAACAATTAGGAACTTTACTATCCAGTTTTGAATCGAAACCGATGTGCGGCCCGGCCATCGGGAAAAATTGTACGAAGAGATTCTCCGGCGAACAACCTCGGTGCGCCAAGGGCAGGACCGAAACGCCTTGGCGGCTTCAGTGAATCTTGGGTTGACGTACGACGTTCACGAATCCTACCTCTGGAGGCCACTCGGCACTCGCGGCCTGGCTCGCTCTAGCTTCTATGTGCTGATGCTCTTGCGCCATGCCCAGCCGGAAGGTCTTCATCTTGGCGATATTGGCGAACTCCTTATCACGAGCCGAGCCAATGTGACAGGGTTGGTCGATCACTTAGAACAAAAGGGCTATGTAAGAAGGGTCATCGATAGCCATGACCGCAGAGCGCGGCTTGCTAAATTGACGAAGAAAGGGGAAATTCTCATCGACGACGTTATGCCCGCTCAGATTGGGCGCAGTGTTGCGTTTTTCTCAAATCTGACATTGAACGAGGTTCAGCAGCTTATTGAGCTTTTAAAGAAACTCAGGCAGAGCCAGGTTTTCGCTCAAGCTGGGAATGAGGAATCTGCTGCCCTAGTTCCGGTTTTTACGACTGAGGACTGACTCAAATGGCCACATTACAGCGCGAAGATCAACCAGATACGGCAGACGACAGAGAAAGACGAGGGGAGGGCGCTCGGAGCAGCGCGCCAACGGGCGGACCTCGCAGCAGACGCGTACGGCTGATTGTGTTTGCCGTTCTCATTCTGGCGGTAATCGCCGCGATCCCCATCTATAACTTTTACGCCTCGCGAGAGACCACCGACGACGCGCAAGTGACCGGCCACATCGTGCCGATTAGCTCGCGAATTGACGGCACAATTCTCTCGGTACTGGTGAACGATAACCAGGTGGTGACAGCGGGAGCGGAACTGGTGAAGCTCGATCCGGCCGACTATCAGGCGGCCTTTGATTCGGCTCAGGCGGATGTCAATTCCGCGCAGGCAGACGCAGACGCGGCCAAGGTAAATGTGCCGATCATTAACATCAACACCTCGAGCCAGATCAAGACGACGAGCGCCGACACGCTTGTAGCCAAGGCAGGCGTCGATTCGTCGCAGCGGCAGGTGGATGCGGCAATAGCGAGGCTGGCTTCCGCCAAGGCACAACTGGCGCAGGCGCAAGCCAACAACAACAAAGCGCAGAAGGATCTGGTTCGCTACAAGGAATTGGTTCAGAAGGACGAGATTTCTCAGTCGCAATACGACGCGTACCTGGCCTCGGCACAGGCTTCAGCCGCACAGGTGGATACAGCCGAAGCGGGGGTGAACGAGGCTGCACACGATGTAGATGTTGCTCAGGCGGGCCTCGCGCAGTCAAAGGCGCGGTTGAATTCGGCTTATGTGACCGAACGTCAGAGCCAAACCATCGCGCCGAGACAGCAGGCTAACTCGAAAGCCCAGTATGAATCGGCGATTGCGCAGATGAAGCAGAAACAGGCCGCGCTCGAGCAGGCAAGATTGAACCTGGACTACACCGATTTGCGGGCTCCGGTGACGGGACTTGTCAGCAGAAAAAATGCGGAACCGGGAATGAGAGTCTCTCCGGGGCAGCAGGTGATGGCCATCGTCCCCCTAGATGACGTGTGGATCGTGGCGAATTATAAAGAGACGCAACTGACGCGGATGAGGATAGGACAACAGGCTGAGATCCGCGTGGATGCTTATGGCGGCCGCAAATATACTGGTCATATCGATAGCATCGCCGCGGGTTCCGGCGCTATATTCAGCCTGCTTCCTCCCGAAAACGCAACTGGCAACTACGTGAAAGTGGTTCAGCGCGTTCCCGTGAAGATTGTGCTGGACCCCGGGCAGAATCAGGATCACCTGCTCAGGCCGGGGCTCTCGGTCGATCCCACAGTGCTTCTGAACTCGAAGTGACTTCAGACAGACAGGCAGATTTGATTTTCCGTCTCCCGCTTTTGGCGTGATCGAGGCTTCGCGAGGCAACAGTCGTATACGCGGAAGACCTTTTCGAAAACGGCATCCCACGAGAGGCGGCAGGCGTAATCCCGGGCAGCCTCTTTCATTCTCCCGTGCGTATCAAGATCGTTCACCAGACTGGCGGCGTAGCGGATGAAACTCTGCTCATTGGGCGCTACATAACCTGTCACTGCGGGTTGCACGAGATATTTCGGGCCGCCACTGGCATTCACCACACATGGCAGGCCCGAGGCGAGTGCTTCGAGAATCACGTTGCCAAATGTATCGGTTGTCGAGGGGAAACACAAACAAGTCCATATTGGCGTAGGCTCTCGCAAGCTCCTCACCCTGGAGGATGCCAGGAAGGATCGCGTTTGGAACGTTGGCCTGTAGCCAGCCGCGCTCGCTGCCTTGCCCGACGATGTAGAATTCGAAATCGCGTTGCGCCACTTGTTCGAGGCCGCGCCCCAGCGTCGCGAGAAACCGCACATTCTTCTCAGCCGTGAGCCGCCCCACGTAACCAATTCGGAATTTGGAGCTTTTGCTATCGCGCTTAGCTGGACTGAAGAGTTCGGCGTCCACGCCCCGGCGCATCAGGTATGTGGGGCGGCCGAAAAGCTGTCGTATCGAATCGACGAGTTCCTGATTGGGCGCGAGAACGGCCCGCGCATAGCGATATAAGTAACCAAGCAGCTTGAGCGAGGCTCGTTCGACAACGTGTGAAGCCGAATTGCGCAAACCCGCGGGTCCAGAACGCAGCAGGTGCGCGAGCCGTTTCCCGGCGTATTCGTGCAGATTGGTGTGCCAACCCATCACCACAGGCAGCTTCAATCGCCAGGCAACATAGCAGCCGATCAGACCAAGGTCGCCGGGACCCGTAATGTGGACGAGTTCTACGCCAAGGCGCTTGGCTTCCTCGAGCGCGGCGCCGGCATGGCGAAGCAGCAATGGATCATAGTCCAAATGCGCATCCAGGCCAACGGACAAACGGCAGCGTGTGACTTCGAGAGTCGTTACCGCGCCATCGCGCGTTAACCCAGGCTCAGGTCCAGGGCGGACGCATAAGAAAGGAATCTGCCGTTTTCGTGCAAAGCGCTCGAGTTGCCGGCTGGTATGCGCGACCCCGTTTATTTCGTGGAATGTGTCGGGGAAGAAGGCAACGCGGCGCAGCGCATTCAAATGAGCGCCTCCTGATCGGACCAGAGGGTGCGGTCGCTGAGCGCCAGCCGAATAGCCGATTGGACGCTTCGCAATTCGGCAATGCGCATCGCTCTCACAAATGCCTGAATGACGAACGGTTTGCCGCTGGGCCAATAGTGACGAAGCGGGACCGGCGGCCCATCGGTCTGACGATAGTAGACGCGGTCGGACCATGATTTCCTGCCCTCGAGATTTTCGGGATAATCGCGAACGATATCGACCATGGTTTGTAGAATGCGCATTCGCAAAGGCTCGCGGTACTGAGGCATGAAAACGACGTGGCTACGGCGCTCGCAACGAACCTCGCGGACAAAGTCGATCCAGTTCGCGCCGCGCGACAAATTGAGGATCGCGTTAGGCTCACTGCCATGGCGGTCGCCGCCCGACACCACCGGATGATTGCTTTGACGGCCCAGCCACAACACTTTCTGGTTTTCTTTCCAGGAGCGCAGGCCATTGACTTCGAGGGCATGAAAATAACGGCCATGCCGTTCTAGGAGCCGGCCGAGAACGTGCGCATGTTCCGAAACGCCGATGCCCTTTTCGTCCCAGAGCGGATGATTAAGCACAACGAGCACATCGGGCATCGAATCGAGCCATTCAAGCAACCCCTCGAGTTCACCCGGTTCCGGATCCGCAGTATATCTCTGAAGCCGCTGCATGATGCCTGACGCCTGCTGGGCAGGCAGGTTGTGAACACCCAGATGAAAGAACGTTGACCCGAATGGGATTGTCCATTCAGCGGATACGGGAATCTCGAGGGAATCGTCGAGAATGCGAAGCTGCGCGCCGGCGCGAATATCATCGTGGTCCGTAAGCGAAACGATTGCAGGAAGCTCGAGCGTGCGCTGAATCTGATTCTGTTCGAGCTGATACGCCTCCCGAGCTGAGAGAGGAGGTGTCCAGAAGGCGCGGGAGAAATCGAGGGGCTCGCATTTCCAGCGGTGATATTTTTCCGATTCAGCGCGAACGGCGGGGCCCAATAAAGGCAATCGCCCTACGTAACGTGGAATCATGCCGAGGCTCTCTTCGGAATACATGGTGTGGCTGTGCAATGAAACACCAGCGCGGAATCCGGAATGGATGCTGCGATCCAGCCAGAGGAATTGTACGGTCGTTTCGGTCATGGGAGACGTCCTTACTCACCTGTTTCAGGATGTCCCGCGAACGTTTACATTGAAATGCTTGCTGTGTTAATTCAACATGAAACATTTAGAGAGCAAAATGTTGATTCGAGAAAGTTGACGGCTCCGTGAGTAAACAATGAACATTGAGTGACGACAACCTACGCGCGCTGGCAGTGCGGGCAATAGTGGGTTCCGCGCTGGGCGATCACGATGCGGCGGATTGGCCTTGCGCACCGGTCGCACGGAGATCCCGCCCTTCCGTAAACGCGATGGAGCATTTGAAACTGGCCTTTGGCGCCATCGGAATCTACGTAATCGGAAACCGAAGATCCGCGATGCTGAATTGCGCTCCGCAGGATGCGGGACATTTCGTCGAAAAGCTTCCGTGCCCGGGCTTTCGACAAACGGTTTGACGCGGCTTTGGGGTGAACACCGGCCGCGAACAGCATCTCATCCGCGTAGATGTTGCCGATGCCGCTGATGAACCTCTGGTTCAACAACAACGCCTTAAGGCCGCCATGCCGCGCTCTCAGCCGTTCGAAGAACTGATCGAAACCGATGGCCAGCGCATCGGGCCCCAGGTTTTTCACTGTTGCCGGGAGATCTTTGTAGTAGTTGACACGGCCGAGCTGGCGGATGTCGTCATAGACAAGTGTTCCGTTTTCAAGCTCGAAAACAGCTCGCGTATAAGGAGTCGGCACGGCGTTCCATAGCAGCTTGCCGGTCATGCCGAGATGGACATGCAGCATTCCGCGATCGAGCTGAATCAGAATGTGCTTTCCTACGCGGCGCACGGAGCGGATACGAGCGCCTCGAAGCAAGTTCGATATTCTGGCGAAATCGCCCTGGGTCACGAGCCGCGAATGGAAATGTGCCTCCCGAATGCGCTGGCCTGTAATCACAGGGGCAATAGAGCGAACGACGGTTTCAACTTCAGGGAGCTCAGGCAATGGATTACTCGGGGACGTCGATGAAAATCGAGCCGTCCTGGACAACAACTTTGAACGTTTCGACCATCAGGTCCTCGTCGGAATCGTTCGTGCCGGTAGCGCAGTGGAACTCGTATCCGTGCCATGGACAAACCAGTAGATCTCCTTCGAGCGCGCCCTGACCGAGCGGGCCTCCGGCGTGCGGACACGTGCCATCCAGGCAATGTAGGTGACCGTTCAAGTTACATAGGGCGAAACTGCGATCGCTGGTTTGGACCTCCATCACCTGGCCGGGAGCAAGATCGCTCGCAGCCGCAACTTTAATCATTGGCATATCTATAACTAAAATTTAGAACAGGGCCCGCTTTGGGACAAATGAAGCCGCTACGCATCGCCGTTAATGCACTCTATTTGCTGCCGGGAGGGGTCGGCGGCACCGAAATCTATTTGCGCCAGTTGCTGGGCGCTCTCGCGAAGATTGATGAGCACAACGAGTACTTGATTTTCACAAATCGTGAGACCGGAGGGGATCTTGCTCCGGAATCGCCTCGCTTTCGCCAGCTTCCTCAGCCGGTGCAGGCGGAGATCCGGCCGCTCCGTATTCTCTACGAACAATCATCGCTGCCGTCCATCATCGAGCGCGAGCAGGTTGACGTTGTGTTCAATCCTGGTTTTACCAGTCCGAAGTCTCTCTCGGTTCCCGCTGTGACTGTATTTCATGACCTGCAGCACGTTCATCATCCGGAGTATTTCCGGAAGCGCGAGTTGCCTTTCTGGAATCTGCTGCTGGCCCAGTCGGTGCGATTGTCGGCGAAAATCATTGCCGTTTCTGAAACAACCCGGCGCGATGTACTCGAACATTACGACCTTGCCGAGGACAAAGTGGTAGCTATTCCTCACGGAGTGGAGGAAGCGTTCTTTCGACTCGACCGACGGCCGGATATGGATCGCCCGTTCCTTTTATGCGTCGCGACGATAGATCCCAACAAGAATCTTGAGAAACTGATTCGAGTCTATGCAGGTTTGCGCGGGGAATTTCCGGCGCTCAGGCTGGTGCTTGCGGGCATGCGCGGAGCGCAGACGGCAAAGGTAGAGGCCATCATCGACGAGCTTGGACTGCGGCCTTGGGTCCGTATTACCGGCTGGATTCCGCGATCGGAAATTTTCTCGCTGTATGAAAAGGCCACCGCGTTCGTATATCCGTCGACGTTTGAGGGTTTCGGACTTCCGGTTCTCGAAGCGATGGCAGCAGGCGTGCCGCTTGCCTGCTCACGCATTGATCCCTTACTCGAGGTTGCCGGGGATACGGGCATCTTTTTCGATCCCGCGAGCGAACAGGAAATGGCGCAGGCCATCTGGCGTCTGTTGACGGAACCGGAAGAAAGAGCGCGGCAGATCGAACGAGGGAAACTCCGTGCGTCAGGCTTCACGTGGGAAGAAAGCGCGAGAAAAACACTGGCCGTGTTCGAACAGGTGAACCAGATGGAGCCGGAAAGCTCGAAGGTTACATAGGTGGGCAGACCATCGTTTTCCGTGGTCTGCCTTTGAACGCTTGGCGGAAGAAGCAGACGACAAACATCGATCGTCTGCTCCACCAAAAGTTTGTTTCCGCTAGCGAGGCGTCAGAACGTAAAGGTGGCCGTTGACGCCGATTACCACGATCTGGCCGTGGTCGTTTATGCCTGAGGCTCCCGTCAGCAGGGTGAGCGATGGATCAACGAGCCGGTTCAGATCGATCAGCTTGCCATCGATGTACAGGAAGGCATGGCTGCTGCCGTTGTTCACGGCCTTGCCGCCTACGATGTCGCCGCGATTGTTGATGCCGCCTGGACCGATTGGAAGCTTATGAAATCCGCCGTCGCGATAGAGGAAATCAGGCGTGCCAATGATCTCGCCGCGGTCGTTGATCTGCGTGCCTTCCGTCGCCTTCCCGTCCACCGTACCCAGATCGTGCATGGCGCCCTGGGTGTAGAGGAAGAGGTGGTTGGGGCCGTTGGCAACTGTGTTACTGCCGCCGACGATCTCACCGAGGTTGTTGATGCTTCTTCCCTCGCTGAAATTGCCACCCAATGTGCCGATATCCACTAGTCCAGATCCCGTATCGAGGAAGGCGTGGGTATCACCGAGAGTGCAGGAAAATGGCGACGTACAAGTTTCCATTGCCAGCGATCCGGCGATGTGTCCGGCGTTATTGATGCTGAAGGCGGAGCTCTGTCTTCCCCGGACGTTGTCGATGTCGATTGTGGAGTTACTACTGTAGCTGTATAAGAAAGCTTGAGGAGGCGGGCGCAAAGGGTTGGGCGGCTCTATGTCAGCTTGGCCAACGACTTGATCGCTATCGTTAATGCCATAACCGAAGCTCACGCGGCTGAAGGCAACGCCCATTGTCGTTCCGTTGACGTATAAGAAAGCCTCTTCGAAGAATTCGCCGTTCTGCAGATAGTACGCTACCGTGCCAGCGACTGCTCCCTGGTTGTTAATCGCCGAAGGGGTGATGGTTTGGGCGCTTCCGAAGTCCTGCGGATCGGGAATTTCGGTTGCTGAGTACAGAGGATTCGTGCGAGGCCGCACCAGCGCGATAGAAACCGGCCCCATGCCGGCGGCGAAGGGAGATCCAGAAATGGGTTTGAGCGCGCCGGAACCGAGGGTATAGGCCGAAACGTCGTTCGAAGACTTATTGGCCGCATAGGCAAAGGTGCCCGTGTAGTCGACAGCTATGAAGTTCGGTGCCCCTCCACCGAAGGGCGATCCGCTGACCGGCGTAAGCTGGCCGTAAAGCGAAAGGGGCGGGAACGCCCCTCCAAAAGCGGTGCTGCTCTGGTTAATGCTATACGCGAAAATGCCGCCATAACCCGCCACACAGACAAAACCGCCAGTTGGATCGACCTTTACGGAGTAGACGCCACCGCCGCCTGCGGCATACGGCGACGTGTCGAGAACGGTAAGCGCCCCTGTGGTTGAGTTGATGGTATATCCGGAAACGTTGTCAGATCCCTGATTCGCCACATACACGAACCTGTCATTTGGATCGACTGCCACGGACAGTGGGAAGGTCCCCGCGGGGAAAGGCGAGCCGGCAATCTCTGTGAGCGCACCAGTGCTGGCGTCAATGGTATAGCCGGAGACGTTGTTGGACGATTCGTTTGTCACGTAGACAAACTTGCCGCTCGGATCCACTGTCACTGACGAAGGAGAGCTCCCCGCCGGGAAGGGGGATGGGTATATGGGGATCAGGATCCCGCTTATGACGTCGATTTTGTATGCCGAAACGTTATTAGACCCCAGGTTTGCCACGTATGCGAATCGGCCCGACGGATCAATCGCAATTGATGCCGGTCCCGAACCCGCTTTGAAGGGCAACCCAGGGACAGCTGTCAACTTGCCGGTCGCGCGATCAATGCTGAACCCGGCGACATCGTTATCTTGAGAATATTGATTTGTCACATATAGGAATCTGCCAGCCGGATCGACCGCTACGAAGGTTGGACCCTCCTTTCCAGTAGTGAACGGCGACCCGGGAACGGCGGTCAACGTGCCGGTTGCCGCATCCATCTTATATCCCGACACGTTGTTTGAATCCTCATTCGCCACGTAGGCAAATTGGTTCGAGCCGAAATCGTCGCTGTCGAGAGACGCATTTTGCGCGCCCGTCACTCGCACAACAGCCACAGTTAGAAACGCTGCCGCCACGGCGAGCGCCGGGCGGATACGGGATTTCAGGCGAACGCCTGCAATCCTGGAGCGTAGAAATTTTCTGGACATAGAACGGGTTCCTCCGAATTGCTCCTATGCAAGACGGGCGCAGATGTTTTGGCGATCCTCCGAAACGCCTCTTACGCGGAGCTTGAGGATTATATCTCTTTTTTGCGGCCGCTGTCGATTCTTTCTGCGTGTCGTTCGATGTATTAGTAGAGCCCCCGGTCTGGCGGCCGAGATCCGGCTCTGAGAATTCGATCTTAACCAAGGAGAAAAGGAGCTATTGCAATGCGATTTATGATGCTGATGATTCCGAAGGGATACGAAAGGGCCGAGCCGGGCACTATGCCGGATGCCAAGGCCGTTGCGGCGATGATGAAATACAACGAGTCGTTGCAAAAGGCTGGCGCGCTGCTGGCGCTCGATGGCCTGCACCCACCTTCAATGGGCGCGCGCGTCACGTTCTCCGGAGGAAAACCCAAGGTGACTGATGGGCCGTTTGCCGAAGCGAAGGAGGTAATCGGCGGTTACTGGATGATACAGGCGAAGTCGAAGGAGGAGGCCATCGAATGGGCGACGCGGTGCCCCGCTTCCGATAACGAAATCATCGAGGTTCGCCAGGTTCTGGAATTTTCAGACTTTCCTGCCGATGTCCAGGAAGCCGCGGCCAAATTTCCGGAGATGCAGGCGCAGTCCGGGCAACACCAGCAAGCATGACGCGACGGGCGAACTCGTAGAAGCCGCAAAACGAAAGGAGCAAGATAGAAACCAAACCTGATTTTTCATCTGTTGGACTGTTATTAGTTCAGACGATGCAGCGGGAAAGCAATGTGGCGGGTTGAAGCGATCGGCGCGCCTATGTCTGGAGCAGAGGAACGCCATCCGGAAATCGTCGAGATCCCGGTGAATCAGGTAGTGCTCCAGCACTACGACCGCGAGCATCTGGCATTGCGGCGCTATCTTGTATGTTCCAGTGTAGACGAGGCGACTGCCGAAGAGATTGTACAGGAAACCTTTCTCAAGCTTCACCGGCATCTTAGCCGGAGCGGCGACCGGAGTAACCTGCGGGGTTGGATCTATCGAGTGGCACGCAATTTAGCGCTGAACGAACACGCATCGGCGCGGCGGAGACGAGGGCAGGCGATCGAGGATTGCTCGTGCGAGGACTGCTTCGCGAGCGACCACGACTCGCCGGAAGTTCAGTTTCTCCAAAATGAGCTGGAGACGCAGCTCCGGCAGGCTATGCGGAAGTTGAGCGAGGCTCAATGCGAATGTCTAGTGTTGAGAGCGCAAGGAATGAAATACCGTGAGATCGCGGACGTGCTCGATATTTCAGTGGCAAGCGTCGGAGAGAACATCCAGCGAGGTCTCGGGAAGTTGAAAGAGCTGTTATGAAGAACATGCGGCACCTGAGTCAGGGCGAGATGGTTCAATCCATTGATGGCGAATTCGCATCGAGCGAACAGGCGGAGGTCGAAATTCACCTGGCGAATTGCGAGGAGTGCCTGAACCGGTATGAAGCTCTGGTTGAGCTGTCGGAAGCATTACGGCATGTCGTCGAGAAGACCTCGGTTTCTACCCCCATACAGGCCCGTGTGCGGCTGGCGGCTTCGCTCGGGGAACCAAGCGATGCGGCTCGTGCACGGCCTCGCGTTCTTTGGAAATGGGCGGCCGCCGCGGCTGGCTTGGCCATCGTATTGCTTCTGATCGTGCAGCAAAGGCCTCGCGCCGTTCAGGAAATCGCGGCACGGAAGACAGAGGCGCCGAGTGCGCCGCGAGAGCCGGAGGTGACCGCGCATGCCCTTCCCTCGCGGACTTGGGATGCGCGCTCTCCGCGGCGCCGAGCGCCACAAAAAGTGCAGCGCGTCAAGGCGAATTTCTCTCCGCTTGAGGGTGCATTCATCCGGCTGCCTTACTCCGACCCTTCGCTCCCGATCCAGACTTCGGACATTGTTCATGTTGAGATGCGCCTATCGTCGCTCGCCAACGCTGGGGTGGTTCGTACCGTCTCCGGCGCAGGCGATCCGCTTGTTCGGGCCGACGTTTTGCTGGGAATGGACGGACAGCCTTCCGCGATCCGCTTGGTACAGATGGCCGGCGCGCCGCGATGAGTTTGGCGTTTAGGTAAGGAACACCGCGAATTATCTCGAGAAAGGAAAAGTATGAAGCATATTATTGGATTCCTGATTGGCGCCGGACTGTTGAGCTTTCCTGCTCTGGCGCAGACCACCGTTACGGCTTCGCAAGTGCCTGCACCCGGCGCGCCAGTCGTTGCGTTCGGCTTCGCGGGGGCGCTTCAGGTAAATCTCAAACCCGTGCTGAATGCACCGTATCAGGCCCAGACCACGAGCGAAACAACACAGCATCTGGCCGACGGAAACGTAATTCAAAACACCCAAACCAGCAAGGTGGCTCGAGATAGCCAAGGGCGCACGTGGACGGAGGAGACGATCGAGAAAATGGGCCCCTGGTCGTCGCAATCGGGCCCGCAAACGATTGTCTTTATTTCCGATCCAGTCGCGCAGGCGTCGTATGTCCTTCATCCGGAAACAAAGACAGCGGAAAAAATGACTTTCGCAAAGCTTCCCAGCGGTAAGGGTGCCGAATCTGGCGTAAGCATGAATGTGGTTCAGGTTGGCGGCGCAATGGACGGGGGACCGGTTTTGACACAAAATTTTTCTACCAAGGGCGGCGGCCACGATGTGGGCGACCGGCAGGTTGAAAACTTAGGAACGCAGCAGATCAACGGCGTCGCCGCGCAGGGCAAACGGACAACGATTACGATCCCGGCGAATACATTCGGTAATCAACTGCCGATTGTGACCGTGACGGAAACGTGGTACTCGCCCGATCTACAGATGGTGGTTCAAAGCAAGCGTGACGATCCGCGTTTCGGCGAAAGCACGTTTTCAGTCGAGGATATTCAGAAGGGCGAACCGCCGGCGGATCTCTTCCAGATACCGAGCGATTACGCGGTGTCTGTTCGGCCTGCGCCGCCTGCACCTCCCCCTCCACCTTCGAAGCCCTAAAACCGGGTTGTAGTAAGATCCGGTTTCCGGCAAGTGAGCCGGCCGCCGGACTCATGCGTGCGACAGTTCTTCTTGCGGTGCTCATCCCGTTCGCCGTTGCCTCCGCTCAAAGCGCCGGCGACCTGCTGACGAAGGCCTGGGATGCAAAGTGGATCGAAGCGCCTGGTACAGCGCCCGAGGCTTACGGCGTGTATCATTTCAGGCGATCATTCGAGCTGGCTGGCCGACCTGAGCGCTTCCTGGTACACGTAAGCGGGGATAACCGCTATCAACTTTATGTCAACGGCGCGCTCGCATCATGGGGCCCTGCGCGCAGCGATCTCACACACTGGCGTTACGAAACCGTGGATCTTTCGCCGCACCTGCATGCCGGCAAGAACACGCTGGCAGCAGTGGTTTGGAACGACGGTCAGTACCACGCTATCGCGCAGATCAGCAACCGCACTGGATTTCTGCTCCAGGCCGAGGGTCCAGAAGCAAGCGCGGTCAACACCGGCGCCGAATGGAAAGCGGCAATCGATAAAGCGTATACGCCGCATCCTGCTCCCGCCTATGAAATTACGGGATACACGGCGATCGCGGCCAACGAACGATTTGACGCGAGCCTGTATCCATGGGGCTGGGAGCGCGAAGATTTCAACGATTCAGGCTGGAGCAGCGGGCACCCGTTCACGCCTGGAATGCCGCGCGATGCTGTAGATTCGCCGAACCGCTGGATGCTGACCGAGCGTCCCATACCGCTCGAAGAATGGAAGCCCGCGAGGATTTTGCGCCTGCGAAAAGCGGACGGCGTTCGCGTGCCGCAGGGATTTCCGGAGCGCGCGGCGGCTGTGACGATTGCAGCTCACGCGAGAGCCACATTGCTCCTCGACCAGACCTATCTCACAACCGGTTATCCAGAAATTACGTTCAGCGGCGGCCGCGCCGCATCAGTGAACATTCGTTATGCGGAAACCCTGTATATCAGCACACACCCGATCAATAAAGGAAACCGGAACGGGATAGACGGCAAGTCGGTCTATGGCTTCGCGGACCGCTATATAAGCGATGGCGGAATGAGGCGCCTTTACCGGCCGCTTTATTGGAGGACATGGCGATACCTACAACTCGAAATTGAGACCGCCGATCAGCCGCTGACCATTGACGATATCGCTGAAGTTTATTCTGCTTATCCCTTTCTGCGCCGAGCGTCTTTGAAAATCGATGACGAGAACCTCAACGCGGAGATTCAGACGATTCTCGATACGGGATGGCGCACCGCGCGGCTGTGCGCGCACGAGACTTATATGGACTGCCCGTATTATGAGCAGTTGCAGTACGCCGGCGACGCCCGCATCCAGATGCTGGTTTCCTTGTACATGACTGGCGACGCCCGCCTGATGCGCAATGGCATCGAGTTACTGAATTCTTCGCGGACCGCCGAGGGCGCTACCTACAGCCGCGCTCCATCGAGCCTTCAACAGTACATTCCGCCCTTCTCTTTGTGGTGGATCGGCATGGTGCACGATTACTGGATGTACGTGGACGACCCGGCGTTCGTAAAGCAAATGCTGCCCGGTGTGCGCGCCGTGCTTTCCTTCTACTCCCGATTTCAGAAACCGAGCGGCTCGCTCGAAAGAATGCCGTGGTGGAATTTTGTGGATTGGGTAAAGCGATGGGAGCGCGGTATCCCGCCCGCTGAGGCAGACGGCTCGTCGTCGGCTGCGCTCGATCTTCAGTTATTGCTGGGTCTTGAATGGGCAGCCGATCTGGAGCGCGCGGTCGGCAGTCCTGCGCTTGCGGAAGAGTATCAAGCACAGGCTGCGCGGCTCAAATCCACGGTGCTAGCGACCGACTGGGACGCGGCGAAGGGGCTCTTCGCGGATCAGCCCTCGCATCGCACCTATTCACAAAATGTGAATGCGCTCGCGGTGATCGCGCAAATCGTCCCAGCTTCACAAGCTCAGACTCTTGTCGAGCGAATGTTGCAGGATACCGAATTGGCTCCAGCTACCGTCTATTTTCGGGCTTATGTGAATTCGACGCTGCGCCTGGCGGGACTGGGCGACAGGTATTTCGAGCAGCTAGGTCCCTGGCGAGAAATGCTGAAAGATGGATTGACAACGTGGTCGGAGTGGAACGGCTCCGATAGCCGCTCGGACTGTCATGCGTGGGGAGCTAGCCCAAACTTCGAACTATTTCGCACGTTGGTAGGTGTTGAACCGGCAGCGCCTGGATACGCACAAGTACGGATCGGGCCTAGCCTGGGCAGCCTGCATCATGTGGAAGCCGTGATTCCTCATCCTCGTGGGGAAATTCGCGTCGCGTATCACGTTGTAGGCGCCGAAAAGCGCGCCGAAATTACGCTTCCGCCGGGAATCACCGGAACTCTTGAAT
Organism: Bryobacteraceae bacterium; assembly: GCA_049585195.1. Classification (GTDB taxonomy): domain Bacteria; phylum Acidobacteriota; class Terriglobia; order Bryobacterales; family Bryobacteraceae; genus KBS-96. Next base: position 3,032 of record JBAUZG010000214.1, on the reverse strand, counting down.
GGTTCGGGATCAAGCACGCGCTCGAATCCGGAGTGAATCATATTTCGTTGGGAGGAAGTAGCAATGCCGCGGGACGTTGAGCAGTCAGTCTGGAAAGCGCTCGAGAGTTTTCAAATCGAGATTCCGTCGTGGGGCTTCGCTAATACCGGCACGCGATTCGGCAAATTTCTTCAGACCGGCGCGGCGACTACGATTGAGGAGAAATTTGCCGACGCGACGATGGTGCATCAAGTGACCGGCGCTTGTCCTTCGTTAGCGCTTCACGTCTTGTGGGATTTCGTGGATGGCAGGCGCAGCGTAGCGCAAGTCGAGCGGCTGGGTCACAAATACGGCATCAAACCCGGCGCCATCAATCCGAACGTCTTTCAAGACCAGCAGTATAAGCATGGATCTGTGGGGAATCCGGAGGAGCGGGTCCGGCGCGAGGCCCTTAATCACATTCTTGAGAGCATCGAAATCGGCAAACAGCTAGGAAGCCGCGATATTTCGCTGTGGTTCGCCGACGGATCGAACTATCCCGGCAGCGCAAACATCCGCGCCCGGAAAGCCTGGTTCACGGGCGCGCTGCAGATCGCGCATTCGCATCTTGCAGAAAACCAGCGGATGCTCGTCGAGTACAAGCCGTTCGAGCCGGCGTTCTATCACACTGATATCGCCGACTGGGGTATGGCGTTCCTGCTCGCGCGGGCATCCGGTCCGCAGGCTCGCGTCCTTGTCGATACAGGGCATCATTACCAGGCTCAGAACATTGAGCAGATCGTCGCCTGGCTGCTGAGTGAAAACATGCTTGGCGGATTCCATTTCAACGATCGCCGCTATGCGGATGACGACTTGACCCTGGGCTCGATCGATCCCTATCAGGTGTTTCGCATTTTTCACGAGATCCGCTATTTCGAATGGGAAACGGGCGAGCGACCCGAGATTGCCTACATGATCGACCAGAGTCACAACTTGAAAGTGAAGATCGAGGCCACAATCCAGACCGTTGCAGCCGCCCAGGAACTGTATGCCAAAGCCGCGCTTGTGGATCACGAGTCGCTGCGACAGGCCCAACAGACGGCCGACATTATTGCTGCCGAGGAATGTCTGAAATTGGCCTTCTCGACCGATGTTCGTCCTGCAATTCGGGCATGGCGCGAGGCCAAGGGTCTGCCGGGCGACCCGCTGATCGCGTACCGGGAGAGCGGGTACCAGAACAAGATCGAGCTCGAACGAGGAGCCCGAAATATGGCTTCCCTTTCCACCTACGCGTGACAGAGTATATTGATAATTCGGACTATTCGGGCCCGGAAATCTGCCGATATACGGGGTATCGGCAAATTTCGGAAGGAGTAGCGAAAGATGGCTCTGTTATGTGCCAGATTGGCGTTGCGCATTTTGGTCTCTATTGCGCTGATCGGAAGCAACTTATTCGCAGCTGAATCCTGGATCCGGCTTTGCAGCCCGAACTTCGACCTGTACAGCAGCCTGAGCAAAAAACGCTCAATGGCCCTCCTTACCCGCCTGGAAAATGCCCGCCTGGCTCTCGCGCACTTCAGCATTTATGCCGGCGCTAATACTCAGCCTATGCGCGTCATAGCTTTCCGTTCGGAACGGGAGTACCGCCCGTATAGTTCCGATGCCGGCTCGACTGCCTATTTCTTGCACTCCGCGCAACGCGACTACATCGTCCTCAACGCCGACTCGGACGACGCGGATACAGCGGTCGTACACGAGTACGCGCACTATCTTCTTCATCAGCAGTTCCACCACCTGCCGCGATGGTTGGACGAAGGGTTGGCCGATTTGTATTCGACGGTCGAGGAGAAAGACGGAATCGCTTGCGTTGGCTTGCCCGTCGACGATCGTATGGAGTCGCTCCGCTTCGACGGTCTGGCGTACGACCTGCCGGCTCTATTCCATATCGAGCCGAACGACCTGGTGAATATGAGAAAGACCTCCCGGCGAACCCGCTTCTATGCGGAATCGTGGGCGTTGGCGCACATGCTGCGGTTTTCGCTTGACTATTACCAAGGGTTCAACGATTTTATGCACGAGATCGAACAGGGTGCAACTTCCCGCCAAGCGTTGTGGAACGTGTTCCACAAGTCGGAAGCCGACGTGAGGCAGGATCTTGAGCGCTATATCGAAGCCGGACATCTTCGTAACGAGGGTTGGAAGGTCGAGGAATCTCATTTCGATCTCTCCTACCAGGCATACTCGATCAGCCCGGCAAATTCTTCGGAAATTCTGGATGATCTGCTGTTCGCGCTCGGCCGTCCTAACTATTCGGCGCGGAGCGCTTCTACGGGATCAACCGACGCGGCACGGCGCGCCGGAATGTAGGTGGCTAGGAGCGCGGAGACTGCGAGCACCGCGGCAACCGTGGCCAGGGTTGGAATATCCCATGCTTGAGTGTTGAAGAGGAGTTTGCGAATCATCGTTGTTGCAACCAGCGAGCCCAGCAAGCCCGCGACAATGCCTGTGACAGCCAACCGCGCCGCTTCTTTCAGGATGAGCTCACACACGGTGCCACGCTGCGCGCCGAGCGCGATGCGCACTCCAATTTCGCGAGTTCTCCTGCTTACTGAATAGGCAACTACGCCATAGAGGCCGACAACGCTCAGCAATAATGCCAGCGCCGCGAACCCTCCCACCAGCCATGCTGAGGAACGATGCAGATAGGCTGATGGTGAGTTTCGGATTCGCTGAGTCATGCTCGCTTCGTCAGCCGTGCCAATGCTCGGGTCGATCTTCCGAATTGTCCGATCGAGCGTCAGCAGCATCGACTCTGGAGACTGCGAAGTGCGAACAATCAGAGAGTAATCAGAGCCGGGATCCTGATTGAACGGGTCATATTCGGCCGGCCAGATCTCGGAATCTAGCGCGCCCTCTTTAATGTCGTCAACAATGCCGATGATTTCTTTGATCGATTTTGGCGACAACTTAGTATCGCCAACCTTCTTTCCGATGGGGTCTTCCCCGGGGAAGTATTTTCTTGCCAGCGCTTGGTTGATAATCACCACACCCGGCTTCGACTCATCCTCCGCATC
>JBAUZG010000213.1:0-28419 GCA_049585195.1 Bryobacteraceae bacterium | reverse complement strand
ACACTTCAGACCACAGCCTTGGTGAACGAAGCCTACCTTCGGTTGGTAGACGTCAACAATCTGAGCTGGCACGATCGGGTCCACTTTTTCGCCGTTTCCGCTCAGATCATGCGGCGCATATTAGTGGATGCTGCACGGGTCCGAGTTTCGGCAAGGCGCGGAGGCATTGCAGCGCATGTCGATCTCGATCAGATTCCAGAAGTCGGCTTGGCACGCGCGAGCGAGCTGGTTGCTCTCGACGACGCGCTGACTACTTTGGCGGAGATGGATGCACGTAAGGTCAAGGTGACTGAACTCCGCTTTTTCGGCGTACTGAGTGTAGAGGAAACTGCGGGGGTGCTCAAAGTGTCGCAGCAGAGCGTCATGCGTGACTGGAAACTGGCGAAAGCCTGGCTTCACCGTGAGTTGAGTCGGAAGAGGTAAGCATGGTTTAATTTCACACGCACGTAACAATACGCTGCTAGGCTCATTTAAGTAATTAGAACAATTTTGCTACCGCGGACATTCTAGCGGCACGAAACTCCTCCATAGTGACCAGACGCACGTTATTGCATCAGGGATTGGTTTGCCTGGGCCCGAGTCATTACCTCCGATCCATCGACCAGCCGCATGCAAAACAAGGCACCGTTCCGCCTGGGAGCGTCGGACAGTCGCTCGCGAAATATGTGGATCCGCTACCAGTCCCGCCCGTGATCGACGCCTCTAAGGAGCCCGGCGCGATCGTTCACATCGATATGTGCGAGAAGCAGCAGAAAGTGCACCGCGACCTGCCGCCGACAACAATCTGGGGCTACAACGGAGTGTGGCCCGGGCCAACCATAGAAGCACGCCGCAATTGTTTGATGCAAGTGGAATGGAAGAATATGCTACCGGAGCGCCATTTGTTGCCGGTCGACACGACAATTCACGGCGCGGAAAGCACTTTTCCCGCCGTGCGAACGGTCGCTCATCTTCATGGTGCAGCCGTAGGTCCCGACGACGATGGATATCCCGAGGCCTGGTTCACGGCGCGCGGCGAAACCGGCCCTAAATTCAAGTCAACCCGCACGTCGTATCCGAATGACCAGCCGGCGGCCTCGTTGTGGTACCACGATCACTGTCTCGGTATCACGCGCCTCAACATTTATGCAGGCTTGGCTGGTTTCTATCTAATTCGCGACGAGCAGGAAAAACGCTTGAACCTGCCGAGTGGCGCATTCGAAATCCCGCTCATGCTGCAGGACCGCCAGTTCGAGGCGAATGGGAATCTACTTTACCCAAAAGCCCAGAACGGGACGCATCCTGTCTGGACACAGGAATTCTTCGGCGACGTTATCTGCGTCAATGGTAAGGCAATGCCGTATCTGGAGGTGGAACCACGAAAATACAGGTTCCGTATTCTGAACGCATCGAATGCGCGCTTTTATCATCTGCACTTAGCGGCAGTGAGCGACGCGGGCCAACCGATGAGTGCGAGAACGCCCGTTCCGGTGATCCACCAAATCGGCACGGACGGCGGGCTCTTGCCAAAACCGATTCCGATTCATTTTCCACTGATCGGGCCGGGTGAACGATTTGACATTGTCATTGATTTCAGCGAGTTCTCCTCGCGATCCTTTGCTTTCCTAAATGATGCCCCCGCGCCATACCCAATGGGCGGTGAGCCTGTACCGGCGGACGTGATGCTTTTCAGAGTCTCGAAGCCCCTCTCCGCGAAGGACACGAGCGAACTTCCAGACGAATTAGTTCCGTTCGAGCCTATGGATCCGTCGCAGGCCTTGCGCGAAAGAGTGCTAGCGGTGACCGAGATTGAGCGGCCCTCTGACAAATATGTGGTGATCGGCCTGCTTGGGAATGCTCGCTGGCACGAACCGATTACCGAGAATCCGCGCGCCGGCAGCACGGAAATCTGGTCGTTCGCCAATACAACAGGCGACGTGCATCCATTGCACATTCACCTTGTACAGTTTCAGGTGCTCAATCGGCAGACTTTCGACGTGCCCACATACTTGCAGACTGGACGACTGGTCTTCACTGGGAAACCGAGGCCCGCGGAAACAAATGAGCGCCCCGGGACGAAGGACACCATCAAATCGTATCCGGGTGAAGTGACACGTGTCATTCAGCGATTCAAGCTTCCCTCGGGCGTTGCAATCGAACCCGGCAAAGAATACTTGTACGTTTGGCACTGCCACATTCTGGAGCATGAGGATAACGAGATGATGCGCCCTTACGCAGTCATCGGTTGAACCGCTAGATGAGCGCCGTGCGGTTTAACCCCGTCTCGGCAAACATCGTCACAATTCAAAAGAACTAAACCTTTCCGTCATCGCTTGTTCACACAAGGTTTGTAGCCTTACCAGTGGTCACGTTCGAAGACGAGCGTCTGACAGCATTCAGCTAGCTCCAGAGGAGATGAGATTTGATTAGCCGCGTTGCAAGCAGAATTCAGACCGGGATTCTCTCGGCCGCGTTACTTCAAGCTTATGTAGGCGTACCACTACCTGCTTTTGCCCAAAGCCCTACGCCTGCACCACCAAGCAGCGTAACACCCATCAAGCACGTGATTGTAATCATTGGCGAGAACCGAAGCTTCGATCACGTATACGCTACCTATCAGCCCCCGTCGGGGCAAACTGTTTCCAACCTTTTATCTCGGGGCATCATAAACAAGGATGGATCGCCCGGACCAAATTACTATCTCTCTGCTCAGTACGCCGCGGTCGACAGCTCCGGCTCATTCACTAACAGTCCGCAGTCCAAGAGCATCTATTCGATTCTGCCGCCGGCGATGACAGACGGAGCGCCGCAATCTGCCAGTGATACTAATCCAGCTCCCTTTCAGACTCTGGAGATTGCCACACTGGCAGAGCCAGGTCTGGAGCCGGCGTACAACCAGTTTCTACTCACGGGCGCAACGGGGCTGCCGGGCGATTCAATAGATACGCGCCTGCCGAACGCGTCGAACCTTCGTGAGGGTCCATATCAACTGACGCCGTCGATTCCCTATGATGCTTACACTGCGAGTCCGGTCCATCGCTTCTTCCAGATGTGGCAGCAAACCGACTGCAATGTACTCTATGCGACGGGGGACAACCCGAGCGGCTGCTTGAGCGATCTCTTTCCCTGGGTGGAAACCAGCGTGGGCACGGGCAGTAATGGAAAACCCCAACCAGCCGACTTCGCAGTTACTTCGACGGGTGAAGGTTCAGCGGCAATGCAGTTTTATAACGTGCAGCAAGGCGATGCGCCTTACATGAAATACCTGGCGGAAACTTACACATTGAGCGATAACTTCCACCAATCCGTGATGGGAGGAACCGGCGCGAACCATATCATGTTCGGTTTCGCGGATGCAATCTGGTACAGCGATGGGAATGGACATGCGGCTACACCTCCTACCCAACAAATTGAAAATCCGAACCCCCAAAAGGGAACCGATAATTATTACGATCAGGACGGCTACTCCGGCGGTAGCTATGTCAATTGCGCCGATCTTTCGCAACCGGGTGTGGCGTCCGTTCGCAACTATCTGGAATCGCTGCCGAACCCTGTCCCACACAACTGCCAGACATCCCACTACTACCTTGTGAATAACTATAATCCCGGATACAACGGGGACGGGACGCTAGCCAGCCAATACTCGCAGTTCACCATTCCGCCCAGCTCGGTACTGAGCATAGGTGACGTGATGATGGCTAAGAATCTGCCTTTCAAATATTTTGGGGAGGGATGGGACCTGTACGTGAGCGATCCGACTGGCGCGAATCCCTATGACAGGTATTGCAACATCTGCAATCCTTTCCAATACTCAAGCTCGATCATGAGCGATCCGGCGCTACGCGAAGCTCACATAGCGGATACGACGGAGCTCTACGAGGATATTGCTTCCAACAATATGCCGGCCGTCTCGATCGTCAAACCCAGTGGTTTCACAGACGGTCACCCCGCCTCTTCGAAGCTCGATCTCTTCGAGGGTTTTGTGAAGAATATTGTAGACAGAGTGCAGGCCAATCCGACGCTCTGGGCTGACACTGCTATCTTCGTGACCTTCGACGAAGGCGGCGGCTATTATGACTCCGGATACATTCAGCCGGTCGACTTCTTCGGTGACGGTACGCGCATTCCATTAATCGTCATTTCGCCTTACTCAAAGGGAGGACGCGTTGTCCACAATTATGGAGATCATGTATCTATCATCAAGTTCATCGAAAAGAACTGGAATCTAGGCGTGATCACTGATCGTAGCCGGGATAATCTGCCAAATCCTGAGACGTCGGCGGACAACCCGTACGTGCCGACCAACAGTCCAGCACTCGATGACCTGTCTGATACGTTCCAATTTCCATCAGCCGCGACAACGGCAGCGGTTAATGGGAGACCATCAGGCCAGTAAAAACTAACCACGTTTCTGTTCACCGCCGCTTCTCCAAAAAGAAGCGGCGGCTGTCGCTGTTTTATGCGCCTTATAGCTACCAGAAGAGATTCACGATTCGCCATTCGAACATCCCTTCTCGTTTTGCCAATTCTAAGTCGCCGTGCCGCTAATTGCCCTGGCAAGCTCTTCCGCTGCCTTCAGTATTGTTCACCGCTGGCGAATTGGCGGAAATGGTGCGTGGAACCGGTTGACGATGGATCCCGCGAATCATCGCCTTTATCTCACGCGAGGCGACAAAATCATCGTCGTTGACACAGCGACGGGCAGGCAGGTTGGGGAGATTACCGGATCGAAAAGCACCCGCGCTATCTGTCTTAACCCAAACGGTCAGTTTGCATATTTCACCGACAGCGCGAGCGGTCTGGTCCGCGTGTTTGATCGAGACACGCTGCGTTTGAGAGGGTCGATACCGGCGGGAACCGATCCCGATGCGGCAGTTTTCGATCTTTCGACCAACACTTTGCTTGTGTTGAATGACAGTAGCAAGAACGCCACCTTGATCGATGCGTCGGTCAATCGTTCCAGAGCAACGGTGGCCTTGCCGGGCAAACCTGCGTCGACCGTTACCGACGGACAAGGTCTCGCCTTTGTCAACATTAATGACGCGCAAGAGCTCGCTCGCATCGATTTGCACAGCGGGGAGTATGTCGGGGCGTGGCCGATTCCGGGTTGTTCGGCACCAAGCGGTCTGGCTATCGACCCAGCTCAACATGATCTCTACTCAGTCTGCGAAAATAACCGCCTGTTTGAGATCGATGCGCGAAACGGCCAGATGCTATCGAGCGTTGCGTTACCCGAGGGAACACGTGACATCGTGTTTGACCCGACGCACAAGCTGCTGTTCGCGGCGAGCGGCGGCGGCACGCTCACGGTACTCGAAACAAATGATCCGCATCACATGGTGGCTTTGCAGACGATAAAAACAATGCCGGGCGCGCGCACTGTCGCCGTGGACTCGAGTACCGGCGCAGTGTACCTCGATACGGCGGAGTTCGGGTTGCGAACGGGCGAGACATCCGAAGAGCTGAGATTCCGCCCGACGCCGGTTCCGAACAGTTTTGTTGTCCTGGTGATTTCACGTTAGCGTATAGATTTGGTCGAAGCTGTGCGATTTTGTCGTGGTGCGAAGGCGGATTTTGTGCAACTTCTACCAGATTCGCGCCACCGTGGTAACTTGGACTCATCCGCTTCCATCGCGGTATAACGGAATTTATCGACGGAAGAGACACGCGGGAGTAACTCAATGGTAGAGTCACAGCCTTCCAAGCTGTTGGTTGCGAGTTCGATTCTCGTCTCCCGCTCCATGTTTTCAACAACTTAGAAAGCATCGAATTCACGCCGTTACTCCGTTTACTCGATTAACCTTTCTGAGCTCCTGAGGATCGCCTATTACCACTGGCCACGAATTCCAAGTCGTCTTCGTTAAAGGCGCCGACGGCGTCTGATTCGAGCTTTGTGAAGGCCGCGGCGGACCTCAGCAGCAAAGATCCCGAGAGCTCCGGCCGAGTTTTCAGGGAGGCTCTCGAAGCAGCCGAATCTCTGCACGATCTGTTCTGGATTGGAAGAGTGACCGGCGAACTTGCGGTGATTGCGCCACTGATAATGGCTATACCGAAATGGGGCGATGAACACCAGTTACACACGAACGCGCCGATCAGCTCTCGAGCCAAGGCGTCAGTGCAAACTAGCCAGCAACTGCGGCAACAGCCTTCCTAAGCATGAGAAAGAGAGCTGTCCAGCCATTGCTCCTAATCGCTTCCGAACGGTCGCTTCGGCTATCTGGACATTAAGTCCGAGTGGCCCTAATCCCGCAGGAAAGGGACAAAGCCCTTTTACTTGAAGGTTTTGATGGTGACTTCGAGGCCGCAAAGTGATACTGGTCTGAATCTCGGTCAGATCGACGCGGAAACATGAAGAGGTCCTGGATTGCACGTCCCTTCAGCACCCGTACAGCATGGACTTCACCTTTTTTCTTCTTCTGCTAGCCATCTGCGCTGAGCGGAACAGCATCAATGTCCTAGCTTCCAATGAGAAACCCGAAAATGTCGTCGATCTCCGTAATGTCGGGGGCTCGCCGCGAGGAAAGGAGAGCATCGACAAACGCTTGTGTATTGGCCATCTGATCTGAAGTTCTGTCCTTACGTTAGATTCTGACCAATGACTTCGTGAAACACTCTCCTCGCGCTGCTCTGATGTCGCAGCGTGCGGCGCGGGCGTCGGGATTAGACTTGATCACGTGCGGGTGGCAATTATCGGAGCGGGAATTGGCGGACTTACGGCTGCAATAGCCCTGCGCCGGTTTGGCATTGAAACCATCGTCATCGAGCAAGTTGCTAATATTTGCGAGGTCGGTGCCGGGCTCTCCCTCTGGTCGAACGCGGTAAATGCTCTCCGGGAACTCGGCCTGGAAACGACTGTGACGGCCTCGGGCTCCGTGGTTGAGCGAAACTTGACCCAAACGCGTGCGGGACATCTTATCGTCCAGAACGAATTCGGCGCCGTCACTCGTATCGCCGGTGCCCCTTGCATCTGTATCAATCGCGCTGTTCTGCAAAAAATACTCCTCGACTCTCTGCCGCGAGCTTCGATATTGACGGGCGCGCGCTGCGTCGGTTTCGGAGTTTCCGGCCACGGAGCCGGAACCGTCACTCGAGAGTAGAGATCATGTTTCGGCTTGAAATGGACTACCATGCCGGACTGGCCATGGACGATCGAAATCACCCTTCGACGGGGAGTTCAAACGAACGTGTTAAAAATCCAGCAGGCGTTGCGAAATAGAGCTCGTTGGAATAACGCAATCCGATGCGAGTCCACGCACCGAGACGACTATGAAACGCGCGACCTCGATTCTGAACAGGCGCGAGCAGCGGAGGTATACATACAATAGCGATGATCTCTCAACTCATCATGAGAGAATGCCGGAATGAAAGTTCTGATCGCCGGAGCCACTGGCGCGATTGGTAAGCCTTTACTGAGTGGCCTATGCGACGCCGACCACGAGCTTTTCGCAATCGTTCGCTCACCCAAAGCTACCGGCGCGCTCGAGGCGAAAAGCGCAGATGAGGTAGTCGCAGACGCGCTCGATGCCGGATCTGTGTTGGAGGCGGTCCGGCACATCAAGCCTGACGCAATCATTAACGAACTCACATCGCTCCCGAAACATTACACGCCGGAGGAGATGAAAGCGGCGGCTGCGCGGGACAAAGAAGTGCGAGTGAAGGGCAATGCAAACCTGCTGGCAGCCGCGCGCGCCACGAATTGCCGCCGTTACGTTTTGCAATCTTCCGCCTTCTGGTACGCGCCCGGGCCAGGACTGGCCGATGAAACCGCCTCGTTTGCGTTTGGTGCTTCGCCCGGCATCGCTGCCGGGTGCAGGACCTATGCTGATTTGGAAGCGGCGGCGCAAGAATCGGGGCTGCAGGTCGTGTTGTTACGGTACGGATTTTTCTACGGACCTGGAACTTGGTTCAGCCGGGAGGGGGACGTCGGCGAACAGGTTCGCCGCCGCGGGGTACCGGTAATCAGCAAGGGTGAAGGCATCTGGAACTGGGTGCAGATTGACGATGCCGCCGCCGCGACGTGTGCCGCGCTTAGCGCAGACCCGGGCGTGTATAACGTGGTTGACGATCAACCAGTTGCACAATCCGTGTGGCTTCCCGCCTTTGCAAAATTCGTTGGAGCGCCGGAGCCGCCAACCGTCTCGGAAGAGCAGGCGCTGCGGAATGCCGGGCCGGATACCGTTTACTACGCCACCAAGCTGCGCGGAGCTGCGAACCAGAAAGCAAAACGGCAGCTGGCATTCCGTCCGCGACTGCTCGAATGGCTCGGTGTGCAAGCAAGCGCGGCGGTCTGAAGGGGCTCTGTTGCAGTAAGAATCTGACGTGAGGCGACAATCGCGGCATACGTCGCCCGATTCTTCGCCATCCGCTCTTCTACCACCGCCGTTTTGCCGATGGGGTGATCATCTTGTGCGTGCGCTGGTATCTCCGGTTCAAGCTCAGTTACCGGGATATGGCAGAGATCGCGTGGGAGTTGGGCGTGCTGCGGAATCCGTGGTGAAGCGCAAGACGGTCGGCAAACGGATGCGAGTCAAGCTTGAAGAACTCGAGCAAGAACTCCGTCAGCGGATGCATGACCCGGCCGCGCACACTGGAAAGTGGCTCAGGTCGGTCGCAGGGCTACTTCAACTACCACGCGGTACCGGGCAACACGGATAGCCTCCGCGTAGTCCGCTTTCGGGTTACTCGGTAGTGGCGGCAGGTCTTACGCCGTCGCGGCCAGAAACATTACCTGAACTGGCCGCGAATGCGGCACCTGGAGGCACGATGGATTCCGATGCCGCGTGTACTTCCCCCTTGGCCTCGCGTTCGCTTTGACGCTACACATCTAAGAAAAGAGCCTCATGCGGTAATGCCGCTCGTGGGGATCTGTGCGGTGGGCGCTCAATGATGATCGTCTCTACCGCGACCCATAGATCTCGGCCACGCGAACGCTGTGATCGAATTCCGAGGGAGTGAATTTGCGATAGCGCAGCTCGCCTTCGACTTCCACATAGGCGCCTTTCTGCAAAGCGCCGGCCCATTCGCCCAGCTTATTCCAGCAGATAATGCGATGCCATTCGACGCGTGTTTTGTATTCACTCGTTCCTTTCTCTTTCCAGCTCACGCTGGGAGCAAGCGAGAAGCGAATGTAAGTGGTGCCATTCGAGGTAGAGCGGGTCTCCCTGGGTTGACCGACGAAACCAATGAGAGTGATGCGATTCTTGCTCGCGCACAGTGGAGAAGGATGATTTCAGCAACAACACCTCGCGGCTGGCGATCAGGATCAATGATCTCTTCCTTTCCCTGCTGGATGTTTTTCGCCTATCGCCTGTTCAGCCGGCGCAGCTGTCAACCGGCTCCCGCGAGGCCGTGCGGTCGTTTCTTGGGCGGTTCGTGACAGACCCGGAGAGCTTGGCCGCGCCGTGGACGTTGGAGTCGATGGCGGCGGAGTGCGGGTTGAAGGCCACGCAATTTGTTCGGCACGTGAACGAACTGACAAACCTGGCTCCTATGCACTACGTGAATTACTACCGTCTGGAGCACGCGCTCCGGTTGCTGAAGAGCAAGACCTCAATGAGCATTACTGAGATCGCGTTCGAGTGCGGGTTCTCTTCCAGCCAATATTTCGCTACTCTTTTCAGGCAACGTTTCGGCATGGCGCCCAAAGAGTTCAGAAACTGCGCAACCGGTCAGTTTTGAGAAGCAAGCGGCTCGGCCCATGAGCGGAAGGGCGGGGCCGGGCTCTTGATGATTCCCGTCGCCGCCCATTCAACGCCGCGCACAAATGTAGTTGAAAACCCAGGCATCTCTTCGGCCTTGATGTCGTGACCCAGCGCCGTATAGAAGGTTCTTCCTCGGCCGTACTGAACGGTCCAAAGCATGGGCTCATCCTTGCCGGTTGGAGTCATATCGAGATGCGGCCAGCCGCTCGATGCCGGAGGCGGCTCCGTGTGAGCGGCGAACTTAGGATCGTCGAAGGCAGTCGCCAGGACGTGGACGTTGGGCTCCATTTGGATGTTGTGGTAGAGCTCGTCGTCGGCTTCGAACGATGCCGGGAGCCCTCTGGTTATAGGGTGGTCACGGTCAACGATGTTCACGAGAAATCGATGGCGCGGCGCATGGCCGGAAGCGGGCGGCCGATCAGACCATACCCCGCCAATCATTTTTTTGTAATCCGGCCACGGAGGCTCGACGATGCCCGTCGGGACATGATGAGCTGCCAGAACCACTAAGCCGCTGAAGGCCCAATTCGCGCCGTGAACCGCGACCAACCCCTTTCCCGAGCGGACGAAATCCGCTAAGGCGGCCTCGGCAGTTGGTCCCCAGCGCGGCCCGTTGTAGTCGAGAACGACGGCATCATAGACGGCTAGGGTCGCGGCGGTCATGCCGGTGGGCTCTTCATTCACGCGGATATCGAACCGGCCTGTGTTCTCAAGCAGGCGGCGCAAGCAAGGGGTGGTTGTGCGCCAGTCATGGTTGTTCTCACCGGAAAGAATCAGCACACGGATTGCGCCCTTCTTGAAGAGCGGAATTCGATGGTCGACATTTTGAGCGATCAAAGGAATTGCCGCCACGACAATTGCCAGGATGAGCGTTTTTTTCATGCTTGATTTAAGACATCTCAGGCGAGAAGAACGCACTTCGGTCAGGGCGCTGCATCGTCTTTTTCGAGGAGAGCCTTTGTCTTCTCGATGCCATCCGCCGGCGAGAGTTGCTGTCTGGCGCCTTCCGGTTCCCCTTCGATGCCGATGTAGCCGGTGGAACCTGCATTCTTCACGATTTCGATAAGCCCGCGATAATCCATCGTTATCTCATTGCCCTGGGCGTCGAAGCTGTGTGTCTTAGCGTTACCCGCCTTTGCGAAGGGCACGAGCTTGGCCCATCCGGCGTATAGATTGAAGCTTTCTCCGTTTACGACGTTGTAGCCGCCGCCCGGCTTTTGATCGCTGAAGATTTCCTGGAAATGCCCGGGGTCTGCTTCAATACCGCCATGTTTATTGTCGACTTTCTTCATCACTTCGACAATCCAACTCGGGTCACAGCTGAAACCGATATGATTCTGTACAAGAACGTCGAGGTTATCGCGCGCGCCATATTCGAGCAGCTTGCGGTAGCCATCGACCGCGAAGTTCAGCGCCGCCTGTTTCTGGCCGGGTCTGCCAAACCCGTTGAGGTTCACGCGAATGCCACTGCAACCCAGGAACTGAGCTACGGCCAGCCAGAAGCGGTGCGCTTCCACTGCGGCTTCGCGTCTGCGTTCGTCCGGATCGCCGAGTTGCGGTCCCGACAGATTGACCAGGATGATGTGGTTCACTACATCGTTATCGGCGGCACGCTTCTTCAGCTCGGCTAGAAAGCTCCGGTCATGTGCTTTGTCGGCCCAGAAGCTCGAAACGTAATCGATTGCGCCGAGGCCGAACCGATTTCGTGTCAGCGCCGCGAGTTCCAGCGCGTTATATTTGCCGGCGCGATACGCGGTGTTGAATGAATATTCGCCCTGGGCGATCTTGAAGAACAGCTTTTGCTGCGCGCCGGATGCAAGCCCTCGCAGAGAGATCAACGACGCTATGGCCGCTGCCGAAGTTCTAAAATAATTCCTCCTGCTGATGACGCGCATCGTCCTTTCTCCTCTAAGTCGGTAAGGTGAATGCAAACAACTTGGCTCCGGCCGCTAACAGGACGTACTGGCGTCCGTCGATCTCATACGTCATGGGGCCGTTCTCCATGGGCTCGTTTAAATTCACGTGCCACAAAGTTCGGCCTGTGGCAGGATCGAGAGCGAGCGCGTTGCCGGATGCATCGCCCGCGAAGAGAAGTTTGCCGGCGGTTGTCAGCAAGCCAGAACGCGCCCCTGTGCCGGTCATGTGCTCCCAGAGAGTTTTTCCAGTAGCGGCTTCTAGCGCTTTAACTGACGATGGCCCTATCCATACGAACTTGTCGATGCCTCCCCAGGCCTCCGGCTTCGGATTGGTATCGGTCAAATAAAATACGGCTGCCGAGCGCATCACGGAGACGTAGAACAACCCGGTTTCGGGGTCCATGCTCGGAGGAAACCAGTTTGTGCCGCCGGCTTCGGAAGGGAACACGAGCGCTCCTGCGGTCTGCGGGTATTTACTCAGATCTTCGACCGGGCGGCCGAGCGAGTCCAGACCTTTGGCCCAGTTGTTCTCTACGTACTTAGATGTCACAATGTGCTGGCCATTCGTGCGGTCGAGAACGAAATAATACCCGTTGCGGTTAGCTTGCGCGAGTAACTTGCGCGGTTGACCGTCGATGGTTGCGTCGAATAGAACGGGCGTCTCGGCGGAATCCCAGTCATGCACATCATGCGGCGTGGTCTGGTAGAACCAGCACAACTTACCCGTGTCGGGATTGAGAGCGACGATGGAGTTGGTCCAGTAGTCGTCTCCGCGACGCCCTTGTCCGGCCATCACGGGTTGAGGATTTCCTGTGCCGAAGTAATACAGGTTCAACTCTGCATCGTAGGTGCCGGGAATCCAAATGGCTCCTCCACCGTGTTCGAGGGCATCGGTATCAGGCCACGTCTGCGAGCCGGGCTCGCCGGGACCCGGGGTCGCATACCAGCGCCACTGGCGCTTACCGGCTTCGGGATCATACGAATCGATATAACCCCGATTGTCCGTGGATTCGATGCTGGGGCTTACAAGCACGTGATTCCCTACAACCACGGGCGCGACGGTTGAGAAAAAATCGAGCTTCAGATCGGCAATTTCGACACGCCAACGCTCTTTTCCGGTAATCGCATCGAGTGACACCAGGTAATCGTCCGGAGTGACGAAGAAGAGCCAATTGCCATACAAGCCCATCCCACGGCTACCGATGTGAGTGCCGCCGCGGGACTTGTTATCCCATTTCCAAACCATTCTCCCGGTGCGGGCGTCCACAGCCCAAGCGTGATCGGGAACGGTGAAATAGAGAACACCGGCGACCATTAGTGGGGTGGCTTTGATCGGAACGCCGCTTGAATCGTACGTCCAGGCGAGGACTAAATTACGCACGTTGTCCGAGTTGATTTGCGATAAGTTGCTGAAGCGCCGTCCAGAGTAATCGCCGTTGTAAGTGGGCCAGCTTGCTCCAAGACTGTGGAGTAATACTTCAGGGTTTAGCCCTTGCCCTACCACTGGGATAGCGGCGAAAAGAGCAGCTAATAAGTAATTGAGCAGCTTCACTTCAGTGTCCCCAGGTAGGTGGTCACGTTGTGAATATCGGCGTCAGTGAGATGTTTTAGCAGGTCTTCATGCGCCTGCATGGGATTATCGACTTTGACCTGGACGCCTGTCGTGATCGGAAGGCTGTGATAGCCGCCGCCACCATAGAAAGCGACGTCGAACTCATCAAGATGCTTTAATGTGCCCGAAAACTTCTGGCCGGATGGCAGCGTTACGGTTACTGTCTCGGCTGGCACGCTTCGCAGTGTCCCCATTTGCTGCGCGGGATCGAGCCAAAGTTGCTGTAACTGATCCGGGTCGTACTTACTTGCTATGCCGGCGAGATCGCCTTCAGGCGAATGGCAGCGCGTGCAATGCTCATTGAAATAAGCCTTGCCGGCGGCCGCGTTGCCTACCTCCACGCTTCGGATTTTATAGCTGATGCGGATCCGCGCGTCGCGGTTTCGTTGATGGAGGAAGGCGACCAGATCGTCGATTTGCGCGTCGGTGAAGTTGCTGAACGCAGGCATGCCTTTTGCCGGCCGGCCGTTACGAATGGTTGGGCCAATCAGGTTGCCATGCTCATCATGGTTTACCAGCACTGATCGGATGAGATCGGGTCCGCCATTTCCTCCGGTGGCTTGGGGACCGTGGCAGAAGCTGCAATTGCTCTCAAACAGAGCTTTTCCGCGGGTAACTTCGGCGGGATTTTGGTTCGGCGGCAAATTCGGCCACATTTTTTGGATTGGCTGAGTAATTGCACTCTGCTGAGCAGATGCTATAGTTGCCAGAATACAGAAGAAGCCCAACCAGCGCCACATCTTCGCACTAACTTACCGGGATCGTATCGGGCTGGTTTTGCAGAACGCCGCTTAAGTACTTCAAGCTATCGGCAGCTTGTTTGGTAGTTCCGCATTCGACGGACAGGACACCTGAGTAGCCGCCTTGCTGCAAAATCGAGACAACGCGCGGCCAATCGATAACCCCGTTTCCACACGCGCAACCGACCGGTGTTCCCGTCACCTTACCTTTCTCCTCGGCTGCCTGATGGAGTGAAATGTCCTTGGCGTGAAGGTGAACCAAGCGGTCCAGTACAGCCTGCAGACCTTCATAAGGATCGCTTCCGCTCAAGTACGCATTCCCGGTATCGTAGTTGACTTTCAGCATCGGCGACTGCACGAGATTCAACACGCGCAGCAAGCCTTCGGTAGTTTTCGTGATGCTTTGGTGCGGCTCGATGCCGATGCATACGCGGTAACGCTCGGCAATCTGCAGCACCTTTTTGAGCGTGTACCGCATAACTTGAAAACACTCGTCATCGCCCAACCATGAAGGCCGTATGCCCTCATCTGTATTGACCGGCACGGGACCGATTACGGCAGCAAAACGTATCGCTTTTTCAAGATATGGAACGCTGATCTCCGGCCTCATCAGCGGGCAGTGTGCGGAAAGGCCTGAGGCGCGGACCCCGTAACGGTCAAGGATGTCCTTCATCTCGAGCGGATCGTCGTCCATCGAGAACGAGTGGAAATAGCCCGCTTCGCTCAGCAACTCGCGCCCATTGTGGACCATCGGCTCGACAAACCGATAGCCGAGTTCCGCCGCACTTTCGACACCGGCCTCGAACGGCTTGTCCTCGGAGCGGACAAATTCCATGTTCACGCCGATTTGCATGTCAGAGACCCTCGCTTGGAAAATACGACAAAACCTTCGGTTTCACTGTATCAGTTGCCGGGCGTTTGCGACGTTTTTGAACGAGCGGTGAAATTTAAATTAAGAGCTGCGGGTTCAGTTCGTCAGATCAACTAGGGCGGACGTATTCAATTCCAGGATCGTGAATTCTGTGCGGCCTGTTCGGGCTGTACATCCGTCACCGGTGCCCTAGATCCAGATCAGTGGATATCTGTCACATTCCTCCCATACGATTCGTCATAGGTAATGAGGGAGAGCAAACATGACACAAGTGAAAGAAGTTCTGAAAGCGAGGATGAAGAACCCGGCGATGATCCTCCCCGATGCGTTTCAGGCCCTGAACGCTTTGCATACGGCCGCGAAAAAAGCCGGTGTGCCTTCGAAGACGCTCGCCTTGATCGAGCTGCGCGCGAGCCAGATCAATGGATGTAGTGTATGCGTGGACATGCATTCTCGTGAACTGAGGAAGGCAGGCGAGACAGACGATCGCCTTTTCGCAGTTGCTGCCTGGCGGGATAACCCCTGCTTCGACGATCCGGAACGAGCTGCATTAGCGCTCACAGAGGCAGTCACGCGAATCAGCGACCGCGCCGACCCGGTACCCGACGATGTCTGGGAGGAGGCAGCGCGGCACTACGATGAAAAGGCCCTTGCCGGCCTCATCATCGCGATCGCTAACATCAATGTTTGGAATCGCCTCAATATTAGTGTGCGACAGGTCGTGGGTGATTGGAAGGGCTGAGGGACGGCCCCCAATGCGATCGGTCGCAGAAGGGAATTAAGCATGCCAACCTTCGTTGAGATGGACGCCAAGATTACCTTTTCCGCACAACTGGAACAGGAGAGTGGTCCCGTCATTCTTGTTAATTCGTTTACCGTCGAGCCCGAAGATGCGGAGCAGTTCTTGACGCACTGGGCAGCGGACGCCGCGATTATGAAGCGGCAACCGGGTTTCATTTCCGCCCAGATGCACAAGGGCATTGGTGACAGCCGCGTCTTTCTAAACTACGCTGTCTGGCAGTCCGTGGCCGATTTCAAGGGAGCTTTCAATAACCCTGAGTTCCAAGCGACGATACGGGCCTATCCGGCGGGCGTTGTGGCATCGCCTCACTTGTTCCAAAAGATCGCTGTGCCTGGAATATGCGTGGCCTGAGAATGGTTCAGGCCGAAGATCTTGCGCTGGGCGCCGATCTCGTCCTGACGACCGAAGAAGAGGATGTGACGCGCGGTCAGAAACTTACCGGCGGCAGCGGCACGCATCATCATTGATCCCCCTTGGAGGTCCGTTTGCAAAGAAGCTCGCAGCCTCGTTTTTTCTGATCGGCTTCCACGTTGCCAGTCGGGAAATCGAAGCGGGCTGCTGACGAGCTCGAGATTGCCAGGCAAGTTCAAGCCAGGCTCTTTCCCCGGGCACAACCTGCCCTTGGGGCTCTTGATTATGCAGGCATTTGCCTACAAGCCCGCCAGGTGGGTGGCGATTACGACGATTTCATCGATCTCGGTGTAAATCGGGTGGCGATGATAGTTGGCGACATCGGCGGGAAAGGTATCGCCGGTGCTCTTTTGATGGCCAGTCTGCATGCGACCCTGCGGAGCCAGCCGACGAGCGCATGGGATCACCCCCACCTCCTCCTGCGATCAGTGAACCCGTCGTTTACGAAAATACTGGTGGGGCAGCTTACGTCACTCTCTTTCTTGCCCAATATATCGACAAGCTTCAGGGTGTCCGTTATGTGAATTGCGGGCATCTGCCGGCTTTGCTCCTCCGGCACGATGGCACCCTGGAACGCCTTGATTCGACCTCGACTGTTCTGGGGCTCTTCGAACAATGGGATTGCTCGATTGCAGAGCGCCAGCTCTCCCCGGGAGATATACTCGCTCTTTACTCTGACGCTGCTACTGAATTATTCAACGATCGACAGGAGGAATTCGGTCAATCGCGTCTGGCCGAAGCCTTGCGGCGAAATGGTGAACTCCCCTCAAGGGCCATACTTCAGTCAGTTGTTGGCGAAATTCAGGAGTTCAGTCGATATGAACAGCACGACGACATCACGCTTGTCATGGCTAAATGCAAAATAGCCTAGTTTCTAGCAACCTGCCTGGTCTGGCCAGTGTTTGCTAACCTTTCCCTCGCGGGGAACACGGTCATCAGCGACTGAGCGCTGCCGCGAACCTCACATTAGCGCTATCGCTCAATGGAAGGGACCGCACATTTCAACCAGTGAGCCGCATGTTGATAAACACTGGCCGTTAGGGAGGACCGATCAAAGTTGCGACCCTCGTCTTGATCTTTCAGTCTCCGGATGTCCATGATTCAGGAAGTATGGGTGCTGCCGCTGTAGCATCGATCCATCTCTTCGTAGCAGCCCTCAGTGTTTATCGGTGGGTACAAAAAGCTCACACATTGCTGGGGATGTACAGGAAAATTGATCTCACGCCCCGGTCTCGGAGTCCTCATCAAGTTCCAGTCCCATCATGAGCCTCCCAGTAAAACGATGCTGCTTTTTGGGTGGTAACGGATGGAACTGGCCAGCGTAGGCGTCCCGCAATAATCGTTCGACACCTTGGCAACGGAGGTAACCTCCGCCTCCAGTAATCTCTAGCGCCTTACTGACGCTGCGGATCGCCGCCTGAGTAAGGATCGTCTTGCGGACAAGAACCTCGCTGCTTTTCTGGGGCGAGGGTTGGAAGTCAAAGTTATTGGTAATCGCCACCATGCTATCGAAAGCAAGCCGTGCGATCGTGACCTCGTTCTCCAACTCGCCCAGCAGCTCAGAGGATATGCCATCATCCCCTCGGCCAATGGCGCTATCGCGCGCTATCCGGGCGCTCGATTCGGCGACACCCAGATAAGCGGCGCTAATCAGGGGGACTCCCACGGTCAGGACAATGTCCCAAAGACGATGATATTTCCCCATTGGTCGCCGGAGTCCTATGGAATCGGCGGAAACAAAGGCATTCTCGATAGCGACGGTATTCGAGCCGCTGCCGCGCATGCCCATCGCTTTCCAGTTCTCCAAAACGCGGACCCCTTCGGCACGGAGCGACAGAGGAAAATGGAAAACCTGCCAGCCTTCCTTTGGGTCCTTATACCGGCCGCTGGTCAACAACAAATCACCAGCCGGGGAGCCGCTGGCGAAGGCCTTCGTTGCCGAAAATCGAAATCCTCCCTCGCAGGATTCGAGGCTGCCGCTGGAACTGAGCCAATCGTTGGCGCCGGTGCTGACCAGCACGGTCTCGCTGTCTGCGACCTTTCGCAGCAACTTCTCGCCAGGATTGCCCTGCCGCCAGTTCCACACCGCGGCAGCTACCAGGTGTTGGTGCATGGAGAAAGCCAACGCTGTGGACGGGCAATATTGGGCCATCTCCCGAATCAAACTGCACATTTGGGCGTGGGAAAGCCCCGCGCCTCCGAGTTCCCCGGGAACCACGGCGGAGAAGAGTTTCTCCTTTTTCAACTCCTCCCAATTGGCATTCACGAACCGATCATTTTCATCGTGCTCGACAGCCCGGCTGGCAAAGCGTTCTCCCAGACGTTGGATCAGAGGTCGCCATTCGAACATCGGCCCTCCCAGTGAAACTTCTCCGCCAACATACCATGCAGGTCTATGGTATTGTGCCCAGATGCGAGAATATGTGATCGAACGGGAGGTCCCTGGAGCAGGAGATTTCACCGAAGACCAGATTCGGGAAACCTCGCTGAAATCGTTGGAGATTCTGGCTAACTTGGGGGCGCAGATTCGCTGGCTTCGCAGCTACGTTACCGACGATAAAATCTACTGCGTGTACCTGGCTCCGGATGAAGCCCCAATAAAAGAACACGCCAGAAGGCTGGGACTGCCTGCCAATCGCATCTCCGCGGTCCGGAGGATGGTCGATCCGGCGAAGTATTCCTAATCGATTTCACCGAAAGCGTACAGAGCCACCTGAGCGGTGTTCATACCCTGGCCAGCCGTCCAGGCCTGGGAATGTTGCGGCCCGGCTAACCGCAATGCGGTTGTCTCCAGGACTTTCTGAATGGGATTTTGTTCGGCGGATTTACCTTCTGTTCCAACTGTTTGCCAGATACCCGCGGCGGCGCCGGCCAGCTTCAATCCCCTGACGTAGCGTCCCTGATGAACGGCGCACTCAGCCATCGCGGTCAGCGCGCGGGCGATACTGCTTCGGCGGCCGACCGCCACCGATTCCTGAAGCGACTCCAGATACAACACGCGGGCGGCTTCGTAATCAGTGCAATCTCGCATCAGATTGCCCAAGTCGGCGAGGACGCGGGCTGCGCCAGCTCGATCGTTGAGCTGCCGAAACAGCTCCAGACTTTGTTGGTAGTGGGTTCTGGCGAGAACATAGTCTTTCTGCGCCGCCGCGACGTCTCCCAGACAGCTCATCGCCGACGCGACGCCCTCCAGATTCCCGCCAGCGCGAAAACGCAGTGCCAGTTGCTCGAAAATAGCGCCTGCGCCCTGATGGTCGCCCCGGTCCCGGGCGAGCACGCCCAAATTGCTGAGTGCGTTGTCCGCTGAAACATCATCGCCCGCTTCCCGCCAGAGTTGGGCAGCCTCCTCGAGCATCGCTCGCGCTTCTTCAAACCGTTTGTGGCGCCGTGCGTTCATTGACATTGCGTTAAACGAAGCGGCCATTCCCTTGCGATCCCTAAGCTCGCGAAAAATTTCGAGCGCCTCGCCAGTCCACTTTTCGGAGGAGCGGGTATTTTGTAAGCGGTATTCCAGAGTGGCGGCGCAATACATCGCGCGCGCGCGCAAGCTGGTTCGGTCCTCGGCGCCCGGCATTCTCAGAATTGTCTCCAGCAAATCGCGGCCTTCCGTGAAGTATTCCTGGTGCTCCCAAAACCACTGCAGCGCAGCGCCGAGGCGGAGCGCCCAGACGGCATTCCCCGCGGTTAGCAGCGAGCGTGCGGCCGCGCGAAAATTGTCGTGTTCCAAATAACTGGCGCGGAGCAAGGCTTGCTGCTGGCCGGCATGTAAAGTCCCCACGTCCTCTTCGGCCAGAACCAGAAAATACGCGGCGTGGGCGTGTTCGGTTGCGGCTAACTCTCCGCGCTCCTGCAGACGCTCGCGCGCATATTCCCGAATCGTCTCCAACATGTAGAAGCGAGGTTCAGCGTCATTACTGCTCTGCTGCCGGAGCAGGCTCTTATCCACCAGTGACGAGATCCCATCGAACAGGTCCAGTTCCAGATCCTCACGTGTATTGCAGACCGCTTCGGCGGCTTCCAACGTGCAGCCACCTCCGAATACCGCGAGCCGGGCGAACAGCTTCCGTTCGGCGGGTTGCAACAAGTCATAGCTCCAGTCGATGGTCCGGCGCAGAGTCTGTTGGCGAGCGGGCAAATCTCGTGCGCCGCTTGTGAGCAACTGCAGCCGATTTTCGATTCGTGCCAACAGGCTGGCTGGCGGCAGGACTTTTACCCGTGCGGCCGCTAGTTCAATTGCCAATGGCAAACCGTCTAAGCGGCGGCAGATTTCGCCTATCGCGGAGGCATTTTCAGGGGTCGCGCGAAAACTTGGACGAACCGCAGAGGCGCGCTGCACGAATAGAGCTACGGAGGCGAACGCCAGGATGTCTTCGGGAGAAAGTGATGGAGCACTCGGCGGCAACGGCAAAGGAAGCACCGGGAATTCCTGCTCGCCGTAGATGCGGAGCACGAGCCTGCTTGTTACTACTACTTTGAGCCGCGCTGAGGATTCGAGCAAATCCACAACGGAAGGCACCGCGTCCATTAAATGTTCAAAGTTGTCCAGGATCACGAGCGGCGCTTCCAGTGTGGCAAGGTGCTGGCGAACCAAACCCGTCATGTCGTGTCCGGGCGACTCCCGAACGTTCAGGGCTTTAGCGATCGCGGAAATTACGAGCTTGGGCTCAGCCAAGGGCGCCAAGTCGACGAAATACGCTCCTCCGGGAAAGTTCCCGAGGACATCCTCCACACACTGTAAGGCCAGGCGAGTCTTGCCAGTCCCGCCAGGTCCGGTTAGTGTCAGTGTACGGACTGCGGGGTTAAGCAACAACCCCTTGATCGCGGCCCGTTCCTGATCTCGTCCAATGAAGGCCGTCCTCTGAACCGGAAGATTGGTTTCGCGCCGAGCCGAATGATCGACCCTGGTGGCAACCAGCGTCGTCTCGACTGCACTCGCGGATGGGCGCTCCGACGGATTCTTGCGCAGCATGGCCAGGATCAGTTGATCGTGTGCCGGAGTGATTGCAGGGTTCCAATGCGAAGGCTGCTCCGGATTCTGTGCAACGATCGCTTGCAGCACCTCCGGGATGGAAGTGGCACTGAACGGGCAACGACCGGTGGCCATTTCGTAGAACACCATCCCGAGCGAGAATATATCGGAGGGAGCACCCGAACTTTCACCGCGGGCCTGCTCGGGGGACATATAACGCGGAGTGCCGAAGATCTGGCCCGGCAGGGTGACGGCGGTTTGTAACAAGCTCTTACCCGCGGGCTCCTCGCGAAGCAGCGTTGCCAGGCCGAAATCGACAATCTTTACGTAACCATCGTCCCGGACCATGAGGTTTTCCGGTTTGATGTCGCGATGCGTGATGCCAGCGGCATGGGCGGCGCTCAACGCACGTGCCATCTGACTGCCCAATTCAACAAGCGAGTCGAGTAGCAGACCTTGCTTTAACATGTCGCGGAGCGTACGGCCGGTGACATACTCCATTACGATGAACCGCCCGGGGTCGGCTTCACCAATGTCAAAGATGGAGACGATATTCGGATGATTAAGGGCAGAGGCCGCCCGAGCCTCCCGTTCGAAGCGAGTGACATGCTGTGGATCGCCGTCAACACAGCGAAGAAGCTTGAGCGCGACTTTTCTGTCCAGGCGCGTATCGCTGGCGCAATACACAATTCCCATCCCGCCGGCGCCAATCTGTGCCTCAATCCTATAAGGACCAACTTGAGATCCGGGCGCGGTGGTACAAACTTCGGGATCGCTGAGCGAACCGGCGATCGGCTGGTCCAGGAAAGCGGTCCCGCTCATTCCGAGCATCCGTTCCACGAGAGCGCGGATTTCCGGATCGGCGTACCCTGGCAAGGCCGCACGCTGATCCGGCGTACAGTCCTGCGCCGCGTGGTAAAGGTCCACGACCTGGCGCCATCGATCTGGCTTCATTTTCTTACTTTCATGGACATTCGATATTACACCCCGAAGGCGATTCCGAGCGCACTGTACGTGTAGACGACAGCATCTCACTGGCGAGGAGAGGGCCGTCAGGCCATTGCCTCGCGCAGCACTGTCGCCCGCAGCGCGCTGGTTGAGCTAATCGGGCCTGATCGGTTGCTTGTTTCCGGCCATGGGAAAGTTGAGATCACGGAGTTCGAATCGAACGATTGATAGCGCGGCCATGTCCCGCTGATCAGCCTGCCGGAGACCTTATTGCTCGCCATGTATGTCAATCAAGACGACCGCGGAGTTCTCTCGCTCTCGGTCGAAAACAATCTGCTTTCCGTCTCGTCTCACGTCAAACAGTCCCTTGCCTTTCCATCATTGCCACCCGTTACAATCCAGCGCCCATCCTGCGACTAATGGCTGGCCCTCCTCGACATGTGAGCCGTCATGGGATGCTTGCTTTGCGTTGTCGTCCGTCATTCCAATCTCATCCGTGGCGTGGAACAAAACTCTTGCAGTGGGACTATTTCTTTGGGGGACGCAAATCCGCTCGTATCATTTGAATTAGTGCCTGTCCCGTTCGTCCTCAACCCGAAAGTGCTGTCCGACTAGCTGATGAGCCACTTGCCTTCCTAGTTCCATACCGTCCTGCAGCGAGTGATTGAAATGAAATCCCGCGAAGATGCGCGCCCAGTACACTTCATTGAGCCAATCGCCCACATCTTCGAAGGTGTGCGTATGCACGCCGTCAGAGAAAACAGAGCTGTTGATAACGACGTGTACCTTGCGGGTATGAAAGTAATCCGCCACCAGATTCGTAACCGCGCCTGTAACGCAACCATGCGCTGCTGGATACTCCGGATGATTCGGTGTGGCCGCAAGGGGCTTCCACGTTGCGTCCGCGAGGAGTTCAGAATTCGCGCCCCCGGCCGGGATCGCAGCCCAAGGTCGCCAAAAGTTGTACGTGTATTTTCCGTTGAAGCATCCGATCGCCGCATCGGCGTAACCCGTCCAGAGAATTGCCATCAGTCTGGCCGAGTCTAAAAGATCCAGCTTGTATTGCTGAGCCAGCCCATTGAAAGCCTGGCTGTATTGGACTGCGGTGTGCGCGGTCCAAAACTGACCAATCTCCGTTTGCGCCGGCGTCCGCAGGTCACTGATGAAGCCGCCAAACAGGCGTGTCAAGTTGTAATCGGCCACCCACTCTTCGCTATTGAGCGCGGTGGGCCCGTCCGGCAAAAACTGGTCTGCACTTCGCATGGTAAACGGACGCATCTGTCCGAGCCACGGCGTAACTGGTGAGGAGCCCGGCGGGTTCGGTTCCCATACGCCCGGATCGCTCGGTTGGCTATACGTGACACTCGCGTTCAAGCCGTCCCCTGTTCGTTCGGAAATCAGAGCTTCGGCTGCTGCTTCGCCCGTTAGGATACCGTCCGTCTTGGCCCGTGGTGTACTTGTAAGCGCACTCAATGACGCCGCGAATTGGGCATCGAGCGTGGTTTGCTGAGCAGGAAAATAATAAACCAACACTCGGTGCGCTGCCGCCAAAGCTGCAGCTTCATCAGAAGCTTCTGCAGCCGCGCTACCGAAATAATAGAAAGGCTCGAACTTGCGGCCGTGAACCGCATTGACTGCATCGTACACCGCAATGTTTGTGTAGGCAAACCAGACGCTGGAAGCCGCTGGCCCTATACCGCCGGTGGTAACGATAGACGTGGAAGCAATCGCGTTCCAGTTAGTAACAACGTTCTGCGCATTCCCGTTCAGCGCCAGCGACAACAGGGTTGTCCCGCCCCAAAGTGCGATTCTTAAGCGTTTCATGAATTAATCCTCTTTTCCTTTCCGAGTAGCGGTCGGCCTGAATGGCACTACCCCGCCTGACCTACATCGCGAAGTTTCGCTGTCAAAACCGTAATCGCCGCCTAAGTTTTTTTCGCGATATTATGTGCTAGCACCTTGTGAATCCGGAAGCTTCTGAAACCACTCAACTTCTTCTCGATTGGGCCCATGGCAACCCGACCGCGCTGGATGCTCTCACCCCGCGTATTTACAAAGAGCTGCGTCGCATGGCCGCCGGCCTCACAAAAAGAGAACGCAACGGCCATACACTCGACGCCACCGCCCTTGTCCATGAGGTCTACCTCAAATTGATCGATGTTCGACAAGTGGACTGGAAAGGCAGAGCGCATTTCTTCGCCGCGTGCGCCCAGATCATGCGTCGAATCCTGGTGGACGCGGCACGCAAGCGCTCAACGTCCAAACGCGGCGGCGGGCTCGAGCGATTCGACATTGACGATGTTCTTTCGGTTAGCCATTCCAAAGATGCCCGCCTCGTCGCGTTGGACGATGCGCTCACTGAGTTGCAGGTAGTTGATCCTCGCAGGGCACGCATCGTGGAACTGCGCTACTTCGGCGGCCTTAGCGTTGAGGAAACAGCGGGCGCACTCGGGATCTCCGAAGAAACTGTAACTCGTGACTGGCGCCTGGCGCGCGGTTGGTTATTAGCCCAGATATCGGTTGGGAATTAACCATCTGCCGGCCTGTTCGATGAATGAGAAATTGGCCGCGCTAGATCCGAATACGCTTCTTGGCAGCCACATGTTTGAGGAATCAACGAATCAACGCGACTCAAAGATTTAAGGAAACAATATGGTGAGAACTGCTCGGAAACGGTGGCTCTTCTAAGTCACTCGCTCCTGGTCGCGTAGGGACTAGTAATCCGCAGTTGTCCCGGCGAATGGGTCAGATCGTCACTTGGCCGTCAGAACGAACTCGCAAACGCGAGGGACGCTACGCGTGGGCTGCGGATCGGCAGTTCGGAACTGATTAGCGGTCGCGCAGTTGAGGGATAATGAGGGTCGCCCGTGCTGAGCGACTCAATGTCAATGAACGCTCGTACCGGAGCGCGTAATCAGAAGCAGCGAGGACACTGCGCTTTTGCCATGTCGGTCAGGATCAGGGCAGCGCCGGCAGGCTCGATGCAATCTAGCGAGATTGGCGCAGGCTGTCGGTTGAGGGAATGAAGTAATAGGCACCGCTGATGGGCCGCGTGTAGCGCGTGAGCGCGTCGCGTACTCCGGTACGCCGGCCCGCCATGCTTTCCAACATCGTGGAAAGCCGCCGCTGATCGGCACTGAATCCAACGAACATCGTTCCATGATCGGTGACGGTCCCATATGGCATGTTCCGGCGGAAGATCTTCCCGTACCTGTCCTGATCAGTGCTCGCAACGTGCGAATCCGACGGCTTATCATCGAGCTCAACGCTGTCCAGCTCTCTACGCCCAATCACCCGCTCTTGCTGATTAACGGGAAGCGACTCCCAGGCGGCTGTGTCGTGCCTCCACTTCTGTAACAACAGGATGGTTCCAGCTTCGCCGGCATTTCCTTCGGGTATGAGCGCCGCATCCGGAGCATCGATCAGGCTCGGGTTCTCCGAACCGTCGATGAAGCCGGTTAGGTCGCGATCGTGCCGGTAAGCCCAGCTTGAGGTCTCTTCGGCTACCGACGCCACCTCCTTCACGGCGACGATGGCGCCGTGTGCCACGTCGAAGAGTACGTCATACGTGCTTCCTGAGAGCCACAAAACAGCTTCGTGCTGTGTGGCGGGCATGGCGAACCCGTCCGGCCCGACGATTTCCGTATTGAATCCCTGCACTCCTGCGGGCGAGTGATCGGGAGCGACTTGGTTCCACAGCTCAGGCCTGAACCCTACCACTAAGTTGACTCCGCCAATAGTGGTTCTCGGCTCACGCAGCGCGGAAATTGCGATAACGAGCTTTTCTCCGTAGCGTTGGTTCAAGACATCGAATTCCAGGTAAGCATGTGCTGCCGTTCCGAGAGCGAATATCCCGGCTTGCGGAGTCTTCATGCGAGTAGCATACGCTCCAGCAGAAGTGGCCAGACTCTCAAAGACCCACTGCAACCTTGATTCCCTCGACGAAGAATGCCAAAAGGTCGGCGTTGATTACGTCCGGATTGGTAGTGGCCATGCCGTGGGGAAATCCGGGGTAAATCTTCAGCGTTGCGTGTTTTAGTATCTTCGCGGACATGAGTCCGGCGGCGCCAATCGGCACAATCTGATCGTCATCGCCGTGCATCACAAGCACCGGGATATCGATTCTCCTCAGGTCTTCCGTGAAATCCGTTTCCGAGAAGGCTTTTATGCAATCGTAGTGTGCTTTTACACCGCCGAGCATACCCTGCAACCACCAATGCTCGCGAACGCCTTCAGAGATTTTTGCGCCAGGCCGGTTGTACCCATAAAACGGGAGTGTGATGTCCTTGTAGAACTGGGACCGATCTCCTGCCACTCCGGCCCGTATTCCATCGAAGACCGATCGCGGCAAACCGCCCGGGTTCTTTACCGTCTGCAGCATCAGCGGCGGAACTGCGCTCATTAACACCGCCTTAGCAACACGTTTGGTACCGTGGCGTCCTAAATAGCGCGCGACCTCGCCGCCACCAGTAGAATGCCCAACCATAATTGCATCCTCAAGGTCGAGGGCTTCGAACAGCGCGGACAGGTCGTCCGAGTAAGTATCCATTTCGTTGCCGTCCCACGTCTGTGTCGATCGCCCATGTCCACGGCGATCGTGCGCAATGACGCGATAGCCGTGTTGGCCGAAAAACAGCATCTGCGCATCCCAGTCATCTGCGCTCAGCGGCCACCCATGGCTGAACACAATGGGCTGACCTTTGCTCCAATCCTTGTAATAAATCTCTATTCCACCTTTTGTCGTGATAGTCGGCATCAGAATTCTCCTTTGGTCGTCTCAACGGCGGCCGATCATTATCGATTGGTATGTCCTCCACCACCCAGCCAATGCTGCGCAATGAAGATAAAATTAACGTTCGGTCCACCGCCGGCCGTGACCTCCGTCAGAGCGCCTTGATTGAATGCTGTGGACTCTTCGATTTGAACTGAAATCCAGCCGATAGCAAATGGGCAGAACTGACATAATGCGAGGCGAATCTGACAAGCGCAAAGGCTCGAAGCTGGCGGAGATCGGCGTACTCATCTATCCTCGCGCGCAAATAGCAGCGGTAGATGGCCTAACTGACCTGTTTGTAACTGCGAATCGTCTTGGCGCTGACAAGGATGCCTCCGCATCGCGCGCTTTGAGGGTAAGTCATTGGCGAATGAACGCCGATAAGGGCGTTATAGAGTGCGTTTTTGACACACATAGCGGTGAGCACGACGCCATCGTCGCCTTGATCCTGCCTCCCAGCCTCGACCCGGAGCCTTGGCGGCACTCCGATTCACGGCAAGAAAACTGGATTCGCGTCCAACATTCGCAGGGTTCCGTAATCTGCTCCATCTGCGCGGGTGCGTTTCTGTTGGGCGGTACCGGGCTGCTGAACGGGCGCGTGGCCACAACACACTGGATCCATGCGAATGAATTAGCGGAACGATATCCGCAAGTAAACGTTGATTCCGATCAGCTGATCATCGACGACGGAGACATCATTACGGCTGGCGGCATCATGGCGTGGGTCGACTTGGGCCTGCACCTCATCGCTCGTTGGAGCGGACTAGCAATTATGATGGCGACGGCGCGTTTCTTTCTCGTGGATGCAACAGGTCGCGAACAGCGCTTCTACTCGAAGTTCATGCCACGGCTTAACCACGGGGACAAGGTGGTGCTTGCGGTTCAACATTGGCTTCAAGTTCATTATGCTGACAGCATCAGAGTCGGAATATTAGCTGCCAGTGCCAACTTAGGAGAGCGCACATTCCTTCGCCGATTTCATGAGGCTACCGGGTTGAAACCGATCGAATACTTACAGCACTTGCGAATCGAGAAGGCGCGAGAAGTGCTTGAACTCACTGCTGTGACTATAAACGAGGTCGCCTGGATGGTCGGCTATCAGGACCAGGGCGCATTTCGCACAGTGTTCCACAAAGTCACGGGCCTATCGCCGGGAGAGTATCGGCAGCGTTTTGGCGTGTTCGAGCGAAAATCTCCTCACGATCGAAACGAGCCACCTGCGTCCATGAATAGCGCCAGCTGAACGATAAGACCGACAGCCTAATTCGCAAGTTGCTGTCAAGATACCGAGTTGCTCTACGGGAACACAGCCTAGTAGCGACCGATTCGACCCACGTGTTGCGACTGGAAATCGTCTCGTCATCGCACATTCGTCCGGGGTAGTCGCGCAGCGTTTACCTACCCCCGCGTTGTGCTCGGAAAACCGGGTTACGTTCCATTGAGCAGATCCGCCCTGACAGCCCGCGGTGGTTCTGCCCTTACACCAACAAACAGGAACCCATCATTTCTCCACAATGCCGTTTTCGTCCAAGTGGCAGTCGAGTGACTTTCAGGATCACTAAACGCTGCGCGACTACACAGGTTCTACTCACAACTCATCTTTTAGGGATGACCACTGAATGCTCAGCTGGATTACCGCTTAGAAGTTGCTGTTCTCTTGTTCCGATGCCGCGCTTTCTTCTGAATTGCGTCGTTC
>JBAUZG010000212.1:0-9817 GCA_049585195.1 Bryobacteraceae bacterium | reverse complement strand
CTGTTAGTGCTTCTGTTCGGCATTTTGGTGGCCTACGACGGAAGCCGGGATGTGTTTCATCCCCTGGTTTTTATCGGGCCGATCATGGCATTCATTTACGTTTGGATGCCATTCAAGCTGCTCCGTTCCGGAGATGTTTTCACGTTCTTCGACCAGCAGCAACTCATTAACGTGCAATCGATCAACCTGCTAGGCGTATCGGCGTTTATCGTGAGCTGTCTGTTCGCCGGGGTTCGCAGGCCGAAGCTTCATCCCATGCCGGTCGAAAACCCGTTACGAACGGCAAAGAAGCTGGTGATTGGCGGATCGATCGCGGGCGGCTTGGGACTAACTGCTTGGCTGACATTGATTATCAAATCCGGCGGTTTGCAACAGGCGTTCGGCACAGCATATAGCGGAGGTTGGGACGACAGCGGCTACGTTCGCGACGGCTCGATTCTGCTGTTAGCGGGCGTGCTACTCATTCTGGCAGCGATTGGAATGGATCGTATGCGGACGTGGTATGCGGTGATGCTTGCCTGCTTTACGCTGCCCTGGCTGACGCAGGCAATTCTGACTTCGCGGCGCGGACCGACTTTCGCGTTGTGCATCGTGCTCGGCATGGGCTGGTTTCTCAATCGTGGCAAACGGCCTCCGGTCATCGCAACCTGCATGGCGGGCTTCGCACTGGGCTGGTTCGTGCTGTTCCTGGTGACGAACCGGAGCAGCATCTATCTCGGTTCTGACAAGAGCTTCACAACCGACGTTTCGGCGGTGACGGACACGGCGGACACGGGGAACGAGTATATCTACGGTTCGGGAGCTTTGCTATCGGCGCAGCGTGCGGAAAAACATTTCTGGGGAAGACGCTACGCCGCGCAGCTTCTGGTCCGGCCCATTCCGTCGACACTTTGGCCAACGAAGTATGAGGATTTCGGCGTGCCGGAATTGCTCGTGAACGCGGGCACGGGCCAGGGTATCGCCGAAACGATGGGCTGGGAGGGCGCGCCTGGCTCGGCGCCGGGAATTGTGGCCGACCTTTGGATTGAATGCACGTGGCTCGCAATACCGGTGTTGGCGCTATTCGGCTTCATCTACGGCCGGTGCTGGCGCAACGCGCTCAGCAAAGGGCGGCAATGGATCGCGCAGTACGCCGTGTTATCGGCGCTATCCATCTATCTCGTGATGCAGACCATGGAAGCCGTTATTTTCCGCCTCGCGCTGCTTTCTATTCCGATTTGGGTGGTGTGGAAGTGGGCGCTTTATCGGAGAGAGAGGCGGCACGGAGCGCAGTCAAAGGTGACTGCGGTGGAACTGGCTGGAGCGGCATTGTGAGCGGAACTAGACAAGACAGCATTGTTGTGATCTGGATTGACTGGTACGCCTACCATGCCGCCCGATTCCGCGCCTTAACCGAGCACAAATCACTGAACGGCCGCGTGACGGGCCTCGAGCTAGTCGGCGGCGCGGGCGTTCACCAGGGAATGGTATTTCGCGAGAAGACAAACCAAGCGCTGCCGGTGCGGACGATCGCTCCGGAAGCGAGCTGGAATGGCATCGGGCAACGGCGGCTCGCACGCCTTTTGTGGCGTGAGCTTGAATCAATGCAACCTTCCGTGGTGCTTGTGCCCGGCTACTACACTGCTCCTGGTTTAGCCGCCGCGCTGTGGTCGAAATGGCGCGGACGCCGGTCGGTATTGATGACTGAATCGACGCGCGCCGACCACGAGCGTTCCGGATGGAAAGAGAAACTCAAGAGCTGGATGCTTCGAGCATTGTTCGATTGGGCGGTTGCGGGCGGAAGCGCGCATGTCCGTTATCTCGAGGCCCTCGAGTTTCCATCCGATCGCATCGCTCGAAACTATGACGTTGTCGACAACGAATTCTTTGCTCGTGGCACGAACGAACTGCGGGCGGGCGGCAACCGCAAAGAGTGGGAATTACCAGATAAGTATTTCCTGTTCGTTGGCCGCCTGGCGCCCGAGAAGAACGTAACCGGCCTGATTGAAGAATTCGCAGCCTACCGGAAGAATGGCGGGACATGGTCCCTGGTGATTGCCGGAGACGGGCCGCTTCGCGGGCAGCTGACAGGGCTTGCGGCAAGCCACGGGCTTTCGACGGCTGTGCACTTTGCCGGCCACCAAACATCCGCAAGTTTGATTCCCTATTACGCATTCGCGAGTTGTTTCGTGCTGCCGAGCAGCCGGGAACCCTGGGGCCTCGTTGTGAATGAAGCGATGGCGTCGAGCCTGCCCGTGCTTGTTTCGAACCGGTGCGGGTGTGTGGAGGACCTGGTTCGGCCGGGCGTCAACGGATTCGTATTCGACCCAGCGCAACATGGCGCGATCCTGGGATCGCTCGAAGCGATGGAAGAATGCGAAATCGAGCGCCTCGCTCACATGGGCCGGAAGTCGCATGAAATCATCAGCCGTTACTCGCCTGAAACCTGGGCGGATGAAGTGGCTCGGATCGTGGCGGCGTAGGGAGGAGGCCGCAGGAAATGCTGACACAAACCGAAGAACACGCGCTTGTTTCGCCCGTTCAGTCGCGCGGAGGAACATGGCTGAATTTAGTTGCTCATCTCGATCCGAAATATGGCGGCATCAGCGCCGTGCTGCCCTCCTTCTGCGAGTCTGTCTCACTGGCAGGCACGGAAGCCGCGCTCGTTCCCTTCTGCGGCGCCGGCGAACAGTACGATGTGGCTCCGTCCATTCCGCTGGACGTATTTCCCCTGGGGATGTCGCGGTGGTTCGTCGAACGCGAGCTGCGCAATCGCTTGAACGATCACATTACCGAATGTGCCGGCGTGCATATCCATGGAATCTGGCAGGAGCACTGCCTGTTTGGGGCGCAAGCTGCGCGTGCCGCGAGGAAGCCTTACGTCGTGTCGGCTCACGGCATGCTCGAACCTTGGGCCCTACGGAACAAGGGATGGAAGAAACGTCTGTATTCGTTGCTGATCGAGGAGCGCAACGTCGCGGGCGCTACCTGCCTGCATGCATTGACCGGAGCCGAAGTGGAAGAATATCGCAGTTTTGGCGCCAGGAATCCAATTGTGGTAATTCCCAATGGGGTTCGCATCCCGCGTGCTGGCAACTCATCCGATTTCTTTCTGAAATTCCCCGACCTCGCCGGGAAACGCATCCTGCTGTTTCTCGGACGCTTGCATTTCAAGAAGGGCCTCGATCTGCTGTGCCGCGCCTGGCACAATGCGCAGCGGAGCGAGGAATCTCATCTGGTACTGGCCGGCCCGGATTTCGAGGGGACAGAGAAGCGCGTGAAACAGATGATTTTCGAACTGGGTATCGAAAGGTCGGTGACATTTGCCGGCATGCTGAAAGGCGCTGAGAAGTGGAGCGCGCTTAAGGCCGCGGATGCTTTTGTGCTGCCGTCGCGATCCGAAGGGCTCAGCGTGTCGGTGCTCGAGGCCATGGGCATGGGCTTGCCGGTAATCGTCAGTTCGCGGTGCAACGTAACGGAAGTGAGGCAGCGCGAATGCGGCTGGATGATCGAGCCGAACGTGTTTGAATTGACTGACGCACTCGGCCAATACTTTGAATCGAGCGCCGCCGATCGGAAACGTTTCGGAGCAAACGGCCGCCGCGTGGTGGAACAGATCTATAGCTGGGACTCGGTGGGGAGGCAGATGTCGGCAGTATATGAGTGGCTGGCTGGCGGAGACAAACCATCCGGCGTCGATTTGAGGCTCAGCTGAGGAGGCGGGAGGCAATCATGTCGCAGGTTCAGTTGTCCACTTTCAACAACGATTCCTATCATCCGGGCCGCTCTCTTCGGTGGCAGCTTGCCTGGTTCTTTTTCGGTCTTCCGTTGTTGCGCAGTGGATGGATACCTTTTTCGGGCTTGCGCGTCCGGTTGCTGCGCGCGTTTGGTGCAAGGGTTGGCGCGGGCGTCGTCATCAAGCCCGGAGTGCGAGTGAAATATCCTTGGCGATTAACGATTGGGAATCACTGTTGGATCGGCGAAGACTGTTGGATAGATAATATCGCTGACGTCCGGCTTGGAAACGACATCTGCCTGTCGCAAGCGAGCTATCTGTGTACCGGTAATCACGATTGGACGGACCCCGGGTTCCGGCTGATCGAGCAAGCTATCTCGATTGGCGACGGAGCCTGGATTGGAGCGAGAGCAGTGGTTTGCCCGGGAGTTGTGATTGGAGAAACCGCGGTAGTGGCGGCAGGAAGCATTGCCAATCGCACCGTACCCGCTAACGAAATTCACGCCGGCAATCCCGCGCGATTTATTCGAGAGCGAAAACTTCGGCAATCCTGCGCCAGAGCGCCCTATCCACCGGCGGAAATAAAGGAATCCGAAATAGCATGCGAATCTTACTCCTGAATCAATTTTTTTGGCCTGATTCGGCTCCGACGAGTCTATTATTGACAGACCTGGCAAGGGAACTCGCGGCGCGAGGTCACGATGTTGTGGCAGTCTGCGGCAATTCAAACTACGTGGGGCCAGGCGCCAAGGGTGAGGTTTCAACTATCGAAGTCCGCCGCACACCAACGTTGAAATTTGCTCGCGGAACGGCGGCACGGTTGCTTTCCTATACGTCGTTCTTGGGATCGGCGCTCGGAGCTGGTTTGTTAGGAGAGAAGCCCGATCTAGTGATCACTCTAACAACGCCACCTCTTCTCTCATCAGTCGGAACGATGATGAAAAGTCTCCGCGGATGCCGGCATTGGATTTGGGAGATGGATGTGTATCCGGACGTCGCTGTCGAGCTGGGCTGGATCAAGAAGAACAGCGCGCTCGAACGGCTCATCGGGTTCATGACAGACTGGCCGCGCCAGAAGGCAGACGGAATCCTGGTGCTTGGCGAATGTATGAAGCAGCGCCTCATGAATCGCGGCATTACCGACGAGCACCTATATGTCGCCGAGAATTGGGCGGATGGAAGAGACATCAAGCCTGTGCCGTTTCCCGATCAACCCTTGCTCCAGGTGCTGTACTCGGGGAACCTCGGATTGGCTCATGAGGTAGAAACGATTGAGCAGGCGGCCTTCGAGATGGATGAGGCTCCAGTAGCTGAATTCGTGTTTGCCGGAGGCGGACCGAAGCGCAAGGCGCTCGAGGAGCGGTGCGCGAGCAGGAAGCTCGAACACGTCAATTTTCGCGGATATTCGAGCGCGGAAGAGCTCGGCGAGAGCTTAGGTAAGGGCGACGTCGGGTTAGTCACTCAGCGGCGGGAATGTATTGGCACGGTAGTTCCCAGCAAAGTCTATGCCCTGATGGCTTCGGGGCGCCCGATCCTGTACATAGGACCCGAAGAAAGCACGCCTCATCGGATCATCGGGAAATTCCACTGCGGGTGGCAGATCAATCCCGGCGATGTGCATGGGTTGAAAGAACTGTTGCGCACGCTCGCATCAAACCGCAGGCTGGTTCACGAAGCTGGAAACAATGCCCGGCGGGCATTCCTCGAAAATTACGATCTGCCGATCGGGGTTGGCCGGATCGCTGATATGATTGGCGCGCGGCCCCTGGATGCGGAACGCAATAAGCGAGGCAGCGGAGAAATGAGGCAGCGGGAAGTAAAGACGCCGGCTGTTGCTTGACGGGGCAGACGATGTATAATATACATCGTGCGCCGCACACAACTCTATCTCGACGATCAATTATGGAGTGCGCTTCACGCCCGCGCGCGGAGCATGGGAACGACTATCTCGGAACTCGTGCGAACGGCTGCGCGGGAGCGCTATCTCGGCAACCCTGAAGAGCGGCGAGCGGCGATGCAGGCGCTCGTGGGACTGCGAAAAAACCGGCGCGAGTTCGAAGACTCAGCAAACTATGTGCGGAGCTTGAGACGCGGCTCACGCCTTGAAAAAATCAGAAAAGAGTGACTGTTCTAGTCGATTCCGACATACTTATCGAGGTAACCCGCGCTAGGGACGCGGAAATTCTACGCAAGTGGGCGGAACTTGCCGAGTCGCAAGATGATGTGCTCTGCTCGCCCGTGTCGATCGCCGAACTCTGGCACGGCGCCCTTCCCCGCGAATGCGATGTTCTGACGAATTTATTCCGAGCGTTGACCTGCATACCCATTGACGCGGAGATTGGCCGCAAAGCCGGCGAATTCCTCCGTCGCTATAGGAAAAGCCACAGCGTCGAACTCGGAGACGCGCTCATAGCGGCATCCGCTGTAGTAACCGGAGCTGCGCTCTGGACTCGCAATCGCAAGCATTATCCGATGAGCGCTCTCGCCCTGTTCTGACTGGCGAATACGGATCCAATGGCGTGCTGCTGCCGATCCGAGCTAAAATTGCGCCTGCATTGGCCTGCCCTTTCAGAACACAACTGGAATTGCCACCGCATTCGTCGTGCCGTAAATATCACTCGCAATCGCGGTGAGCAGATGATAGCCGCTCAAGTAATTCGCGGTAGCGAGCGAGGACGCATAAGGCGCGGTCCCTAGCTTTTGTCCGAGCGCTTGATTGTCCAGCAGATACTCGACGCCGCCAATTCCCACGCTGCTTGTTGCACTCGCCGTAATCTGGACTATGCCGCTCACGTATTGATTAAACGCCGGCGTCAGAAAGCTGATCGACGGAGGCGGTGCAACCGAAGGAGCGGGATAAAGCGCCTTTACCTTGACATTGTTCGGGTCGTCGAACCATCCACGGAACATCATGACGTCGCCCTGCGCCACCGCCTGTTTCAATTGCGCTTCATTCGCGTCGATATCTCCATCGGCAGTATTGATGACGCTGAAACCGGTCGGGTAGATCTCACGGACGAGCGGCGGCGACGAAGTCCAGCCGCCTCGCAATTCGCGGTAGGGGGCCGTGCTGCCATAGTAGCCCAGCGTTTCGTGCTCGGGAATCAAAAGCACGTCCGGTTCCGCTGCGGCGACTCTCGCGAAAATATCCGCAACCATCGGATTGTTCGGATCGCCGTTCGAATCGACATAAAACAAGGTCGCGCCCCAACGCCGCTTCGCGTAGTTGATTTTGCTAATGAGCAGGCTGGTTGGGTCGGCGATGGTGTTTTGTGTAACGCTGCCGCCGCTGATAACAAGTTGTTGAGGCCGCAGACAAACCCCAACCCGAAAACCGGCGGTGCGAAATTTTTGAAAATATTCATCGGCAATGCCTCTCATCTCGGGCGCGAGAGTGGCAAAAACTCTTGGATCGCCGATGTACGTCGTGGGCTGCGGATATTGTTCGCCTTCAATGTCCCAGGTGACCATGCCCTGAGCATTCATTTGCTGCATAATAGCGATGCTGTTATCGGCCCAGGCCATGATGCGGTCGTGCAAGTTTTGAATGCCCGCCGCGGTAGTCACGTTGATCGTTGGATCAAGCAGCCAACCCCTTGGATTCGTTGGCCAACCCGTAGCCGTTGTCGCAAGAATCAGACTCGCAATAGGCCGGCGGTCGGTCCAATTGAGCTTGTGAGGATAAAGAGTCGTGAAGCGCGCATAGATGTCCGGAGCAAAGTTGTAAGCCGTCATAGCAGCGGTCCCGAATCGAATAGAAATGTGATAGGTATCGGTTTGGCCCGGCGCGATTGGACGATTAATATTCGGAAGGCTGTTCGGATAGGTGGGATCGGTTCCCGTGTTAATCCTTAAAGGGAATAACTGCATGCTTTGTGGACGATCGGCTGCGAACGGAAACCCGAGCATCAGCGAGAGCGTGCCGTTATCGACCAGCGCGAGCGCGTTCGATCCAAACGTCATCTTCAGAACCGCCGGCTCGCCGATATTGTCTGCCAGGATTGGCGTGTTGCCGTCGTATTCGAGGGGCTTTACTGGAAAGTGAATCGCGAGCGGTTCGAGAAACAGGCCGGTAATCGTGTTTGATGAGTTATTCTTAGTCGCTATGGCCAGCAGGAACTGGTTGTTCGACACAGAATACGTGGCCGTGATTGTGCCCCATCCATACGAGCACGTGAGCTGCGATGCTCCGTAATTCATAGAGCAAGATCCGGAATTATCGCCGTTCACAACTCCAGAAGGCGTCTGAAATTGAACGGCATTGAGCCTGAAGCTACCGTAACCGAGATAATTTACGCCTTGATATTCGAGCGAGGATAACCCGGAGCCGTTTAGGGCAATCGAAACCGAATTCTTCTGCGCGAATGATTTGCAGGCGCAGAGCAGAACGGTTCCGGCGGACAAGGCAGCAATCTTGGAACAGATACGAAGCTTTACTTTTTTCATGAGCGGGCTTGCTAAAGAGTCTCGGATGGCCTTGGAACGTCTCAGGAAATTCCGGGAAAAAATAACACTAACCCATTCATTTATTTGGGGATATAACCATCTATCAGTCGGGTATATGCAGGCCTGTTTCTGGATTAATCCGATTCTTATGGTTTGAAAACCACGGCACCCAAAGGCGGCACGTTGATGGTCAATGAATGGCTGCGTCCATGTAGCGGAACCGGGCCGGCTTCAACGCCCCCAAAATTGCCTTGACCGCTGCCGCCATACTGCTTCGCGTCT
Source organism: Bryobacteraceae bacterium (assembly GCA_049585195.1). Classification (GTDB taxonomy): domain Bacteria; phylum Acidobacteriota; class Terriglobia; order Bryobacterales; family Bryobacteraceae; genus KBS-96. Next base: position 1,374 of record JBAUZG010000212.1, on the reverse strand, counting down.
GTATTCAGCATCTCGCGCCACATGCCGCCTATGGGAACGCCAATCCGGTAATTCGGGCGCGGAACGGGGCTGAAGTTGTACACGATTGCGATCTGATTGCCGGCCCGATCTTTGCGCAGGAAGCTGAGAATGTTTTTCTCGCCATCGTGAGAATCGATCCATTCAAAACTGGAGGGACAATTCTCGGCGTCGTGCATAGCCGCTTCGGTCTTGTACAGATTATTCAAATCTCCAACCAGGAGCCTGATGCCCGCGTGGTTCGGGCGCTGGAGCAGGCCCCAATCGAGGCTGGTCTCATGATTCCACTCGTTCCACTGCCCGAATTCGCTCCCCATGAACAGCAGCTTCTTCCCGGGCTGTCCAAACATGTAGGCAAGGAGCAGGCGCAGGCCGGCAAACTTCCGCCAGTTGTCGCCGGGCATTTTATTGAGCAGCGAGCGCTTCCCGTAAACGACCTCGTCATGCGACAGAGGCAGCACAAAATTTTCCGCGAAGGCGTACATCATCCTGAACGTGAGCTCGTGATGATGATACTTACGGAAGATCGGGTCTTGAGCAAAGTACGCGAGTGTATCGTGCATCCATCCCATATCCCATTTCATTCCGAACCCGAGCCCCCCGATGTAGGCGGGTTTCGACACCATAGGCCAGGCAGTGGATTCTTCCGCAATGGTTTGAATATCGGGGTGCGCGCCGAACAGCCGCTCGTTCAAGGTCCTCAGAAATCCGATGGCCTCGAGGTTTTCGCGGCCACCAAAACGATTCGGAATCCACTCGCCTTCTTTGCGCGAGTAGTCGAGATACAACATCGAAGCCACAGCGTCTACGCGCAGCGCATCCGCGTGAAACTGCTCGAGCCAGAAGATAGCGCTGCTGAGCAGGAAGCTTCTGACTTCGGGCCGACGATAGTTGAAAATGAAGCTGTTCCAATCGGGATGAATGCCCTGGCGCGGATCGGCATGTTCATATTCATGCATGCCGTCGAAATATCCCAACCCGTGTTCATCCTGCGGGAAATGAGACGGAACCCAGTCGAGAATTACGCCTATCCCATTCTGATGAAGCTGATCAATCAGGGACATCAGCTGTTGAGGGGCGCCATAGCGGCTCGTCGGCGCAAAGAAACCAGTCGTTTCGTAACCCCAAGAGCCGTAAAAAGGATGCTCCATTACAGGCAGGAATTCCACGTGAGTGAATCCCATTTCCTTCAGATAGGGCACCAGGTACGAGGCGGTTTCATTGTAATGCAACCAGCGGTTATTCTCCTCGGGAATGCGCCGCCAGGAGCCGAGATGCACCTCGTAAATCGAGATCGGCGCGTCCAACGAATTCGCACCCGTGCGGGCGGACATCCACGCTTGATCGCCCCACTGG
>JBAUZG010000211.1:0-6111 GCA_049585195.1 Bryobacteraceae bacterium | reverse complement strand
CAGAAGTGGAGTCGCGGTTTGGTTTGACCGTGATAAATCGTGTAGGCGCTCTGACTCTTGTGATTGGCATTATCTTCTTCTTCAAGTATGCGGTCGATTTGAGTTGGATTGGCCCGGCAGAGAACGTCGGATTGGGCATTGTCGTGGGAGTTATGTTGCTTGGGATCTCGGCTTGGCTGAACCGTCGTGAGCAAAGAGTCTTCTCGCAAGGTATTGCCGGATGCGGATTGGCCACACTCTATATTTCGATGTACGCCGCCTTTTCGTATTACAAGCTGATTGGCGAACCGGCGGCGTTCGCGGCGCTTCTGGGTGTTTGCGCTTGTGGGGTTTGGTTGTCTCTTCGCTATCGCACCGCAGCGATAGCGGCGCTGGGCTTTTTAGGTGGACTGCTGACGCCAGTGCTGCTTCACGGTAGCGAAGCGGACTTATGGTTCGACTTGCCTTATCTGTTCCTGATCGATCTTACTTGCGTTGTGATTGCGATGCGGCAACGATGGCCGGTGCTGATCCCGCTGATAGGCACATCGACCATGGCATTTGCATGGATACCGGTTAACGCACGACACCCAGAATGGTTCGCCTGGTTTGCGCTGGCGATGGCTGCATTGCACATGGGCGCGGCAATCGGGAAGGAACGAACCGGTTCGGTTCGCGACGTCGTCTACTTTACCGGTCATGGCTGTTTTGCTGTATGTGTTCTTAGCGCGATAGGCCTTTGGACAAGACATGCCGTCGCCGCGACCGATCAGGGCAGCGTGTTGAGCGAGCTGGGTTCGTTTTTCTTGGGCATATACGGAGTGGCGGCCTTGATTTATGGAGTGGCGAAGAAGTCGCCGACGAATCGCACGCTCGGATTGGTTCTGTTGGGATTGGTGATTTCGAAGCTATACGTTTGGGATGTTTGGTTTCTGGTGCGTTTGTACCGGATGACAGCGTTTATTGCGTTAGGTGTCTTGTTACTTGGAGCTTCCTACGCTTACTCGCGCTGGCGATCGAGACTGGGGTAGAGGACATCAAGCGGGGCGGACGGCAAGACCGTCTGCCCTACAGGTGTGTTGTTAGGCCAGGATGGGTTTTACTACATTGCCTGCTATGTCGGTCAGGCGGAAGTGGCGTCCCTGGAATTTGTAAGTCAGGCGGGTGTGATCGATTCCGAGGCAATACAAGACGGTAGCCTGGACGTCGTGGATAGGGACGGGATTGGAGACGGTGTTGTAGGAGAAGTCGTCGGTTTCGCCGTAAACGAAGCCGTGCTTCATGCCTCCGCCGGCGAACCAGACGGAAAAGCAGCGGGGATGATGGTCGCGTCCATAATTTGTCTTGGTTAATTGGCCTTGACAATAGACGGTTCTGCCGAATTCGCCGGCCCAGATGACAAGCGTGTCATCGAGGAGACCGCGCTGCTTCAGGTCGGTTACCAGCGCGGCTGAAGCCTGATCGGTTCCCTTGGCTTGCAAGCTGATGTCTCGAGGAAGATCGTTGTGCTGATCCCAGCCGCGATGGTAGAGCTGAATGAATCGGACGCCGCGCTCGGCGAGACGGCGCGCCATGAGGCAATTGGCGGCGTAGGTGCCGGGTTTTCGCGAATCGGGGCCGTATAAATCGAATGTGCTGGCGGGCTCTTTCGAAAGGTCGGTCAGCTCCGGGACGGAGGATTGCATGCGGTAGGCCATCTCGTATTGCGAGATACGGGCCGAGATTTCGGGGTCGCCATAATTCTGTTCGGTGATGTGATTCAATTCGGCGAGGCTGTCGAGCATGGTGCGGCGGGTTTGTTGGTCGATACCGGGCGCGTTTGCGAGATAGAGCACAGGATCGCCGCTGGCGCGAAATCGGACACCTTGGTATTTCGAGGGAAGAAAGCCGCTCGACCAGAGGCGCGTGAACAGAGGCTGATCGGTATGCAGCGCGTTCGCTTGGGAAATTAAGACCACGAACGCCGGCAGATTCTGGTTTTCGCTTCCTAAACCGTAGGTGACCCACGAACCCATGCTGGCGCGTCCGGGCTGCTGGAAGCCGGTTTGGATGAAGGTGATGGCGGGGTCGTGGTTGATGGCGTCGGTGTTGACGGTTTTGACGATAGTGATGTCGTCCACAACGCGCGCGGTGTGGGGAAGCAGCTCGCTGATGTAGGTTCCGTTCTTGCCGTAGCGCTCGAATTTAAAGATAGATGGAGCGATGGGCAGCGAATTCTGGCCCGAGGTCATGCCCGTGATGCGCTGGCCTTGGCGGACCGAATCGGGCAACTCGGTTCCCGAAAGTTCGGCTAGCTTGGGTTTGTAGTCGAAAAGATCGATCTGCGAGGGAGCGCCGGACTGATGGAGATAGATTATTCGCTTGGCCTTCGGAGCAAAGTGAGGCAACCCAACGAGAGCGCCGGTTTTGGGATCGCGCTGCTCGGCGGCAAAAAGGGCGGGATTAAGGAGAGATGCGAGGGCGGTGACTCCGATGCCGGTGCTGGCGCGACCGAATAGTTGACGGCGTGTAAGGGCTAGCTGCTCTTCGCGGACGGGATTCATAGTATTGCTCCTTGGCTTCTCTCAGTTCTTGGTGACGGTTTCGTCCATGTTGAGGATGGTGCTGGTGACGAGAGTCATAGCAGCCAGGTCGACGGTGTCGAGATGCTTATCGCGGGGCGACTCTCCGATGCTCAACACTTTCGCGGCATCGGAGGGGTCGGATTCGTAGTGGGCGCGTTCCTTTCCGTATAGCTTGTCGAGTATAGCGAGCTCTTGGGGTGTGGGATCGCGGTCAGTCGCGGCCCGGAAGGCGAATCTGATGCGGTCCGTTTCGTTTGGTCCGGCTTCCTGGATGTCGCGCTCAGCGAATTTGCGAGCCGCTTCCATGAAGGCAGGATCGTTCATGAGAACAAGGGCCTGGAGCGGCGTGTTAGTAACGGTGCGGCGCGCCGTGCATTTCTCGCGAGAGGGCGCGTCGAACGTATTCAGGTCGGGGAAGGGGACGGTGCGCTTCCAGAAGGTATACATGCTACGGCGATAGAGATCGGGTCCGTGGCTTTGAACATAGGTCTGCGCCGAGAAGTGTTCTCCGAACGCCATTTCTTCCCAGAGGCCTTTCGGCTGATACGGAAACACGCTCGGGCCTCCGATCTTCGGGTTCATGAGTCCGCCGAGAGCGAGTGCGTTATCGCGGATCATCTCAGCCGGGAGGCGGAAGCGCGGGCCACGGGCAAGCAGCTTGTTTTCGGGATCTTTCTCGAGCATTTCAGGCGTTACTTTTGAGGACTGGCGGTAGGTGGCGGAGGTGACAATCAGCCGCTGCATTTTCTTGACATCCCAATTGGAAGCGATGAATTCGGTGGCGAGAAAGTCGAGCAGCGGTTGATTGCTCGGCGGATCTCCCTGTGAGCCGAAGTCTTCGGAGGTTTTTACGATGCCGATGCCAAAATACATTTGCCAGAAATGGTTGACGGCGACGCGGGCGGTCAGCGGATTGCCCGGATCGACCAGCCATCGAGCTAAGGTGAGCCGGTTCTTTGGGGCGTCCGCCGGCAGCGGCGGCAGCACGGCGGGAGTATTGGGAAACACCTTCTCGCCTCGGTTGCGATAGTCTCCGCGGGCAAGGATGAAAGTGTCACGCGGCTTCTCCATGTCAGCCATGACCATGACGGAAGGGATCTCGCGATTGATTTCGTCGAGGCCGGCCTTGAGCGCGTACATGTCAGTATTCAATTGGTGTTCGGCGGGATTACCTACCTGGTTCACGAAATACCATGTGAGCCATCCCTTTTGATTGCCGGTGCGCCTGTCGCGCGGAATCTCGAGGAGCGAGTGCAGGGGGCTGAGCAGGCCGAGTTCTAAGGCTTCGTTGGGATAGAGGCGCCGGTTGTAGATTCTCAGGTCGGAGAGCGAGCCTTTAAAGGGCGTGCCCCAATCTTTGTTGCCGATCTGCAGTTCGCCCTTGTTGGCGAAGTCGCCGGCGAGTTTGTCGTTGACAACGTCAGTGGGTATGCTTCGTCCGTCGATATAAACCTGAATTCCTTTGGCCTGACCTGAGCCGTCGTAGGAAACGGCGACGTGGCTCCAGTCCTCGACCGGCACGCCCTCGCGGGATTTCACCTCAATGCCGGGATTCGGGCCGCCATCGCGCAGACGCGCGATAATCGCGCAGCCATTCTTTCCTTTGTAATCGAGCGCTATTTCGTACCCGGGGTTATTCTTCGGCGTTTTGTCGTAGCGTTGCAGAATTTGCATTCCCGAAGGGCCGTCGGGGTGCACCCATAAGGAGACTGTGAAAGGTTTCGCTCTTTCAAAGGCGGCTGCGGCGCCAAACGAGAGCTGAGGCGTTTCATCAAGATTCGCGGCGCGGCCGAGCCGGCCATCGGTATAGGAAAGTTTGCCTGAAACCAGTTTCGCGGGCGCCTCGTGCTGGAAACTGTCGGCGAGTGAATCGTCGAACAGGTACTCTGCAACCAGCCCGTCGGTGATGTCGGAGACGGGCATTTGCTTTTGATGCTGTTCCCAGGTCTCTTCGGCGGCGTCGATTTCCTGATCTCTCGATTTAATCATCTGAAGCAGTGTGTCTTTGAGCCGCTTCTGATCGTCGTTCGGCATCTGGAGGAACGGAACTGCGTTGCCGGTATAGCCATCGAGACCTTTTTCCGGGACGCTGTTGAAGAATGCGCCGAAACTGTAGAAGTCCTTCTGCGTGAAGGGATCGTATTTGTGATTGTGGCAGCGGGCGCAGCCCAAGGTGATGCCGAGGAACGTGGTGGATGTGGCTTCGATCCGGTCTACGATGTATTCGTTCTGGTATTCCTCCGGAATCGCGCCCCCTTCGAAGTTGATCATGTGGTTGCGGTTGAAACCGGTGGCGATCAATTGGGATTGAGTGTGGTTGGGCAGGAGGTCTCCGGCGATCTGTTCGACGGTGAATTCGTCGTAGGGCATGTTCTTGTTGAACGCCTGAATGACCCAGTCGCGCCAAATCCACATGTCTCGAGCGCTGTCGATGTGATAGCCGTGCGTATCGGCATAGCGGGCGAAATCGAGCCACTGCATGGTCATGCGCTCGCCGTAGCGCGGGGATGCGAGCAGCCGATCTACAACTTTTTCATAGGCGCTCGGAGAACGATCGGCCAGAAACGCTTTCAGTTCTTCGGGAGTGGGCGGCAGGCCCGTAAGATCGAATCTGACGCGGCGTAGAAGGGTGGCTTTATCGGCTTCGGGCGACGGATGTAGACCTTGGCTTTCAAGCTTTGCCAGGACGAAGCGGTCGATATCGTTTCGCGCCCAGCTTCCGTCTTTTACCGCTGGCACTTCAGGCCGTTTCGGGGGAACGAACGCCCAATGAGTCTCCCACTTGGCGCCCGAATCGATCCAATTTTTTATCGTTTCAATCTGCTCAGGCGTAAGTTTTCGACCTGAATACGGCGGCGGCATGCGCATCGCCACGTTCGGATTGCTGACTTTCAGGTACATTTTGCTGTGCGCGGAATCGCCTGGGACGATGACACCCGGCTTTGAGAATGCGCCGTCTTTTGTGTCGAAATGCAGGCCCGCCATGCGTTGCTTTTCGTCTGGTCCATGGCAGGCAAAACAGTTGTCGGAGAGGATTGGCCGAACTTGGCGATCGAAATCGACGGGAGGGGGGCCAGCTCTCAAAGGAAGGGTTGAGAGTGCCGCAGCGAGAACAACCCAGTTCAGGCGCATTTAGGTTTAGGACTCCTGCAAGGTCAAAACTTTGACTTATTATACGCCCAAGACAAAGCTGGCTGGAAAGTTACTTATCCATCAGCTTGGCGATTTCGAGATCGAGGGAGGCGAACTTGCTGCTCACCATGTCTTTGAACTGGGTGAACTCATTGCGGAGGTCGTCAAGGCGTTTGTTCGTTTCGTCAATGCGTCTGTTCAGGTCGGTTCGAAGATCGTCAATCCTCTTGCCGAGCTGATTGGCAGTGAAATGTCCTATTGTGTGCAAAGTAGAAATGATCATTTGGCAGCGACAGCAGCGACACCTGGATGTCAACGCAAAATAGAAATGTCCTATTCCGTGCAAAGTAGAAATGTCCGGTTTTGAGAGGGCAGATGAGAAGTTCGTGTTAGTGTGAGTGCGATGTTTTGGGGAAGTCGCGTTCCCCGGAGCAGA
>JBAUZG010000210.1:0-10310 GCA_049585195.1 Bryobacteraceae bacterium | reverse complement strand
GGGCTACCCTCCGCCAGACGGGACGGATTTAGAAACCGTCCCAGACCAAAGCCGGGAACGTGCAGTGGGTGCGGAAGCCAATCGTCTCGTAGAGATGCACGGCATCCAAGTTGGTCGCGGTCACGGTGAGACTGACGGACTGGCAGCCGCCGGCGACGAGGCTCGAAAGTGAATGTCGCAGCAGCTCGTAGCCGATGTGAGTGCGGCGAAGCGAGGGAAGAACGCAAACTTGGGTGATGTGGCCGGCTTCTGGTGAGACGAAACTCGAAAGGCAAAGGCCACAAAGGCGGCCGGTCTGTTCGTCGATAGCCGCGAAAGACCCAGGCACGGAAAAGCGACCGCATCCAGGGAACCTGACGATGTTGGTGAGGAAGCGGCGCGCGCCGGGAATGTTTCGGTATTGATCGTTGATATCGCTATCGACGTGACCCCGGTACGCGGCGGCGATGACGTGGGCGGCTTCTTCGTGCATACGGTCGTGCCAAGGCTGTATGTGGGCGCGATGAGCGGGAGCGCGAGGCCGAAGCTGACGAACGGCAGGGCTCTCAATCGTCATGAACAGGCGATCGTGGCGAGTCAGCCAACGGGCAAACGGGAGGGGTTCGGAAGCCGGCGGGCGAAACAGCAGCAATTGCGACTCGATCCGGCGGACGCCCGGCGTGCGCATGAGGTTCTGAACCACCGCGCTGAGCAGCGTCATTTCGTTATTTGGCGAATGGGCGCTCGGTCGAACGTAGAAATCGCCGATGAGCCCCTTCCGCTCATCGCACACCTGGTAGGCATAGCCGGCAAGCTGATTACAAACCCGTAGGCCGAATCCGGCGAGCGATTGCAATTGAACAAAACGATGGACGAGCTCGGCTGAAGGGCGGAAGTCCCAGAAAAGTTCCCGCTGCCAGACGCCGACTTCCTCTTCAAGCAGCCGGTCCAACTCGGCGACAGAGACGTGGCGGAGCTCACAAACTTCCACGAGAGGTGCGTCGCTTGCCGCCGCCATTTTCGCGATTATGCGTTGACCGCCTGTAGGCCGGTGAACGCTCCCTGACGCTGCAAAAAGAATTGGATGTTTTTGACGGCCTGCCGGGTACGGTGATGGTTCTCGATCAGGCTGAAACGGACGAAGCCCTCGCCCATGGGGCCGAACCCGATTCCAGGCGAGACGGCGACGTGAGCTTCCCTCATGAGCAGCTTGGCAAATTCAAGCGAAGGCATGTTTTGAAAGGGCTGAGGTATCGGCGTCCAGACGAACATGGAACCTTTAGGCGGGACAACCGGCCAGCCAGCGCGATTCAGGCCCTCGCACAGAACATCGCGCCGGTTCTGATAGATGGCACGGATCTGCCGCGGGGCGTCGTCGCACTCTCGTAAAGCAATGATCGAGGCGATTTGAATGGGCTGGAAGATGCCGTAGTCGAGATAGCTCTTGATCCGGGCCAGAGCAGCAATCAGCTTCGCGTTTCCCAGGCAGAAGCCAACCCGCCAGCCTGCCATGTTGTAGCTCTTGGTCATCGAATAAATCTCGATGCAATGACTGGCGGCGCCCTCGACCTGAAGAATGCTGGGGGGCGCATAACCGTCGAACCCGAGCTCGGCGTAGGCAAAATCGTGAATGACGTAAGAACCGTATTCGCGAGCCAGAGCGACGATCTCTTTCATAAAGTCGAGATCGACGCAGACGGTAGTCGGATTATGCGGAAACGAGATCAGGATTACCTTAGGGGCTTTGGCCGAAGTCTTGTACAGTTTCCGGAGCTCATCGAGGAACGTGGCGGCGTCCGGCATGGGCAGCTTGCACGCCTCGCCGTCGGCCATGATGACGCCATACTGATGGATGGGATACGCGGGATTCGGGGAGACAACCACGTCGCCCGGGCCGATGATGGCGAACAATAAATGGGCCAAGGCGTCTTTGGCGCCAATCGTGACGATGGCTTCAGTTTCCGGATCGAGCGTGATGCCATATTGCTTCTGGTAGCGGGCCACAATCGCATCGCGGAGACGGGGAATGCCGCGCGAAAGCGAGTAGCGATGATTGCGGGGGTTGCGGGCCGCCTCGATGAGTTTGTCCACAACCGGCTGAGGAGTGGCGCCATCGGGATTGCCCATTCCCATGTCGACGATATCCAGCCCCGCCGCGCGAGCTTGCGCCTTGAGCTCGTTGATGACAGTGAACACATAGGGCGGAAGCTTCTTGATTCGAAAGAAATCGTCGCTGGGCAGCGGCATACTTCCATAGTGTAACGGTTCAAAGAGCAGTATCTTAAGGTCTTTTCCGTCAGGGCGAAATTGCCTTCCCACGACTCGGCTCGGGTCGCGCTTCGATCGTTTGGGCAAGCCGTTAAACTCAAGAAGTGAGCCTCTCGCCAGCCGAAGCTGCTGCCTTCGCCTCGACACGCCGGCCGGTGTCTCCGTTACTCGCAATTTTTCTCATAGTAGCGGTCGACGTGCTGGGCATGACATTGATATTGCCCCTGCTGCCGTTCTACACAGAGAGGATGGGGGCGTCGCCGACCGTGGTCGGGATGCTGGTTTCGATTTACGCGCTGTGCCAGTTGGTTGCCGGACCGTACCTAGGCAGGCTCTCCGATCGGGTGGGAAGGCGGCCCGTGCTGCTGATCAGCCAGATTGGCACCTTTATCGGCTTCATTGTTCTGGCTATGGCCAACCAGGTGTGGCTGGTGTTTTTGTCGCGAATGATCGATGGCGCGACGGCCGGAAACCTGACAATCGCCCAAGCCTATATCAGCGATGTGACCACGCCCGAGAACCGCGCGAAGGCGTTCGCGCTGATTGGCATCGCGTTCGGCTTCGGATTCATGGTTGGCCCCGGAATTTCCGGCTACCTGGCCACCTTCAATTTTATTTATCCGATTATCGCCGCCGCCGTTTTGTCCGCGCTTAGTATTGTTTGCACTTATTTCCTGCTTCCGCGGCGGGAACCGGTCCACGAAGAGAACGATGCTAATCCGGGGCCCGCTGGGAAGAGACTACCGCTGCTTGACTGGAAAGGATACGCGAAGTATTTTGCGGAAGCGCCAATGCGGCGGCTGCTGATCCAGTGGTTTCTGTTCGCGTTCTCGTTTTCGAGTTTTGTGTCGGTGTTCGCGCTATTCGCCGAGCGCCGCTACTTCTGGCATGGGCATCCATTCGGCGTTCGGGAAGTCGGATATTTGTTCGCTTTCAGTGGATTGCTCGGAATCATCATGCAAGGCGGCCTGGTGGGGCGCATGGTGAAATGGCTCGGCGAGACCAAAGTGGTTCGCCTGGGCTTTTTGACCAGTGCTATCGCCTACGCAGCCATCGGCTTCACTTACCGGATTTGGGATCTGCTGGTTGTCCAGACATTTTCGTCGATTGGCGGCGCGGGATTGCGGCCGGCGCTAACGAGCGTGATTACGCAAAAAGCGGAGCGCCGCGAGACCGGCGTCGTGATCGGCTTAACGCAATCGCTGACATCCATTGCGCAAATTACGGCTCCGGTGATCGCCGGCAAATTGATCGAGCTGCATCAACTTACGCTCTGGGCCATCGTGTCGGGCGTCGTGGCGTTTGCCGCACTTTTCCTGTGAGTCCGGCAAAGCTTCGAGCGGGAGCTTAGAATGATCGAGGAAGAAATTGAGATTCCTACGCCGGATGGAAAGTGCGACGGTGTTTTCTGGCGTCCTGAAAACCGCCAGCACAAGCCTGCCGTCATCATGTTGACCGATATCGGCGGCATTCGTCCGGCAAACCGCGATCTCGCCGGCCGGCTTGCCTCCGAGGGTTATGCCGTACTCATGCCGAATTTGTTCTATCGAACTACGAAAGTGCCGGTGTTCGACTTCGTCCCAAACTTTGGAGAGGAGCGGACGAAGAAGCGGATGGACGAGCTAAGGGCTCCGCTAACGCCGGACGCCATCGAGCGCGACGCCGCGGCTTACGTCGACTTCGCCGCTGCGCACGACGCAAGCGGCGCGATAGGAGTTGCCGGTTATTGCTTCTCGGGCTCGATTGCAATGCGTATTGCCGCGGCACAGCCCGACAAAATCCGCGTAGCCGCTTCGTTCCATGGCGGCGGCCTGTTTAATGATGCCCCAACCAGCCCGCATCTTCTCCTGCCGCGCATCAAGGCCCGGCTGTATTTCGGACACGCGATCGAGGATCGTAGCATGCCGGCGGAGGCCATCGAAAAATTCAACAGTGCCCTGAAGTCTTGGGGCGGCGAGTATGAAAGCGAAATCTACGAGAGTGCTTATCACGGTTGGACCATGCCGGACAGTCCCGTGTATAACCAGCCTCAGGCGGAACGCGCTTACGGAAAATTGAAGGAACTGCTGGCACAGACGTTGAACTAACGGCTCATGAAATTCGTCGCCTCGTTTGCCGCGGCGCTCATGCTGACGGGAGCCGCGGCCACTATCCAATCGCCTTTTTCGCCGTGGAAACGCTTGTCCGCGACCCCCGTTCTCGAGCCGCGCGGCGACGGCTTCGAGTCGGCGGGGACTTTCAATCCCGCAGTCATTCGCAATGGATCGGAATTCGTGATGCTCTACCGCGCGCAGGATCGGGAAGGTATTTCCCGCCTGGGCTACGCCACCAGCCGCGACGGGATTCATTTCATGCGCGATGCCCAACCCGTTTTTTCTCCGGAGGCCGCCTACGAAAGAGGCGGCGGCGTGGAGGATCCGCGTCTTGTAAAGATCGCAGGCGCCTTTTTCCTGACTTACACCGGCTACAACCGTGTTGACGCTCAACTTTGCCTGGCCAAATCGACCGATCTACGCCACTGGGAGCGGCTAGGCGTCATTATGCCCGCCAATCGAGGACGGTGGAATGTCCATTGGACGAAATCCGGAGCAATTCTCACTGAAAAACTATCTGGCCACTATTGGATGTACTTCCTCGGCGATGCGGCTGGCGAGAATGGCGGCAGCCAGATGGGAGTGGCCTATTCGGACGACCTGATTCATTGGTCCGAGCCGCTCGATCATCCGGTCCTCGCGCATCGCGCTGGAATGTTCGATTCCAAAGTGGTCGAGCCCGGACCGCCTCCCGTGCTGACGAATAAAGGTGTGTTGTTGATTTACAACGGAGCCGACGACAAGCTCGTTTATAGAACCGGGTGGGCATTATTTGACAGAACGAATCCCGCCCACGTGATCGCACGGTCCGATTCGCCGGTCTTCGAGCCCGAAGAACAATGGGAGAAAACAGGTCAGGTTCCAAACGTTGTATTCGTCGAGGGCCTCATCCGAGAGCCGGGGCGCTGGTTACTTTACTACGGCGGCGGCGATAGAAACGTGGGGGTCGCGGCCACGCACTTCGAGTGGCGATGACTCTGTTACGCTGCCATGTGCGCCAGTTGAGACCGGAGGCTCTCGTAGGCCCGGAACAATAGGCTTTTCACGGCGGAATCGGTACATCCCAACGCCGAAGCGATTTGCGAGTACTCGAGCTCCTGATATTTGTGCATCACCACTGCGGCTCGCTGTTTACCTGGAAGCAGCCTGATGGCGCCGCGGATTTCCTGGAACCGCGCTTCCTGCAGGAGAATTTCTTCGACTGTCGGCCTTCTGTCGGGCACTTGGCGATAAAGTCCCTCGTCAAGATCGATATCGAGACTTTCGCTATTTTTTTCGTATTTTCGATCTCTCAACCAGTTCAGCGCTAAATGGGTGGCAATACGGAACAGCCAGGTTGTGAATTTCGCCGAAGGTTCGTAGGAATCGCGCGACTTGTACACTCGTAGGAAAACTTCCTGAGCCAGTTCTTCCGCAATCGCCTGGTTTTGCACAATTCGGTAGAGAAAGCGAATCACAGGAGCCCGATGTCGCTCGAGCAAAAGACTAAAGCAGTGCGCGTCGCCTTGGCGAACGCGAAGCATCAAGTGTGTGTCCAGTTCGAGAGAATAGCTGGATCGTTCCATAAGAAGCCCCTTCCTGCTGCAAAAAATTGTTAGCGAGAGCAACGTGGCACAATATCAGCTCAAATTGAATGAACGTGTTCCGGCGCCCGTGGGTTTACGGTCAGCCCGGCAAAAAATTAAATCTGGATCATTACAAATCCAAGAAACAAAAACGAAACCCGCAAAATCCCGATTGACCGTCTCGCTGGGAGGCGGTACGCTCACCGCTGGCTCGCCATCCCTGCGGCAACACGCTGGTTGAAGCTCGCCGATTGCCCTCGAGGAACGCTCAGGCATTTCCAATCTTCGTGTTGCAAGTGTTTTGCCAGAAATACGATCTGGCCGCAGTGGTAGGCGTAGTGGGCGATTTGACGATTGATCGCCTGCATAACGGTATGCGCCTCGCCTCGAATTTTCACCGTTCGTCCCAGATCGTCGTCGCTCAGTGGCGACAGCGCCGCAAAAAGGCAATTCCAACCGTTCTCCCATAAGTCCAAGAGTTCCCGGCGATTCCGCGGAGGATCGCTGAACTCGGAATCGCGATTCCGGTCCGGTTTTTCGCCATCACTTATCAGGAAATCGGTCCAGCGGGAGCGCATATTGCCTGCCATATGCTTGACAATCGCGGCAATCGAATTCATTTCGGGGTCAAGGACAGCCAAAAGCTGCTGGTCCGTAAGCTGCGCAACGGCTCCCTCCGCAAGCTTTTTGTACTGCCGGAAGATAGCGAGTGAATCTTTTAGATAAGAGGCGGTGAACTCGAGAGCCATGCTCGATTGTCGCTCGAATCGAGCGCGAAATTCTACTGGGCTATTCGCTAGTCAGGGGCCGCTCCATAAGTTCGCGAATGGCGACAGCAACGGGTTTGCCCCGATACAGAATTTCATACATCGCTTCCGAAATTGGCATGTGAACTCTGGCCGTCCGAGACAATTCTCGAGCTGCGCGGCATGTGTCCACGCCTTCCGCCACTTGAGTCATACCCGCGACGATTTCGGAAAGTGGCTTGCCCGCCGCCAATTGTAGTCCAACAAATCTGTTTCTCGAAAGATCGCCTGTTGCGGTAAGAACCAGATCGCCAAGGCCGGCAAGCCCTGAGAGCGTTCTTGCCTCGCCGCCGAGCGCCACGGCCAGCCGCGTCAGTTCGGCCAGTCCTCGCGTAATAAGCGCTGCGACGCTGTTGCCGCCCAGGCCGAGACCGCGGCAAATACCGGCGCCGATCGCAATCACGTTTTTCAGAGCCGCGCCAGTTTCGACGCCAATCACGTCGCAACTGGTATAAAGGCGTAGCGAAGGACCGGAAAACGCCGCTTGAATCCGCCCGGCCAGCGCTGCTTCCCGCGCGGCGATTACGACTGCGGCGGGTTCTCCTTCAGCGATCTCCTTCGCGAAGGTGGGACCGGAAAGGACGGCGACGCGAGGCATTAAGCGCGGCGAGAGTACCTGCTCAATCAACTCCGACATACGCATGAGCGTTACGTTCTCGATTCCCTTAGTCGCGCTGACAAAACACATTTCCGGAGTCACATGAGGATGCATGCTTTCATACAGCGCCCGCATAAACCGCGAAGGAACTGCGCTCAGCACAATTGCGGCTCCGCGCAGAGCGTAATCAAGACCGGCTGTGGGCTGCACATTATCCGGAAGCCTGATGCCCGGGAGATAGCGGCGATTGATTCGCGTTTCTAACAGCTCTTCCGCAAATGAGGGGTCGCGAGCCCAAAGAGCGATTTGGCCGAAGCGCGGCGAAAGAGCAAGGGCGAGCGCGGTTCCCCAACTACCCGCCCCAATAATCGCGAGCTTATTCACTTACGCCGGCCTCGGAGCGAAAACACGTTTTCGTTGCCGGCCAGAATGCGCTGAATATTAGCTTTGTGCCTGTACGTAATCAGCAATCCCGCAAAGATCGCTGAAATCAGGATGGGCTCAGGCGGATGCATGATCATCCAAACGGCGAGGGGGAAAAGTAGCGCGGCAATCACCGAACCGAGCGAAATGTATTTACTCACCCAAACAACAAGAACGAAGACCAGGAGCACAGCCAGCAGCGCGAGAGGGGCGATGTACAGAAACGCGCCGATAAAACAGGCCACGGCCTTGCCCCCTTTGAATCGCAGGAAAACAGGAAACGAGTGGCCAATCATCACCGCTGCCGCCGACAAAGCCAAACCGAGCGGGCTATCATGCGTCAGCCAACCCGCAAACAAGACCGCAAGATAACCTTTCAGGATGTCCAGCAAGAGTACAATCAGCCCGGCTTTTCCTCCCGCGCTGCGGTGAACGTTTGTCGCCCCGATGTTGCCGCTGCCCATCGTTCGAATATCTTTTCCGAGTGCAAAGCGGACAAACAGATAGCCGAACGGCACGCCACCAAGCAAATACGCGATTACAGTTGCTGATACAACTGGCAGAGCCATGATTTAAGTCAACGAAAATTTTCCGAGCCACGACCGCAAGGGAGTGGACTTGGGCATTTCGCACCGGAAACTAGGCAACCATGGCTTTTTGAAACTGGAAGGCGCGGAGTTTCCGGTAGATCGAGGCATGAGAGCCGGGATCGCTGCGGAAGAGACAAAACTGATTAGCCTCGAACTCACCCATGACCGCCGGTTGCGTCTCCTCCACTTTCCGTCGCAATTGATTCAGCGGGACCGGATTCTTAATTCGCGCCAGGGTAAGATGCGCCGTAAACGCCCGTTCCTCGACCGGAATGCCCAGCGCCGCCAACCTGGTTTCGGTGTCGCGCGCCAACTCGAATAATCCCGACTCACCGTGGACGCCCGCCCACAAAACTCGCGGAGACCGTTCGTTCGGGAACCAGCCCAGATTGCTGATTTCGATTTTGAAGGGATCGCGAGGCAACAGGCCGTTCAAAGCTTCCTCGAGTTCCGGCAAGCGTTCAGGCGGCCACTCGCCGATGAACTTGATGGTGATATGGAGATTATCGATAGGGCTCCATTTGATGAAGGCTTCCGGGCGGAGAAAGCTAAGCAGCCGGTCAAGCTTTCGGATCATTTCATCGGGCAGGTCAATCGCTGTGAACAAACGCATGTTTCTCCCCCGCTGTTTTTTGAAAATATGTTAGACCACCAAGTGGCGGATTCCTGGGCTGCGGACGCCCTTTTCAAGGCTAGCCACGTCATACATTTGTCCTTCTACGACCGGCCCACGGCTGCCGTCGCGAGCGATCTTTTGGGTTGTATCCTGATTCACCATGGTACCGCTGGAATGATTGTAGAAGTAGAAGCCTATCTCGGCCTCGGCGACCTAGCGGCCCATGCCTCGCGCGGGATAACCGATCGGACGCGCGTCATTTTCGGGCCGCCGGGGCGCGCCTACGTTTATTTCATTTACGGGATGCACGAGTGCTTGAACGTAGTTGCCGAGCGCGAGGGCACGCCGGGGTGCATCCTCATCCGGGCACTCGAACCCTTATCGGGTTTGGCCGAGATGTATGAACGCCGCGAGTGGAAAGGCTCTCCCCGAGGGTTGGCAAACGGGCCCGGAAAACTCACCCAGGCGCTGGGAATCAGCCGCGCGCAATATGGCCTGCGGCTTGACCGCCGGCCTCTTCAGATCAGAAGCTGGAACTGCCCGCCGAAATTCGAAATTGCGGCGACACCGCGAATTGGAATCAAGCATTGCGGAGATTGGCCCCTCCGTTTCGTCTGGAGAGACCACCCCTGTCTCAGCCGGTGAAAGCTGCAGCTACACTACACAGTGCACAACTTCACCGCTTCTGAAAGCGACGTCATCGGATCCCGTGTCGGGATGAACTCATGCGCCATGTAACCCGGAAAATTGAGATCGGCAATTGCCTTCGCTACCGTCCGCCATTGCAGTTCCTGCGTATCGTCTAATTCATGACGCCCGGGGACGCCGCCCGTATGGAAATGCGCGATGTAATTGATGTTCTCGCGAATCGTCCGTATAATGTCGCCTTCCATAATCTGCATGTGGTAGATGTCGTACAACAGTTTCACGCGCGGCGAATCTACCGCCTTAATCACCGGGACTCCCCATACCGAGTGGTCGCACTGATAATCGTGATGATCGATCTTGCTGTTCAGCAGCTCCATACAGATGGTTACGCCGTGGTCTTCGGCAATCTTTTTCACGCGATTCAAGCCGATGATGCAGTTTTCCTTGCCTTCTTCGTCGGGTAGGCCGCGCCTGGTTCCGGAAAACGTGATCACGTTCGGAACTTTCGCCGCTGCCGCGCGTTCAATGTTTTCCTGCATCTCCTTCTCTAGCCGGTCGTGACTCTCCCTGCGGTTCCAACCATCCGGAATCGTTCCTGCGCCCGGCGTCATCGCGGGAACGAGTCCGTATTTTTGAACCGTCGGCCACTCCGTGTAATTCACGAGGTCGATTCCGCTCAAGCCCATCTCGGCGCCATGCTGGCACAGCTCATCCAGGCTCATCT
>JBAUZG010000209.1:0-14082 GCA_049585195.1 Bryobacteraceae bacterium | reverse complement strand
CTGTTAGTGGTTGTTTGCCACCAGCTGGGTGGAAGAGTCCTTCGATGAACTAGAAGACGATGAACTCGACTATAAGGCGCGCGATGAGAAGATCCGGAAACTGCGGATAGAAGCATTGCGGCAGATGTGGAACGAGAGAGCTTTTGGCGCCGTGAAGACACTTTTGACGTCAAGCGATGCAGCATCAACCATTGGCTGGCATCTGGCTGATGGCGTGCTCGAGGCCGAAGACGCGGATCAGTTTCTCAAGCAGTGTTTGACGGTGGACGATACGTCGCTCCTTGGCAAGATTGATGAGTTAATTTCAGGTTTTATCGTCAGGCTGGACGGGAACGCTCGCCGGGAAGCCAGGCAGAGGCTTATGCCTGTACTGCCACCTCCGCAAATTAGCCGCCTGCTCAGATGCTCGCCGTTCCAACGTGAGACATGGCTGGATGTTGACGCGCAACCACCCGAAGTCCGCGAGCAGTATTGGCGCGAAGCGAGCCCGACTTGGATCATGAAGGGGTCGCCAGATCTGAACGAATCGGTTGACAGGCTTCTTGAAGCTGAGCGTCCTCGCGCGGCGTTTCACGCTGTCCATTTTGTTCTGGAGGAACTCGAAACATCTCGCCTCAAGCGTCTACTCCATGAAATTTCGACCTGTGAGTCCGAACCGGCCAGAACGTATCAGTTGGACGCATACTATATATCATCTGCGCTGGACATTCTTCAGTCGAGAGGAGTGAGTGAAGAAGAGATGGCAAGGCTCGAATTCCTCTATATCCGCGCGCTCAGTCTCAGTCAGCACGGAATTCCGAATTTGGAGCGGCAGCTAAGCAAGTCACCGTCGTTATTCATGCACGCCCTGGCCTTAACCTACAAACGAAGCGATGATGGCGAAGATCCCCCGGAGTGGAGTCTCGATACTCTAGAGAATAAGGAAGCTGTTTTCTTGGCAACCTACGCGCTTCTGGATAGAACAAAACGTATTCCGGGCACTGCCGACGATGGCACCGTTAACGCCGCAGAACTCAAGGCATGGCTAACAGAAGTACGGTCCCTTTGCTTGAAATACGGACGGGCCAAGATTGGGGACCAGAGGATTGGCCAGATGCTGTCCGCGCCCCTTCTGAGTAAGGATGGTATATGGCCCTGTGAGGCCGTCCGTGAGGTATTGGAAGAGATTGGTTCTCCGGATATCGCGATCAGTATGGGTATCGGCGTCTATAACTCTCGGGGCGTACATGCCCGCATCAAGGGCGGGGATCAAGAGCGCGAAATCGCGAACAAGTACCGAAACTGGTCGCGGCAATTGGCATTCGATTTTCCGTATGTGGCTAAGCTTGTCGAGCAGATCGCGGAAACGTATGACAGCCAGGCCGCATGGGAAGATTCGCAGGCTGCACTAAGCAGACGGTTCACCTGACTTCAGTGCCATTTTCTCACTCTATTGCTCCAGGCTCTGGTCTCGAATGTATCTGAAGGTTTAGGGCGAAACAGTCCCGTCAGCGCCAGATTGTGGCTCGCGAAGAAGCGGGTCGACCATCTAGGTGTCAGCGTGCGGGCTGAACGTGATTTTGAACCTGCCATTCGCCGAACCTCCCCATTCAGTTAATCACCGGGCAGCATCCATACCATCAGGTCAGCGGGACACCGACCAAAGTGGTCGTCGGCAAAACGGCCGCCGATGCGGCGCGGCTCTTAGGTGTCCGTCCCGCCACGTACTGCGGCTCTTAATGGGGCTTTACGCCAAATAGCCTGCAAACTGCCACGCCAGATAATTCAGAAAGTGACATCGGCTAGATCGTGATGCGGCTCATTATTATCGTGATGCGGCTCGTTATTTGTGATAACCTCCGTTTTCACAGGTATGGCAAAGCTCTTCGACGAACCCTCACGAAAGCCACTGCCCGCCACCCCCGAACTCGAAGACCACCGGACGGCGGTCATAAGGGGGGCGATTTCCGCGATTCCGGTTTTCGGCGGTGCGCTCGCCGAGGAACTCGGTCTCGTGCTGGAGCCCCCTCTCACCCGGCGGCGCGATGAATGGTTCGAAGATCTGGCGCGCCGTCTTCGCGATCTCGAAAACAATGTGGAAGGGTTCCGGTTCGCAGCTCTGGCCAACAACGATCATTTCGTGTCTGCCACAGTGCAGGCCACCCAGGTTGCCCTTCGAACTCACCAGCAGGAAAAACTCGACGCGTTGCGAAATGCGGTGCTGAATACGGCGGTTGGGAATGCGCCCAACGATAGTCTCCAAACTATTTTCTTGAATTTGGTTGACCGTTTAACGCCTCTGCATTTAACTCTGCTGAAGAACATTGAATCGCCTCGAATTCTACCCGACAGCGGTGCCTACCAACAGTGGGATTATCAAAACCGCCATTCACGACGCATAGGCATGGGCGTAGTTACACCAGCTGTCAGGAATCCGCCGCATCAAGCTGTGCGCTTTTTCAAAGACCAAATCGAAGCGTTCAAAAGTGAAAGCGATGAGTTCGTCGAATATTTACTGCGCGATCTGTATGTTTCCGGGTTAATGTGGACGATATTTCTTTCAGGGCGAGTAAGTTGAGTGATCTGGGAAGCAAGTTTCTGAACTACATAACCTTATACACTTTCTCATTCAGCGCGGAGAAAATAACCAAATGAGCACTTCGCTTATCCTCCCTTCCGTCTCTTTGATCGCCACGAAAGCCGAGCACGGCCTGTCTGCAGCCGTGATCGATCGGTTCCATGGTCTCATCGTCCGCGCCAGCGAAAAAGCCGCCCGCCATTCCCGAGCTCTCGCAGCTATACCGAAAGCACATAAAGTTGTTAAGTATGCCTGTCTCTACTTAGGAAGGCCGTGACCCCCGAAACTGTTAATCGCTTTGGTTAGGGATTTTGCTGGATCGTTCCGTAGTTGATTCATCCCGTTCTGGAGTCGTATCGGTGCTTAATATGTCTCTTAAAACGGCATTAGTTTTATTCAGAACGACCAAGGTCGGGTCGCTCAACCGGCCGGCCAAAAAGATGGCCTCAAAAATGCCCAGCGTGATAAGAATAAGACACAGTCCTATATAAAATCCAGTTCGGAGCGAAGGGGCGACAATAAGCATAACCAAGCCGAACCAACCAGCCGAATACATTGCCAAGCGTAAGCTGCTTTCTCTTATTTCGTCCGCTTTAGGCGCTCCCAATAGAGACAGCCAAACAGACCATTCCCCATTTTGAGAAATTCGATCAGGGGGATTGATGCCGTAGCGTTTTTTAGGAGTGTCTCCGCCGATTTTATCCACACTTGATAGGCTTTATAAAATGTATCTTGCCTTTGAAGAACTGTTGCGACAAACTGCCCTCGTTTGTCCGAGGGCAGATTTTCCGTCTCCTCCCTTCTCGGCATTGTAAGCAATTCCTTCATTCTTTCTTGAAAATTGCCCGACCGCCATGTATATGCTTTCCTGATTCCTCGCTGAATGAGTGACGCGCCCATCAAGCAGGTCATGCCTATAAAGAAAGCAATAAACACCAACAATCCAAGACGCAGGTATTGCCCAATGTTGCCGCCAAGGACTTTTTGCCATAGATCTGGTCTTCCCCAGACCAGCGAAGCCTCGAAAAAGAATCCCGGAATGAGCGGCGCGAAAAGATCGACCACTTTGGGGTGCGGGGCTTTCGACAAATCAAACGACGGCAGTTCCATTTCCACGCCATCGTATCGCCCTGCTCTCGACGCAGGCACCACTTAGCTCGCCTCGCTGGCCATTCTCAACAAATATCGCCCTGGCAATCGCCACCAACCGATGGCGCAATCAACAGACTACGTTTTTCCTCTGCAATTTCGCAGCGCGCGTTTCAAAGCAGGATCATAGCCACGTCGTAGCCTGAATCTTGTCTGCCCCTCGTAAGATGGATCGAACTGAACTGCCTCGTTCTGCCTCGGTGATCACCTCAAACCCGGCCATCGGTAATCACTTGAAAACCGGCCAATGAGGCTCGTCGCAGGACAAGGATATTTATATCCGGTTCTGGATCAGGAAGCAAGAACTCGCGCGGAGTTGTATAGACTGGCGTTACCTGTGTGGAGGATACGGCGACGCAGGGATGCGACCGAAGCGCTGACGCAGGAGCCGGAATGGCGGGGCGACTGAGTCGCCCTTTTGGAATCCATATGGTGGCGACCAGATCCAAGTGGATTACGTTCACAGTCGGAGTTCTGCTGGTTATATGCTCAGCTCCTCTGTGGCTCATGTATGTCGCCAACGGGATGCATACGGGAGCATTGTTGGACTGTCGGGACGAAGCAGTGACCTGAGAATTTTTGCACGCCGAGCGGAAGTCTGCCTTGCGGCGGCAGTAGTTGTTCAGATGGGCTGGTATCAGTTTGGTTGCGCGGCCTTTGATTGCGCGGTTGCCTGCGGTCGCCGGTAGCGCCATGCTACGTGCGAGTTTCACATTAGCAATAGGACTGTTGTCGCCGGTCCTTTTTTTGTGATGATCAGAGGCTTGTGAACTCGCTTCGTTTCTGCGCAGAACTGAGATATTCTGGCTCGAAAGCGATAAATCCCAGGAGCGCGAGGTCGGCGCTCCACAAGCGTTAACTTAAGAGCAAATCCGGAATTCATCCTGTTTCCACTTGTCTCATAACCCACCTTTCAGCGGGTGAGCCGGATCACGATGCTTTACCGTCATTCGCGACTATGGCGGTTAACCTGAGCGGAACTTCCGTCTGAGGTCAGCCTCTTCAGATCCCTGATAGATACTAGGTTTCAGCATGATTGGAATGCGCACTGAAACACCTAAACTGCACGACGTCGCAACCGTGTTCGCTCGCTTTGGCAATTTCACGTTCGGAGGTGGCAGCGCCACCATCGCTGTCCTGCGTGACGAAATCGTCGCGAAACGCGCCTGGATGACGACATTGAATGCGGATTTGTCGTTTGCGCTCTCTCGACTGACCCCCGGCACGAATCTTCTGGCCTTCTGTACCGCAGTCGGGTGGCTTTTACGGGGATGGAGGGGTGCAGTCGTTGCGTTGGTGGCTGGATCGGTACCCAGTTCAGTATTGGCCGTGCTCGTCACCGCACTCTACGAGCATTGGAGCCACAATCCTTTCATGAAGCTGGCGCTGAGCGGCGCATTGGCTGCGGCTATTGGTGTGATGATCATCACCGGCTGGACGTCGATTCGGCCCTACTATCGCCAAGCCTCGTGGCCGCAACTTGCTCTTTTTATCGGTGTCGCATTCGGATTGTCCTACTTCCTCTCGGTTTCTCCGCTCCGCATTCTGCTCTTGTCGGCGATTGTCGGCCTGTTCTGGCCGCAACGGAGGGGCGCATGAACGTACTTCTTCTGTACTTGCTCCTGCTGAAGGCAACCATCACTACCTTCAGCGGCTTGGCCTCGTTGCCCGTGCTGCGAGAGGATCTCGTCATAAACCGTCACGTCCTAACGGACGAGCAGCTCAACACGGCGATCGTCGTCACGAGAACGACGCCCGGGCCGGTTGGCTTATACATAGTAAGCGTCGGTTATTTCGTTGCCGGAATGCCAGGCGCAATCGCGGGCTGGCTCGCGATGTGTACGCCGGCCTTAATCATCATTCCGCTTGTTTATTTCGCCGGGCGACGAGCTGAACATCCGAGAGCCAAATCAGTGATCCAGGCGGTTGTGCTGTCCAGCGCCGGGCTGCTCTGGGCCGCGACGCTGCCCATTGCCCGTACTGCCATCACTGATCCTGTCACGTTGGTGATCGCCGCAAGCAGCGTTGGCATTCTTTTAACTCGAAAGATAGAAAGTCTGTGGGTGATCCTCGGCGCATCGGCCGTACAACTCACGGCGGCTGCTTTCCGGCTCGTGCCGGGCCTCTAGCGCCATTCATCAGTCAGTCAAGAGCAACAGACGACGCGGGGCCAAACACACACGCCATGGTTGCGGTTTTACTTTCAAAGCAGGCCATTCCTCTTTAGAAATCTCCATCTGTAAATGAGCGGTGTCGATTTCTTTCGGCGGACGTTGCAGATGAAGATATAACGTCATTTCGTGCGGCGACTCGCTCGTTTCCATCAGCCAGCACGGGAAGACGTTCACACCCTCGGTGCTCGAATCAACGAGTTTCAAATGGTGCGCACGGACACCAATATGTGTGACTTCTTTGAAATCGCGGCTGTCGATGGCCAAGGTACATTGCCATTCTCGTACTCGAACGGTTGCCTCATCCAGCCTCTCTACCGTATCAATGTTCTTGCAGCCAGTCAGCCGTGCCGCTCGAGTCGTTCGCGGCTGCTCGAACAGGTGGTGTTTCGGCCCACTCGCAATCACCTGTCCAGCGTCCAGCACCAGTAGATCCTGGCAAAACCGGAACGCTTCTCCAAGATCATGCGTGACGAACAAAACGACTCCTTCGTACTGGGTCAGCGCTTCCCGAAGCTGTTCTTCCAACTGTCCTCGCAAGTGCGGATCGAGAGCCGAGAATGGCTCGTCAAGTAGTAAGGCGTCGGGACGAATGGCAAGAGCACGTGCCAGTGCAACTCTTTGCCTTTGACCGCCGGACAATTCCGCCGGATATCGGTCGAGCAAGCCTTCCAATCGGACAAGATTCACAACGTCCGCAATGCGGGCTTCGCGCTCAGCATGCCGCAGATTGTTTAGCCCAAAGGTGATATTCCCGCGCACGGTCAAATGGGGGAACAAGGCATAATCCTGGAACAGAATACCGATGCGACGATCCGAAGGAAGCACGTTTATGTTCGCGCTGCTGTCGAACAGCACTCGGTCGTTCAGAACGATGCGGCCATCATCTGGGGTCTCGATTCCCGCGATGCATCGCAGCGTCATACTCTTGCCCGATCCCGAGGCGCCGAGTAGCCCGAGCGCTCCTTGGGAGATTCGAAACGCCGCATTCAATGCGAAGGTATCCACTCGCCTGCGCGCATCAAAGGTTAGTTCCGGCTGGTTTCTGCCGCTCGATTGCCGCATTACCCGGTACCGTGTTGGCGCGAGTTTGTCGGTTTCGGACAACGCCGGAATCAGATCGCTCTGCGCCTCGCGGCGTTTGGGCGTTCTCTGATAACGTGACCAGTAGTTCAGCGCTGCGATCACCGCGAGGGAAACCGCGACGATCAGCATCACCCACGCGAGTGCTCGATTCATCTCCCCGCCTTCGGCGGCGAAGAAAATGGCGAGGGGCATCGTTTGGGTGCGGCCGGGAATATTACCCGCCAGCATCAATGTCGCCCCGAACTCACCAAGGGCTCTGGCAAAGGCCAATACTGCCCCGGCCATCACGCCCGGCCAAGACAGCGGAAGCATCACATTCCGGAAAACGCGCCACTCCGACGCGCCGAGTGTGCGGGCCGCCTGAAGAAGGTTCGGTGTAACCTGCTCCAATGCGCCGAGAGAAGTGCGGTACATCAACGGAAACGCGACAACCGTGGCGGCAATAACCGTCGCCGGCCAGGAGAAAGCGATGGTCAAACCAATCTTTTGGAGGATCTGCCCTAGCGCGCTATTTCTTCCAAAAACGAGCAGCAGGAAGAACCCAACCACGGTTGGCGGCAGCACAAGAGGCAGAGTCAAAACTCCGTCTATAAGTCCTTTTCCTTTGCCCCGGTAATGGCTCATGGCGTGCGCGACCAGCAACCCGAGAACGAAAGTGAGCTGCCGCTGATGTCTTCACGGAGATCCAAAGTGGTGAGAGGTCTAGAGGCGCGGCCGTAGGGAGGTCGCCGGGTGACGAGGTAGCACCGGGGAGGAAGCCATACTTCCGAAAGACGCCCTGTGAAGTTCCGCCAGAAAGGAATGCAATAAAAGTTTTTGCTAAAGCCGGTTCTCTGGCGTCCCGCATCACTGCGATGGGATAAACGACAGGTTCATGTGAACCGCTCGGCGCGAGGGCAACAACACGTATCTTGCCAGATGCTCGTGCATCGCTGGCATAGACAATGCCGGCATCCGCGTTCCCGGTTTCTATATAAGGTGAGGACCTGCCTCACGTCCTTTGCGAGAACGAGCTTCGGCTGGATAGCATGCCAAAGCCCAGGGACACCAAAACCTGGCGGCCGTATTCGCCCGCCGGAACGCTTCCTGGGTCCCCTAGGGCGATCAGCTTGATATCCGCTCCGGCGAGACCCGCGAAGTCTCGTGGTGCTTGAGTGCCCGAAGGAGCGATCAATACGATCTGATTCACGAGCAGGTCCCTTCGCGTCCCGGCCAACACCAGCCCTTTTTGTTGAAGAATGTCCATCTGTTTGGGTGAAGCGGGGAGGAAGATGTCTACCGGTGCGCCCTGTTCAATTTGCTGTTGCAGGGCACCCGATGCGCCAAAGTTGAAGGTTACCGACACGTCCGGATGTTGCGCCGCATAGCCGGACTGGATCTCTTCAATCGCGTTGCGCAGGCTGGCAGCAACCGAAACCGTCAGGTAGTGTTCCTGGTTGGCTAGGGTCGCCTGAGCTGCCGTTGGCCTCCGGGTGAAAAGCAACAACGCTGCGATTGCAATCTGGGTCTTCGACGACATCTCATACATTGTCGGCTGGACCGCTTCCGGACCGAGTGGATGGTTGAAGTTAGCGCCATTGACCGTACATGCGAGCGTGGTTCCAAGATCGTCCGAGTGCAATAGCCAACTACGAGCGATCTCTCCTGTGTCCGAGGATTCGGGATGTGACCACCTGATCGGAGAATAAGCTTTGATCGGCAGACAATCCGGTCGCCGCTTCTCGAGGCATTAAGTTAACGCTTATGGGGCGGCGCCCGGGCGGCGCCCTCGCAGTAAACAATGCAACCTTCCCTATGTTGTGGCGGCGGTTTTCGTCCGCCAGCTTCGCGGTCCGCACTTCAGCACGTGTCCGTGATGAAGCAGCCGATCTCACATCGCGCTGACGGCCGCAATGTCGCCGAGCAGTTTACCCCAGTCGTCGACGGGCCGATTGGAAGTCAACAGCGTGCTGCATCGCTCGTATCGGCGCATGACGATTTCGAGCAAGTCTTCGGCGGCCGTATGCGGCAGCTTGCGCATGCCGAAGTCGTCGATGATGAACGGAACCGTTGCGATCTCCTCCATGTACTCTTTCCGCCTGCCCTCGGCCACGGCATCGCCTAACTCATCCAGGAGCACATGCGCTTCGCGGTAAAGAACCTTGTAACCCTGCAGAATCGCGGCCTGACCAATCGCTTGCGCCAAGTGGCTCTTTCCGGTCCCGCCGGGTCCCAGAAACAAAACGTCTTCGCGTTTTCCGATGAAGGTGGCCGTCGTGGGATCGAACACGAGACTGCGGTTCATCTTGGGGTTGAAGTCGAAGTCAAAGTTATCCAGCGTCTTGTCCGGGTCGCGGAAGCCGGCCTGCTTGCGGCGGCGTTCCAGCAGCCGGTCAGAGCGGCGTACCAGTTCATCCGACACCAGACACGCAATCAGGTCTATGGGCGTCATCGGCTCGGCTTGAGCCTGATGGAGGCGAGTTTCGAGCACAGCCGCCATGCCGCCCAGCCTTAGCTGGCGTAGTGCCCGTTCAAGTTCCACTATGTTCATCGGTCATTCTCCTGAATTCGTTTTTCAATGAGGTCGCGGTACAGCGTCAGTTGCCGGATGAGCGGATCGACTTGCCGAAGGCTCAGCGGCAACTGCGGATGCCGTTCCAGATAGCGCCGGACGAAGCGGTAGTTACAAGCGCCCGTTTCCAGGCCGACGGCGCACGCTTCATCCGTGGATGGAATGCCGTACCTCTTCGCCAGGGAGAGCACGCCCTGGATGCGCCGGACGGCAACTTGCCCTTCCGCGTTGTGCATGGCGCGGCATAGCGCACCGATGTGGTCCCCGGCTAACTCAGCGCGTTTGAGCAACTGCTCTGTGGATTGCGGCGTTCGTGGAGGCTTATCTTCGTCTTGAATGCGATGCCGGCCGCGCTGTTGCCGCAGATGTTCCCGCAAGAGCTGGCCGGTGCGCGGATCGATCAGACGAACGTGCGTATCGTTCCATTGCACCTGAACACGGCGGCTGATCCAACCTGGCGGAGCGCTGTAATAGGCCGCTTCCACTTCAACACAGCCGTCGAGATGAACCGTGCGCTCGCCGTATTGGTAGTAGCGAAACGGTTCCACTGGCAGCGGGATCAGCGCAGGCTTTTCTTCGGCGAACATCGCCGAGACCTGGCGCTTAGTGGTGCCGTGAATGCGCGTGTCCGCCCACCGCTCTTCCCAGTGATCGAGATACGCTTGTGCCTCCTCCAGGGTCTCGAACCGCAGTCCCTTCAGAGGCGTTTTCTTCGCGTGGCCGACCCCGGATTCGACTTTGCCCTTGGCGAAAAGCGCGCATTGCAGATCGTGCGAGTCACGAGGCAAAAATTTTCACAGTTACACAACCCTTCCATCCCCTGAAGGGCAAGAGCTTCGAAGTACTTGCCGTTCGCAACAACTGGGGCGGAGATCGCGTTTCCTATCTGAGTCCGGAAGGACGCCTGCGTACGCTACCGCTGGAGTGGACTGATGTTCACCAGCCCGATCTGCTGGCTACAATCGGCGCCGGTCGCGCCTTGTTCCGTGCGGATCGGCTGCGCCAACTGCGCAGACTGATCGACGAACAAACGGCACTGAAGGAGCGCACGGCATGTTAGGCGAATTATGTCCATTGTGTCTTGATAAAAATGTGCACGCTCTTTCCTGGAGCAGCGGATATCGACATCAGGGCTCCCTTGTTTTCGGAATAAAATCAGCGACAGGAGCAAGAGTATATCACTTAGTGATTGCCTTCTCTGATGCATTGGCACATAATTATAAAGACACAGATGGCAAAGCGTACGAATCAACGTGCACGCCGTCAACAGGCCCTGACCGCTCAGGGCGCCAACCATCCCCATCCGGAGGCTGTCATCGATCCCCTCTTTCTCGACAGCGCGTTCTTCGATCCAAACGATCTGGTCCAGGTCAAGTACGAGATGTTGCGAAGCGTCCAGAAAGAAGGTCGTCCGGTGGTGGAAGCCGCTCAGTCCTTTGGCCTGTCCCGGCCCGTCTTCTATGTCACACAGGAGGTGTTCCAGCGCGAAGGCCTTCCGGGGCTGCTGCCGCGCAAGCGCGGACCGAAGCGACCGCACAAGCTCAACGACAAAGCACTGGCCATTCTGCTCGAGGCTGTACGAGAGGCCGGGCGGATGCTCAAGGGCGAGGAGTTGGCGGCGCTTCTGGCACAGCGCTGTGGCATCGAGGCGCATCCCCGCAGCATCCTGAGGCGGCTGCGTCCCCATTTGCGTCCGGCGGAAAAAAAACGCCGATGATCGAAGCCGCCGGGCTCGACGCCATGCACTACACCGGGCAGTACGAGATGCTTCGTTCTCAGGTTATCGGCATAGCGGGAGATGTAGCTCGCGAAAGTACTGCCGGCCAGCTGCGCGGTATCGGCCTTGCTCTGTTCCTGAACGAGGGAATGCCGGGCTGGCTCAAGACTGTGGAACAGGTCCTTCGTGGCTCGCCTGGAGCACCCGCAGCGGGTTTGCCGGACCCTTGCGCGCAAGAGGATCTGCGCCGGTACAGTGCTGCGCCGGTGTGGCTGCCGAATGTGCAGCGTCACCAGGTCACGACGCTTTTGGCGAGTCTGGTTCTCTCCACTCGCTTGCTCGGGCGCTGATCGAAGGAGCGTAAAGACCATGAACAACGAGGCCCATCAGAAGATCACGACCGCTCATCTGTCGCGCATGGCTTACCTGTACGTGCGCCAGTCAACGCTGCGTCAGGTCTTCGAGAACACCGAGAGCACTCACCGTCAGTATGCGTTGCGAGAGCGGGCTGCCGCATTGGGCTGGCCGCTGGATCGTATCGTTGTGATCGACAGCGACCTCGGGCAGTCCGGCACGAGCGCGGCTGATCGAGAGGGATTCCAGCGCCTGGTGACCAAAGTCAGTCTGGGCCGTGCCGGAATCGTACTTGGCCTTGAAGTGTCACGGCTGGCGCGCAACTCTACCGATTGGCATCGCCTACTGGAATTGTGCGCGCTCGCCGACACGCTCATCCTCGATGAGGATGGACTCTACGATCCCGCGCATTTTAACGACCGCCTGCTGTTGGGCTTGAAGGGCACCATGAGTGAAGCGGAGCTGCACGTTCTGAAGGCACGCCTGCGGGGTGGTATCCTGAGCCGCGCCCGGCGCGGGGAACTCAAGCAGATGGTGCCGATCGGGTATGTGCACGACGCGCTGGACCGCGTCGTTCTCGATCCGGACACTCAGGTACAAGCCTCGGTACGTCTGTTCTTCGAAACTTTTCAGCGGACCGGATCGTGCCTGGCTGTTGTCAAGGAGTTCAATGAAAAAGAACTTCTGTTTCCACGCCGATTGCGTAGTGGCGTCCACAAGGGCGAGTTGGTCTGGGCCGAGTTACTGCACTGTCGTGCACGGCAGATCATCCATAACCCCCGCTACGCCGGCGCCTTCGTCTTCGGTCGGACCAAACAGCGTCATCTGCCCAATGGCAAGGTGTGCTCGCGTCTGGTGTCAAGCCATGAGTGGATCCTGCTGCCGCGACATGCATCCGGCTTACATTACATGGGAACAGTATCAGTCGAATCTTCAGCGCGTGAAGGGTAATGCGCTCGCCTGGACTGCCGAGCGTTGCCAAGGACCGGCACGTGAAGGCAGCGCTCTGCTTCAAGGGCTGGTGATCTGTGGGAGCTGCGGCGAACGGATGTCGGTGCGCTACCATTCATATCGCAATCAAAATGTACCCACCTACTGGTGTGGGCGGCGTTTGCTGCAGCGCGGCGATAGTGGTCTGTGTCAAACTGTGCACGGTGGCGCGCTCGATGCCGCAATCGGCGATGTCGTCATTGAGGCGATGACCCCTCTGGCAATCGAAGTCGCGCTCAGTGTGCAGCAGGAACTGGCCAACCGCCACGAGGAAGCTGATCGATTGCGACGCCAGCACGTGGAGCGTGCCCGCTATGAAGCGGATCTCGCGCAACGCCGTTTTCTCAAAGTTGATCCCGACAATCGCCTTGTGGCCGATGCACTGGAGGCGGACTGGAATGACAAGTTGCGTACTCTCGCCGCGGCTCAGGAGACTTACGAAAGAGCAAAAGCCTCCGATGTGGGCATTGTGACTGAGGCCGAGCGTACAGAACTCATGGCTCTTGCTACCGACTTCCCTGGTCTCTGGCGCGATCCGCGCACCCAGATGAAGGAGAAGAAACGGATGCTGCGGCTGTTGATCGAAGACGTCACACTCGCGAAGGGTGATGCGCTCCATGCTGATATCCGCTTTGTCGGTGGCGCCACACGTTCGTTGGATGTGCCGCTACCGAAGTCGTGTGTGGAACTGCGCACAACGGATGACGAGGTCGTCAAAGAGATCGATCGACTGATCGACACCTATACTGATGGCGAAATCGCGGACGTACTCAATGAACGCGGTGTGCGCACTGTGGTGACAACTCCCTGGACCGCAGCCCGGATCGGCCGGCTGCGCACGATCTATCACCTCACTGACCGGCGCACGCGTTTGCTCGCCCAGGGACCTCTGCCGCCGGAAAATGTGGCCATGCGCTACGGCGTGTCGCTATCGACCGTACACCTCTGGCGCCGCCGCGGTTTGCTTCGCGCACACCCCATCGATGATCGGGGCAACTACTTATACGAAATCCCGCCCGAAGACCTGCCTGCGAAGTACACTCATAAGCGCGAATATCAAATCGAACCGGTAAGTTCATCGCGACATTCTTTACGAGGTGCAGTATGAGTTCAAGCCTTTGCGGTCGGGATCGCGAACCCGGCAAGGCAACGCAACCGCGCCATAGTGGTGGAGCAAGTCTTGATAAAGCGGATTGATTGAAGGATCGTAAATATCGGGTGCGAGTACGCCTTCGCGGAGGTTGTCCAGAACGATGGTCTTGGTTGCCCCGCCGAGCCGCCGGAATGCTTTTTCGTGCAGTTCGGCCCAGATACGCACGCTCGAACGGAATGTGAGTAACCGAGCGGCTTTGCGGCTATATCCGAGCGTGAGTACGAAGAGACGCGTGCGGCGGTACTTGCCCGTTTGCGGATCGCGAACCATCGGCCCGGAGCCATAATCGACTTGCGCCTCTTCACCTGGAGCTGTCTCGATAACCAACCTGGCTTCCGGGGCGGTCTTCTGCAG
>JBAUZG010000208.1:0-17261 GCA_049585195.1 Bryobacteraceae bacterium | reverse complement strand
TGCTGGCGGACTCGACTGCTCCAAAGCGGTGTCGACCTCATCCGCCTCCGCACCTGAAGCTGAGCGTAATCCAACCCAGCAAGATTTTCATTACTTGCGATGCGCCCTAGGACCATTGCGGCTTGCTTGCGCGCGCGGCTCTGAAGGTCTTCTGATCAACGACAGGGAGCCGCTATGCCGAAGATCGGCTAACCCACGGCTAACCCCGGTGGAGCGGACCTCCAGGTCTGCTATGCCGTCATTCGTGACGGCATTCTTTGAGCGCCTTTCTGCTTGCAGCCAAAATAAATGTCCGCTACTCTGTTATCGGGCATCGATAACACCGCATGAAGCCGAACGACCTCGTCCAAGGCACGCTCAACATGCTGATTCTAAGAATCCTCGCCCTCGAACCCATGCACGGATGGGCTTTATCGCAGCGATTGAAGCAGATGTCGAAAGATGTTTTACAGGTTGGACCCGGCTCCTTGTATCCCGCGCTCCACAAGCTCGAACAGGAAGGCTGGATCACCGCCGAGTGGCTAATCAGTGACACCAGGCGGCGCGTCAAATTCTATTCGCTGACCAAAGAAGGCCGCAAACAGCTAAACGAACAAACAGCGGACTGGAAGCGTTTGTCGGGCGCGATATCGGCAATCGTACTTCCCGCCGGGAGTTAGCGGCTTATGCGATGGGACAGAAAGTTGCGTTTGCGATTCCGGTCGTTATTTGATCGCTCTCGTGTTGAAGATGACCTCGACGATGAGTTGCAGGACTATCTGGAGCGCGAAATCGAGCGGGCGATTGCGGCTGGATCATCGCCCGAAGAAGCACGGAGAGCCGCGATGCGCAGTCTCGAAGGCGCGGACCGATTAAAGGAAGCCTGCCGCGATGCACGCGGCATTCGATGGATTGAGGACGCCTTGAAGGATCTGCGCTTCGCTCTTCGAATGTTGCGCGGAGCGCCAGCATTTGCGGTGACGGTGATTGCGGCCTTGGCTCTCTGCATCGGCGCGAACGCCGCCATCTTCTCTGTAGTCGATACGGTGTTATTTCGCCCCTTGCCATTTCCGCATCAGGACCGGCTGGTGTCAGTAACGGAAGGCCTTGCCAGCTTTGGATTTCCCGTCGTACCCTTCTCGCCCCCTGACTATCTGTTCGTCGCAGCCAATAACCGGTCCTTTGAAGCAACAGGGACGTATCGGACGCAATCGTATGAGATCTCGGGAGCCGGCCAGCCACGGCGCTTGAACGGGGCGCGAGTGACGGCGTCGCTGTTTGGCGTTCTCGGAATCCAACCCGCCGTCGGGCGGCCATTTACGCACGAAGAAGATGAAAATTCTAAGCGCGTTGTGGTCTTAAATTACGGCTTCGCCCAGAGTGCATTTGGCGCGCCCGAACACGCGCTGGGGCACACGATTTTTCTCGATCGAAATCCTTAGACAGTGATCGGGATTATGCCGCGGTCGTTCTCTTTTCCGATCCGTGGACCGGGAGAAAATGATCGCCCGGCTGAGCTGTTTGTACCTGTCTCCTGGAGCAGCGACGATAGGAAACAAGAAGTGCATGACTTCGACTACAGCATGATCGCGCGCTTACGGCCAGATGTGACCATTCAACAGGCAAACGCCAACGTGCGAGCACTGCTCAAACGAGTCGCCGAAACCTATCCGCCGGAAATAGCGCGTTACATCCGGCAGAATATGCCAACTTTCTCATTGGAATCGCAAACCATTCCATTTCGCGAAGAATTTACGGGGAATATGCAACGCCCGCTGCTTTTGTTGCTGGCAGCCGTCGGTGTCGTTCTTCTCATCGGGTGCGCCGATGTGGCCAATCTAATGTTCAGTCGCATGGTCGGACGTCAGCGAGAGTTTGCCCTCAGAGCCGCGCTGGGCGCTGGAAACTGGCGCCTCGCGAGACAGACCATTACGGAAGGTCTTGTTCTTTCGGCGGTCGGCGGCGCGGCGGGATTCTGTCTGGCTTTCTGGACACTGCCGCTTCTGCTTCGTCTCGCTCCGGATAATCTCCCGCGGTTGAACGAAATCGGGCTGAACTGGCGCGTGGCGGCATTCGTAGCCGCGATCGCTTTAGCCACGCCGCTCTTGTTCTGCCTTGCGCCGCTGCTTACGATCGTGCGCTCGGCCATCGCCGAACAGCTTCGCGGCCGAGGACGCACAGGCACGCAAGGCCGGTATCAGCGCCTGGTGATGTCGGGAACGGTGATAATGCAATTCAGTCTCGCCTTTGTGCTGCTGACGGCCGCCGGATTGCTCGTGCGCAGCTTCATTAAGGCCAGCGAAGCGAATCCGGGGTTTCGACCCGAGCACTTGCTCACCGAGCGCATATCTCTGCCCAAAACCATATATGACAAACCCCCGATGGTGACTGCTTTCTATGACCGGCTGCTCGAAAAGTTCAGTGCTCTTCCCGGCGTTCAACAAACAGGCGCCGTGTCGGATCTACCAATGGATTCTACTTCCAACCAAATCATTTCGGCCGAGGGGCACGCTACGACGGAGAGAGTAGAAACGATTTTCTGCGTAGGGAACGCACTGCGAACTCTCGGCGTACTACCTGTTCGTGGACGGCTGTTGCAGCCTGGCGACGAGCTCAGAAAACCACCTGTCGCCGTGATCTCCGAAACGCTGGCCAAGCGAATCTGGCCGCACGAAGATCCGATCGGAAGACACGTCAAATTCGGGGCTCCGATGAACGATGACCCCTGGATGACCGTCGTCGGTATTGTCAAAGACGTAAAGGACCGGCGCACCAGCACCTCTCCGCGAGCCATGTTGTTTACGAGGCTGGAGGACTGGGTCACCGACATGAACGTGCTCGTTCGCACCTCGGGCGATCCACTCGCGCTCGCGAGCGTAATCCGGCACCAGGTGAACCAACTCGATCCCAGTCTTCCAGTCGAAAAGGTCCAGACGCTCGATCAAGTTCTGGATGAATCGTTATCGGCTGAGCGTTTCCGAACCTTGCTTCTGGCTTCTTTCGCCGCCGCTGCCCTCTTGTTGGCCATGCTAGGTATCGGCGGGCTGCTCGCTTACAACACCGCGCAGCGCGCGCAGGAATTCGGCGTTCGCATCGCGCTTGGCGCAGAGCGCCGCGATCTGTTGCTGTTGGTTTTCAAACAGAGTTTGCGAGTCTCCCTCACAGGCATCGCAATCGGGCTGATTGCATCCATTTTCGCAACCCGCCTTCTGGCGGCGCTGCTTTACGATACAAGCCGGTACGACGCCACAACCTTCGTCGGCGTCCCTGTGATCCTGGCTCTCGTCGGCCTCGTAGCAAGCGCGCTTCCAGCGTGGCGCGCGATTCATACCGACCCAATTGCAGCTTTGAAAGCCGAGTAAGCAGAGCGTTGGGTCGTGCGCGAGCCCTATGTTACGCTGAGGGTTCCTGCATGACCTCGAGTGTTGCGCTCAAGAGGACCCCGCTTTTCCCCGTACATACAGCCAGCAGCGCCAGAATGGTTGACTTTGGCGGTTGGGAGATGCCGGTGCAGTATTCCGGAATCCTGGAGGAACATCACGCAGTCCGGAACGCAGTTGGCGTGTTCGATGTCAGCCACATGGGTGAGATCGACATACGTGGACCGGAAGCGCATCTGCTAGTCAATTACGTTTCGACCAACGACGCCGCACGGTTGAAGCCGGGCCAGATTCAGTATGCCGGCCTCCTGTACGAGCACGGCGGTTTCGTCGACGACATTCTGGTTCACAAGATTACAGACCAACGTTTTTTTCTGTGTGTCAACGCCTCAAACCAGGAGAAGGATTTCGAACATATCAAAACAAATAACCACTTCGATGCAGAAGTTGAATTTTCGAGCGACCGCTATGCGCAGATTGCGGTGCAAGGTCCACAAGCGCTTCTTACCGTCCAGAAGCTGATAACAGCAGACCTTTCAGCAATCAAATACTACTGGTTTATCGACACTGAAATCGAGGGTGTACCGGCCCGCGTCGCCCGCACCGGCTACACCGGCGAAGACGGATTTGAAATCTACATCGAACCTGCCAGGGCCGCTTGGATATGGAATCGCGTGCTTGACGCAGGATCGGAATTCGGTATCAAACCCTGCGGACTTGGCGCCCGCAACACGTTGCGCCTCGAGGCGAAAATGGCCTTGTACGGCCACGAAATCACAGCCTCCATCAATCCGTTCGAAGCAGATCTTGGTTGGATAGTAAAGATGGAGAAAGGCGAATTTATCGGACGCTCCGCTTTGTGCAGGCAGCGCGATCGGGGAATCAGCCGCAAGCTTGTCGGCTTCGAAATGAGCGGCCGGGGTATCGCTCGCGATGGCTACGAGGTCTTCCTCGACGGCAGCCTGGCAGGCTGGGTGACAAGCGGCGGCCCAGCGCCCACCTTAAACAAGAACATCGGCCTGTGCTATTTGCCTGTGGCCCATTCAGTTGCCGGAATCGGGCTCGAGGTATCGATCCGCAACCAGCCCGTTCCGGCGGTCACCGTAGTAACGCCTTTCTATAAGCGAGCGAAAGCATGAGCTATCCAGAAACCTTCAGGTACACCAAAGAGCATGAGTGGGTGCTTCTCGATGGAACCACGGGCACGATTGGAATTACCGATCATGCTCAGCACGAGTTGGGCGATATCGTTTATATCGATCTTCCCAAAATTGGAACTCCGGTCGAACGCGGAAAGTCGTTCGGCTCGGTCGAGTCGGTAAAGGCTGTGTCCGATATCTATTCGCCTGTGACGGGCGTCGTGGCGGAAGTAAATGAGACCCTTTCTACTAGTCCAGAAAAGCTCAACGAAGACCCGCATGGCGCTGCCTGGCTGATAAAAGTGACAGTCGCTTCGCCGGGCGAAGTAAACGAGCTGATGTCGGCAGAAGATTATCAGAAATATATAGGGGAATAGCGCACTGCGATATCTACCCAAGTCAGATTCAGAACGCCAGGAGATGCTCTCGGCCCTAGGTCTCGAAAGTGTCGACGATCTTGTCTCGCACCTTCCGCGCGAGATCCGTTTCGACGGACGGTTCTCGATCGAGAACGGAAAGAGCGAGTACGAGATCGTCGACTACTTCAAGGCGCGGGCCGCGGAGACGGCTGTCGGTTACGCGAGCTTTCTCGGCGCGGGTGTTTATAACCATTACAGGCCCGTTCTCTGCGACGTTGTGGTATCACGGGGCGAATTTCTCACTTCGTATACGCCCTATCAGGCCGAGATCTCGCAGGGAACGCTCGCCTCGATCTTCGAATTTCAGACTATGGTGTGCCAGCTCACCGGCATGGACGTCGCTAATGCCTCGATGTACGACGGATCGTCGGCGGTGCCGGAAGCCTCGATGATGGCCGCGCGGATCACTCGCCGCGATCGGATGCTCGTCTCGCGCGCCGTTCACCCCGAATACCGGGAAGTGCTTGCCACCTATCTAAAGCACTCCGGACTGCCAGTAGAAGAGTTTGGCTACAATCGGCGTGGTCTCGTAGACATCGAAAGCCTCCGAAGCAAGCTCGATGACAGCGTGGCTGCCGTCATTGTTCAGACGCCTAATTTCTTCGGACTCTTAGAACAGATCGGCGAGCTCGCGCAGCTCGCTCACTCGAAAGGCGCGCTTCTGATTGTAGCTTTCACTGAGGCTATCGCCCTGGGCCTCATCGAGCCTCCGCGCGACGCCGACATCGTTGTCGGAGAGTTGCAGAGCTTTGCGATTACACCGAGTTATGGCGGCCCGTACGCCGGAATCATCGCGGCGAAAGAGAAATTTATTCGGCAACTTCCTGGGAGGCTTGTCGGTGAAACGGTCGACGCCGAGGGCCGCCGCGCGTTCTGCCTCACCCTGGCCACTCGCGAGCAGCATATCCGCCGCGAGAAAGCCACCTCGAACATTTGCACCAATCAGGCGCTGATTGCGTTAATGGCGACCGTCTTTATGACGGTATATGGCAAGGAGGGGATGCGCGAACTGGCCGTGCAAAATCTTTCGAAGGCGCACTATCTGGCATCGAAACTGCCGCTGCGCTTCGATGCGCCGTTTTTTAATGAGTTCGTCGCCGCTGCGAACAGTAAGACTCTTCTCTCCATCCAGAATGAGCTGCTCGAACATAAAATCGTCGCCGGTTTGCCGCTCGGACGCTTTTATCCCGAGCTATCTGATTGCGTCCTGCTGTGTGCTACTGAGATGAACAAGCGCGCCGACATGGATCGTATTGCGGCGGCGTGGCATGGTAAATCGTTTGAGTAAGAACAACGATTCGATGATCAAGAAAGTTTCTCCTCATATCGTCCAGAACGAGCCTCTCTTGTTTGAAAGAAGCTCGCCCGGCAAGCGGGGCTATCAACTGCCCAAGCTTGATGTTCCCGCCTCCGATCCTGATCAGGTACTGGGCGCCGAACATGTCCGCGACGAGATTGAAGATTTTCCGGAAGTGAGCGAGGTGGAGGCCATCCGCCACTTCACCCGTCTTTCCACCTGGAATTACGCGATTGATCTTGGGCTTTATCCCCTCGGCTCCTGCACGATGAAATACAATCCGCGCGTGAACGAGCTGGTTGCCCGGACCGAAGGTTTGGCGTGGGCCCATCCTTACCAGCCCGAACAGCTTTCGCAAGGCTGCATGCAGATTTTCGCGGCTCTCGAGCAGGCGCTGCTTGAAATCACCGGCATGGATGCAATCACTCTGCAGCCCGCCGCAGGAGCGCACGGCGAATTTACAGGTATCTTAATGATTCGCGCGCTGCAGGAACAGCGTGGCAACCCACGAAAGAAAATTCTCGTGCCTGATTCGGCGCATGGCACCAATCCGGCCACGGCAAGCATGGTGGGCTATGCGGTAGAAAATATCGAATCCAACGACCGCGGGATGGTGGATATCGAGCGCCTGGCGAAACACGTTAGCGAGGACGTGGCGGGGCTGATGATCACTAATCCCAATACGGTTGGCGTGTTCGAACAGAATATCCAAAAAATTACCGCCATGCTCCACGAGAAGGGCGCACTTGTCTACATGGATGGCGCGAACATGAATGCACTGGTAGGTGTCGCGCGGCCCAGGGATTTCGGCGTCGACCTCATGCACCTGAACCTGCATAAGACGTTCTCGACGCCCCATGGCGGAGGTGGGCCTGGCTCGGGCCCGGTCGCTGTGAAGAAGGTTTTGGAGCCGTTCCTCCCGGGACCGCGGCTAAAAAAGAGTGGTGAGCGCTGGACTTGGAACTACGATCTGCCGCAATCTATCGGGCGCGTGCGCGCCTTTTACGGGAATTTCGGCGTGCTGATCCGGGCGCTGGCCTACATAATGGCGCATGGCGGGGACGGTTTGCGGCGGGCCACGCTCGACGCCTTGCTCAATGCGAACTACATTCGCAAGAAGCTCGAAGCGCACTACGACATCCCGTACAAGTCGCCGACCATGCACGAATGCGTTTTCAGCGATGAACGCCAGGCAAAGAAAGGTGTCCGCACCGGAGACATCGCCAAGCGCCTCATTGATTATGGCTTCCACCCGTACACTGTCAGTTTCCCGCTCATCGTGCGCGGCGCCTTGATGATCGAGCCGACTGAAACCGAAAGCAAGCAGGAACTCGATCTTTTCATCGACGCGATGATTTCGATTGCCCGCGAGATCGAAGACAACCCTCAACTCGTTTTGAACGCTCCGCACTCCACTCGCACGCGCCGAGTGGATGAAGTCACCGCTGCGCGCCGCCCGGTCGTCCGCTGGAAACCGAAGGAATTGTCGAGCCAGGCGGCAGACTAACTCAGATTCTCACGCATGTTCCAGGAGCTCGAACATCGTATCGCCGCCGCTGTGGAATCGCATCTCGCCGATCGCTACGGCCTTAACCTCCGTGTCGCTTTAGAGCAGCCAAAACAAAGTTCGTTCGGCGAATTAGCCATCCCCGTGGCATTCCAACTGGCGCGTCAATTGAAACGCCCACCCCGTCAGATCGCCGAAGAACTTGTCGCTGGCCTTGGCCACCTTGATGGTGTCCGCGCTCTCGAGATCGCCGGAAACGGCTATGTCAATGTTCGGCTCGATCGCGCGAGCTACGTTTTCTCTTTGCTGCATCCGAAGCCCGCTGAGCAGCTGAAAGGCGGCAAAATTGTCATCGAACATACGAACATTAACCCCAACAAGGCGGCGCATATCGGCCATCTACGGAACGCAATTCTGGGCGACACATTTGTCCGCATGCTCAGAGCCGCGGGCCACGCGGTCGAGGTGCAGAATTATATCGACAACACCGGCGTCCAAGTGGCAGATGTAGTCGCCGGATTTCACTTTTTGGAAAAGAAACAGCCTGCCGAGGTGCGCGCCCTAATTGAGCAGCCCGCGCCGCGATTCGATTATCTGTGCTGGGACCTCTACGCCCGCATCTCGAGTTATTACAAAGATCATGGGGAAGCTCTGGAGTGGCGTGCTGAAACGCTGCATTCAATTGAAGCAGGAGAAGGCGAGATTGCAGAACTCGGGCACCTGGTCGCCGAAGCGATTGTCGAAGCGCATCTCGCCACCATGTACCGTTTGGATATCGAATACGACTTGCTTCCACGTGAAAGCGAGATTCTTCACCTGAAGTTCTGGTCGAGCGCGTTCGAGCTGTTGAAGGAACGAAAGGCGATTTATTTCGAAACCGAGGGCCGGAACGCGGGCTGTTGGGTGATGCCAGCGTCGGCGTTCAAAAGTTCCCGTGAGGTTCCGGTCGACGCGGTCCAGGTAGACGAGGACGACAGTAAGGTGATCGTTCGCTCGAACGGCACGGTAACTTATGTCGGCAAAGACATTGCCTACCAGCTCTGGAAATTCGGCCTCCTCGCCAAAGATTTCTACTATCGCCCCTGGTCGATCTATCCCGATGGCCACCAGGTCTGGGTGACAACCAGTCAGGCACAAAATCTCGTTTCACCCCACTTTGGGCATGCCGATCAGGTCTTCAATGTCATCGACTCGCGCCAGTCATATCTCCAGGATGTCGTGGTAGCGGGATTGAACGCGCTCGGCTTCCAGGAGCAGGCTGCGAATTCCGTCCACTTCTCGTACGAAATGGTGGCGCTCTCACCGCGCACGTGCGTCGAAATGGGTATACAGCTTTCCGAAGAAGACAAGAGACGCCCTTATGTAGAGGTTTCCGGGCGCAGGGGCCTGGGAGTCAAGGCGGACGATCTTATCGATAAATTGATTGAGACCGCGCTTGCTGAAGTGGAAGAACGCCATCCCGAAGCCCCGCCTGAAGAGCGCCGTCGCGTGGCCACGCAAATCGCCTCTGGAGCGCTGCGATATTTCATGCTCAAGTTCACGCGCAATTCAGTGATTGCCTTCGACTTTCACGAAGCGCTGAGCTTTGAGGGTGAGACCGGGCCGTATGTGCAATATGCGGCTGTGCGGGCCGGCAACATTCTGCGTAAGCTCGAGGAACGCGGAGAGAAGCTGCCTGATTTCGACGCCCTGCTATCGCCGGCCGTTTTGAGCCAACAGATCGATTCCGAAGACTTCTGGCAAATCGTGTTGGCCGCATCGAAAGCCTCGAGTGCCATTGAACGCGCCATCGCATCGGGCGAGCCCGCGCACGTCGCCAAATATGCCTTTCAACTGGCCCAATCGTTCAACAACTTTTATCACGTCTATCCGGTATTGCAGGAACAGCAGCCCGAGCGGCGCATCTTTCTGCTTTGGTTGACAAAATATCTACGCGATCAATTGATCTTCACTCTGCAGATCTTGGGCATCGCCGTTCCCCCCTACATGTAAGCCGTTTTCTCATCCTTCTTCGCCCAATCCCCAGCCCGGCACAAGATAGTTTTGGACGTAGTCCCGCACCGCGTCGCCTAATGTTGTGATTGGCTGGGCGTAGCCGGCCGCTCGCAGTTTCGAGATATCGGCCCGCGTGTAGTACTGATATTTGCCCCTTAACTCGTCCGGTAGCTCGATGAAGTCGATCTCAACGCTCTTTCCCAGCGCTTTGAAGATTGGTTCCACCAAATTCAGCCAAGTATTAGCCGTGCCCGAGCCAACGTTGAACAAGCCGCCGCCGTCGACGGTTTCAGCCAGTGTGACGGTCATTTCGGCCGCATCTTTTACATACAGGAAATCGCGCTGCTGGCAACCGTCCGCGAACTCGGGCCGGTAGCTCTTGAACAGCGATACACGGCCGCGTTCCTGAATCTGTTCAAAGGCTTTCAAAACGACGCTTCGCATATCGCCTTTGTGGCGCTCGTTCGGCCCGAACACGTTGAAGTACTTTAAACCCGTAATTTGTTGCAGAAAACCTTCTCGCTCGCCATAGCAGTCAAACAAGTGCTTCGAATATCCATACATGTTCAGTGGACGCAAACAGGCGAGCGGCACGTTTTCGCTCAAGTCCCGCTCACGAGCGCCATATGTCGCTGCCGACGACGCGTACACGAACCTGCTCCCCTTCGCTAGCGCAAAATGAGCGAGCATTTTCGTGTATTCATAGTTGTTCTGTACCAGATATGTTGCATCGGTCTCGGTTGTCGCCGAACAGGCGCCCAAGTGAAAAATCGGGCCAATACCGCTCACTCGCTCCGCATGCTCCTCAATGCGCCGGGCGAGCGAATCCGCCTCGATATAATCGCGGAACCGCAGTGGAACCAGATTTTTCCACTTCTCAGAACGGCGCAAACGATCGCTCACCAGAATGTTGTCGTAACCGCGCCTGTTCAGCTCCCAAATTACGGCGCTTCCAATGAAACCCGCGCCGCCAGTGACCAGGATCGTGCCTTTTGAAAGATCCGTCATCGCTGGACTAGCGCCGCAAAAGGCTCACTTCGAGGCCTTTCCCTGAACGATCAGAATCGGAATTTTCAGTTGATGCCGCACGTTATTGATCGTGCTGCCGAAGATTAAGTCCTTTAATCCACGATGTCCGTGCGCCGCCATAATCAGAAGATCGGGCCTCAGATCCCGCGCCGCCTGCGTAATTTCTCGCGCAGGACTGCTACCGTGACGCACGACAATTTCGGCTTGAATTCCTTGGCTTTGCAGAGATCTGACAATCTCGTCAAGATACTCCTCGCCCTCCTTCACTTCCGCGGTAGATGCGAGCGAACCGTACATCTGGCTCGTTACGCCCTCTTCAATGTGAAGCAGAATCACGCGAGCTTCGTTCGAGCGGGCAATCGCTACGGCGTTCGATATAGCTTCGGTATCGGCGGGCGTGTGATCGAGCGGAACCAAAATGCTCGAATACTTTCGCAGCAATTTGGAGGGCTCCTGCGCCAACTCGACCTCTTCCAACCCGACCTCTACGGCCACTCGCGCCCGCTCTCGCCTCCTTTGCCGTATCCAAGGCCAGACGACCAAGAACGCTAACAGCAGGAGCAGCGCGCCACTGACAAGCATGAGTGAGATATGCGAAGCTTCCTGCGAGCCCGCTGTCCCACGACCAATTGAACCAATTGTCTCCCAGGCCAGGTAGGCATTCAGCGCAAATATGGCTAGCGCCGTCAACCACGAGAAACCTTTCAAAAATCGCCCGTTAACAAATTCACCCATTCGCGTGCGGTCGCCTGTCATATGAACCAGCGGAACCACTGCAAACGGCAACTGTAAACTGAGAATCACCTGGCTAAAGATCAGCAGCTTGTAAGTTCCCTGCTCCCCCGCGAACCAAATGGTCAGCGCCGCAGGTGTGATGGCGAGAACACGCGTGATCGATCGCCTCAACCACGGCTGCATCTTGAACCGCAAGAAGCCTTCCATCACAATCTGGCCGGCCATGGTTCCGGTTAGCGTCGAGGACTGGCCAGAACATAGCAGCGCCGCGCCAAACACCACGCTCGCCATCGCTGTGCCCAATATTGGGCTCAGCAGCGCATGCGCCTGCTCGATTTCTGTCACGATAATGCCGTGCTTATGAAAGACCGCGCTCGCGACAATTAAAATCGATGCGTTCACCAACAGCGCCGCGTTTAAAGCCAGAAATGAATCGATGAAATTAAAATGGCACGCAAGCCGCTTTTCGGGCGGCGTCTCCCCAATACGCCTGGTCTGCACCAGCGCCGAGTGCAAGTACAGATTGTGCGGCATCACTGTCGCGCCCAGAATCGCCACAGCTATATACAGCGTTTGCG
Organism: Bryobacteraceae bacterium; assembly: GCA_049585195.1. Classification (GTDB taxonomy): domain Bacteria; phylum Acidobacteriota; class Terriglobia; order Bryobacterales; family Bryobacteraceae; genus KBS-96. The sequence continues at coordinate 5,203 of JBAUZG010000208.1, read as the reverse complement.
CGTTCAGACGTGGAACCACGCCCACCAAAACTTCGCTTAAATGAGGCTTCGCTAAAAGAATCTCAAAGGCGAAACAACCAGCAATGGTCCCGATCAGCACAATCACGCTTGCCTCGATCAGCCGGATGCCATATTTGGTGAACCAAAGTATCAGCAGCGTGTCCGCCGCGGTAAGAAGAACGCCAATCAAAACCGGTATGTGAAACAGAAGATTCAGGCCTATGCCGGCTCCGACTACTTCAGCTAAATCGCAAGCCACGATCGCAATCTCAGCCAGTATCCATAAGACATAGGAAATCGGCAGCGGGTATTCATCGCGGCAGGCCTGCGCCAGGTCGCGCCGCGTCACAATCCCCAACCTGGCGCTCAACGTTTGCAGCAAAAGCGCCATTACATTCGACAGAATTAATACCCAAAGCAGTTGATAACCGAATCGGGCGCCGCCTTCTAGATCCGTAGCCCAATTGCCCGGATCCATATAACCGACGCTCACCAGGTACGCCGGGCCGGCAAACGCAAGTAATGTTCGGAGCCATCCCATTTTTGCGGTCGCAACACTGCCATGTACCTCCGGTAGCGATTGCGCGCGGGCAAGCATTGATGGCTGGGACGGAGTGGCCAAATTCTATTATCCAAGGAGGGCGGCTCTCGAAAGCAATGTACGGAAGCCGCGTCCTTTTGCGTCTATAGCTGAGAATGGTTGGCGGGCCGCGGCGCGAGGCCTCCCTTTTTGCGAATGTCAAGAGTCCCCATCGCTACCTACCGCCTTCAACTGCACAAAGACTTCAACTTTGACCAAGCTGCTGCCATCGCCGATTATCTCCAGCTTCTCGGTGTAAGCCACGTCTATTGCTCTCCCTACCTGCAAGCAGCTCCGGGCAGCACGCATGGCTATGATGTCGTCGATCACCATCGCGTAAATCAGGAACTGGGCGGTGAAGAAGCTCATGCCCGCTTCTGCCAGCGTCTCGGCGAATGCCACCTCGGCCAAGTGCTCGATGTTGTTCCCAATCACATGGCAATCGCGGGAAGGCATAACCGCTATTGGTGGGATGTGCTCGAAAACGGCCCTGCCAGCCGTTATGCTTCGTACTTCGATATCGACTGGTTGCCCACAGAAGAAAAACTCAGGAACAAAGTTCTTGTGCCTATTCTGGGCGATCATTACGGCCGCGTCCTGGCTCGCCACGAAATTACCGTGAAACGCAGTGACGGCGATTTTCTAATCGAGTATTTCGACCATCGGCTTCCCGCGGCCCCGCGCTCTCTTCCCTACCTGCTCTCGAATGCCGCCAACCGTATCGATTCCGACTACCTCTCGTTTCTCGCCGATTCTCTCGCCGGCCTTCCGTTCCCCACCGAGACAGAACGAGCTATCGTGCTTGCCCGCCACCGCGATAAAGAGGTTGTACGCGCGCTCCTAGCTCGTTTTTGCGGCGAGTCGCCCAGCGCGGCCGCGGCTATCGATGCCGAGCTCGACGAATTGAACGCCGACGTCGATGCTCTCGACCTGTTCCTTGAAAGGCAGAATTTTCGACTCTCGTTCTGGAAGACCGCTGGCGAAGAGCTCATGTACCGCCGGTTCTTCGACGTCAACACCCTCGTCGCACTCCGCATGGAGAACGAGAGCGTGTTCGCCGATACCCACTCTGTGATTCTCGATTGGCTTCGGCGCGGCGTATTGGACGGCGTTCGCATCGACCATCCCGACGGTCTCCGCAATCCTGAACAGTACTTAAAGCGTCTTCGCGCCGCGGCAGGCGACGCGTGGATTATTGCCGAGAAAATCCTCGAGCTGCGCGAATCCCTCCGCGAGTCCTGGCCCATCTCGGGATCAACCGGCTACGACTTCTTGTATCACGCGGGCGGTCTGTTCATAGATCCCCTGGGCCTGGAACGGATAACCACTTTCTACGAACGCTTCACCGAAGAAACCACGACCTATCAGGACATGTGCCGCGAAAAAAAGCACATGGTGATGCGCGAGATTCTGGTTAGCGATGTCAATCGCCTCGTAGCTTTGTTTGTCCAGGTCTGCGAAAGCCATCGCGATCACCGCGACTACACCCGCACTGAAATCAGCCGCGCTCTCCGCGAGATCGTCGCCTGCTTTCCCGTCTACCGCACCTATCTCGTCAGCGGAACGGGCGAGGTGAACGAGGCAGACGCCCGCTACATCAATCAAGCCGTCGAACGGGCAACCCAAAATCGTGAGGAAATCGATCCCGAGTTGTTCGATTTTGTCCGCGACGTCCTACTTTTGAAATTCCCCGGCACCGTCGAGAACGAATTCGTCATGCGGTTCCAGCAGTTCACCAGTCCCGCTATGGCAAAGGGCGTGGAAGACACGGCATTCTACTGCTACAACCGGCTCTCGTCAGCCAATGAAGTCGGCGGCGATCCCGGAGATCCAGTGGTGAGTCTGGCGGCCTTTCACTCCTATTGCGAGCAAACCCAGGCCCGCTGGCCCGAGACTATGCTGACGCTCTCGACGCACGACACCAAACGCAGCGAGGATGTTCGATCGCGCATTCACCTGCTTTCCGAAATTCCCGATGAGTGGGAACAGGCCGTCGAGCGCTGGTCCACTCTCAACCAGCCCTTTAAGACTGGCGACTATCCCGACCGAAACACCGAATACCTCATCTATCAGACGATGGTCGGCGCATGGCCCATTGCGCTCGAGCGCCTCTCGCAATATATGTCGAAGGCGACGCGCGAAGCCAAACGAGTCACTTCTTGGATTAACCCGAATGAACAGTTCGATGCCGCCTTGTCGCTGTTTCTCGAAAAGATTAGTACTCACCAAGCCTTTCTTTCCGATCTCGAATCCTTCGTCAAGCCCTTGATAACGCCAGGTCGTGTCTCCTCGCTCGCCCAAGTGCTGCTCAAAATGACTGCCCCGGGCGTTCCCGATCTGTATCAAGGCTCCGAACTGTGGGATCTCAGCCTCGTCGATCCCGACAACCGCCGTCCGGTCGATTACTCGCTGCGACGCAAGCTGCTCTCGGAAGTGCCGTCTCTGAATCCGGCTGAAATCTGGGAGCGCCAGGACGAGGGCTTGCCCAAGCTTTGGCTTACCCATCAGTGCCTGCGTATCCGTCGTCAATATCCGGCCCCATTCGGCGCCGGAAGAACCTACACGCCGGTCAACGCGGAAGGGGAAAGAGCAGATCACGTGATCGCCTATATCCGCGGCGGAATGATCGCCGTCGTGGCTCCGCGTCTGCCGCTTTCCCTCCGCGGAGATTGGCGCAACACAACTGTCAAACTGCCACGCGGCCGCTGGCATAATCAACTAACGAGTGAAAGCTGGAAGGGCGGAAGCATTTCCGTTCAAAACCTGCTGGTTCAGTTCCCTGTGGCGCTCCTGGTTCACGAAAACAATTGAACGGCTATGCATACCTTCGAGGTCTGGGCTCCCAATGCAACAAAGGCAGAAGTAACGCTCCACGGCAAGTTGATTCCCCTTCTAGCTGGCGACAAGGGATATTGGAGCGTTCAGGTCAATGACGCTCAACCTGGGGACGACTACGCCTACGTACTCGATAGCCAGAACCCGCCGCTGCCCGATCCGCGATCGCCCTTTCAGCCTTCCGGAGTTCATGCCGCTTCTCGGCTTGTCGATCACTCAACCTTCCACTGGACCGATAGCAACTGGCAGGCGCCGCCGCTTTCGAGCGCCATTATCTACGAATTGCATATAGGCACGTTCACGCTTGGCGGAACGTTCGATTCCGCTATCGAAAAACTCGACGATCTCCGCAAGCTCGGCATTACGCATGTCGAGGTTATGCCTGTGAACGAGTTTCCGGGCAGCCGCGGTTGGGGCTACGACGGCGTCGATTTGTACGCGCCGCATCACGCCTACGGCGGGCCCGACGGTCTCAAGCGCCTGGTCAATGCGTGTCACGAGAAGGGCTTAGCCATTCTGCTCGATGTGGTTTACAACCACCTTGGCCCTTCCGGCAATTATCTCAGCAGATTCGCGCCGTACTTCAACCCGAACTATCACACACCATGGGGCGCTGCTGTCAACCTAGATGGCCCGGGTAGCACTGAAGTGCGGCGCTTCTTTTGCGATAACGCGCTCATGTGGCTGCGCGATTATCACTTCGATGGCCTGAGAATCGATGCCGTTCACGCGTTTCTCGACCGCTCCGCGATCCATTTTCTGGAGCAGCTTGCGGCCGAAGTCGACGCGCTCGAGGCCCAATCCGGGCGCCACTTGGTTCTCATTGCCGAAAGCGATCTCAATCAGCCGCTCGTCGTTACATCCCGAGCCGTCCATGGCTACGGCATCGACGCGCAATGGAGTGACGATTTCCACCATGCGCTGCACGCTTTGTCGACCGGCGAGCGCTCTGGCTACTACGCCGATTTCGGCTCGCTCTCACAGCTTGCGAAAAGCTTGAAATCGGTCTTCGTGTACGACGGCATTTACTCCCGCTACCGCGAGCGCAATCACGGACGCCCTGTCCTAGGGCTCTCGTCCACTCGCTTTCTCGGTTATCTCCAGAACCACGATCAGATCGGAAATCGCGCTCGGGGCGAGCGTAGCTCACACCTCCTTACTCTTGGGCGTTTGAAGATCGCTGCCGCGCTTGTGCTGCTCTCGCCCTTCGTTCCCTTGCTGTTTCAAGGCGAGGAGTTTGGCGCCTCATCGCCGTTTCAATACTTCACCGACCACGAAGACCCCGGCATCGGAAACGCCGTCACCGAAGGCCGTCGCAACGAATTTGCCAGCTTCGGCTGGAGTCCGGAGGATATCCCCGATCCGCAAAGCCCCGAAACATTTGAGCGATCGAAACTCAACTGGAATGAAGCCGGCGAGGAACCTCATCGCACTATGCTGGAATGGCACCGCCAACTCATACAGCTCCGCCGTTCATACCCCGAGTTAACTGACGGCGATCTCGATTGTGTGGCTGTCCACACCGACGAAGCGCGCCACTTGCTGGCCTTAACACGCGGCAGCTTCACCGTCGTATGTAATTTCAACAGCTCGCCCAATTCCTACGATGTCTCCAAACGCTCGAAAATCATTCTCAGCTCAGAGCACGACATCGGTCTCGTCGGCAGCCTGCTCTCCCTGCCGCCTGAATCTGTCGCAGTGCTGCAATCGGCGTGAATACCGGTGTAATATTCCGCCGAGTAATAGGGAATAGGGAACTTTGCGCGTGAGAATTCCCCAGGATTTTTC
>JBAUZG010000207.1:0-1894 GCA_049585195.1 Bryobacteraceae bacterium | reverse complement strand
GGCTGAAACGGCTCCAGTTCGGAGATTGGCGCGCGTAATACCGACTGTGGCGAGAGAATCACCGCACGTTCGACAAAGTTCTGCAATTCGCGCACGTTTCCTGGCCATTGGTATCGAACCAACGCATCCATCGTCTCCGGAGGAATTGTGTCAATTCGTTTGTTCATTCGTTGAGCGTAGAGTGCCATGAAATGCCGCACCAATCTCGGAATATCCTCTATCCGTTGTCGCAGCGCCGGGACCTGGATCGGAAATACTTTCAGGCGGTAGTAAAGGTCCTCGCGAAACGTGCCTTGTTTTACCATCGCCGGCAAGTCCCGATGCGTGGCTGCGATCAGGCGGACGTCAACCTTATGGGTACGGTTGCTGCCGAGCCTCTCGAATTCCTGCTCTTGTAAAACGCGGAGCAGTTTCGCCTGAAGTTCCAGAGGTATATCCCCGACTTCGTCAAGAAAAAGCGTACCTTTGTCGGCGAGTTCGAACCGCCCAGTTTTTTGGGCGATGGCGCCTGTAAATGCTCCTTTTTCGTGCCCGAAAAGTTCACTCTCAAGAAGTCCAAGAGGAATTGCGGCGCAATTCAGTTTCACGAATGCCTTTTCGCTGCGACTGCCCAGCTTATGTATCGCACGCGCAACCAGTTCTTTGCCGGTGCCCGTCTCGCCCAGGATCAGCACGCCCGAATCCGTAGGGGCAACGACCGATACCATGCTCAGCGCGGTCTTCAATGCTGGGCTCTCTCCGACGATTTCTCCTAGCTCGGCCCGAATTTCCTCTTCCAGATAACGTCTTTGTTTCGTCTCCTTGTCTCGATCCTTTGTCGCCTGTTCGTACTCCAATGTGTTCTCAACGGCAATCGCTACCTGACAGGCCACCTGTTCGAGCAAGATCACGTCGTCTTTCGCAAAATGATTGTTCGAACGCCTACAGAGCATCAGAACGCCAACCACGCGATCACGGCCAATCAGCGGAAGATAGCATCCCGTCCTGAGACCTTCCTCCATCACGTGCCTATAAAGAATCTGGCCATCAGGATTCCCATAGATCTCAGGATCCTCGCGCACATCTTCGAAGCTATCGATCCGGATACTTTTGCCTTTCCGCAACACTTGGCCCGAAATCGAGCTATTCATCGGCACCGACGATCCCTCACGGTAGGGTCCTCTCATATCGGGATTGTGCAGGAGAGTGACACGTAGCTCGCCGCTCTCGGAGTCGGGCAGCAGCAAGGCGGACACGTCACATTGCATTACCTTGAATAGATTCGTCGAAAGCGCTTCAACCATTTGCCGAAGGTCCAACTTCGATGTGACGCTACTTGTGATTTCCAGAAGCAATCGCAGCCGATCGCGTTCGCGTTCCAGCGCTTGTTCGTTAATGTGCCGCTCAATTGCAATTCCAGTGATGTGGCTAGCATTCTCGATCAACTGGAGGTCGTTGGCAGAAGGCCTACGTGATTCGCGATAATTGATAGAAAAAGTGCCGAGGGCTTTACCTTCGCTCGTGAACAGCGGGCGCGACCAAACGGAACGAATTCCGTAAGGCAACACGCGGTCGCGATAGTTTTCCCAGATGGGGTCCGTTAGTACGTCCGTTACGTACACCGGCTCCCTGCGGTAAACCGCTGTGCCGCAGGATCCCCCTTTCGGACCAACCGCCATAGTCCCTACGTGAGCGCTGAATCCAGGAAGGCTGGGCGCAGCAGCACAATGGAGTTCCTTTCCGTCTTCGTTGGGAAGCCAAATCGTGCAAGACATGCCTTCGGCTTGCGATTCAACCAACTGTGCGATGTTCGCTAGAACTTCCGACAGAGGAGAGCCAGCAAAAATCAATTTTTGCAGGTTGAGGACAGACTCGATCGAAAGCAGCCCCGACTCGTGTTCCGACGGTGCGTCCG
>JBAUZG010000206.1:0-41665 GCA_049585195.1 Bryobacteraceae bacterium | reverse complement strand
TGCCATCCGGTTTGGGAATGTATACTCGCCGCACCGGACTGGGTCGATAGGTTCGACTCTTCAGCTGTTCCGCCAGTTCGTCCAACCATCGCCCTACTCCATACTCCTCGATGTCTTCAAAAGTCTGTCTACTCCTGCTGCTCCGCCCTTGGCTTTGCAACATTCGTAGGCAAATGCCAGAACATCTTTGCGGTACACCTTGTCGTACCGTGCGTAACAGCGGAAGTCAGGCCATCCCTTCGCTTTGTCATGCAACGCCTTCTGCAACTTCTGAACGCTGAGTGGGGGTGTTAGGTTCATCGCCAATCCCGCGGTCCTTTGTTCCTTCTTGCGTCTCCTTTCAACTGAGGCCCCTTCCCTCCCCCGGCATTACCCGGCTTCCTCAACTCTCTGGCGGTGATGCGGCGACCGTTCTCGAGCAGAAGAAGGATCGACAAAAGCCGCTCAGCCCGCATAAAGAAAACTTTAGCAGCGAAATATGACATAAGGTGTCAGGATTCGGCAAAGCGTGCACCATCAATCATCCTCGATTTCGTCGTTTGCCGCGATAATGGCTTCCGCTACGTCCCACACTCGGGGGAGGGTTCGCTCGATCTCTGCACAGCGACGCCGAACTTGAGCAAAAGTGGGCACGCCGAGGTCGCCGGCCAGCTCCTCATAGCTGTTTTTGAAACTCTGCGTCAGTTCCCCCGGCGCGTCGCGCGAGAGGACCTTTTGACACCTGGAATGGGTGACGCCGACCCAGAACATCGCCTCTCGGTGGTAGCCGCGCCCGATCAGATCTAAGCTACCATCGATCGCAATAGGGCGGGCGCTATCGCTAATGTCTGATACGAATGGGAACGGTGTCTTGACTGCTCTCTTGGCTGCGTCGAAGATCTCCGTGAGCGTGGCAACGTGCTGGCTCACTCGTCCTCGGCTGGTTCGAGCGGAGCCCAGCAACTCTAACAGCGTTTCGTGGAATTCAACATAACCATAGTCAGCCAATGTCTCCCGCAGCGTAACGTACCGGGCGCGCACCGTGGGATTCCTCAAGCCCGCTACAAGCAGGACGTGGGTTGTGATGCCTGCCTCGAAAAGGCTCGCGATTACCTGGTCATGAAGGGCCGCTTCCTCTTTGATCGATCGGAGATATCCCAGAATCTTGTCCCTGGCGTTGGTGCAACGCTGACGGACCCACTGCCGTTTGTTATAGTCCCGAGAAACGCTCGCCAGGAGCGGAGTCAGATGACCTAATGGATCGAACATGATTTTCGTCGTCCGAAAACTAGGGGCTAGATGGTAATCACTCAAAACCTGGTCAGGTGACTGAAGCTGATCCTTCCGCAGGTGAGAGACGTCGAGAAGGGTATCGTGATAGATGAACTTGCCACGTCGGCCAGCCTGGTTCTGGTCTGCGAGGACGACCATGATATCGAGATCAGATGCCGTTGTTAGGTCGGTCTCATCGGGGAGCCAATTCGTGGAGCCGGCAGTGTACGCTCCGCAGAATCCTGGTACACGGCTGGCTTCCTCAACCATCCACTGCCGGGCCGCCTCTCTCGCTTGCTTGACCGTCATAGTTCAGGTACTTCGCTCTGCTCGCCTCACAAAGACCGCGTCGAGCAGAAAGAAGGATCGACAAAACGCCCATCGGCCCGTATAAACAGACTTTAGCAGCGAAATATGACATAAGGTGTCAGGATTCGGCCCCCTCACTCATTCGCATGAACTCTCTAAAAGGACAGATAGTGCTGGTGGCAGGAGGCAGCCGCGGCGCGGGGCGCGGAATCGCGCTGGCCTGCGGCGGAGCCGGGGCAACGGTCTATGTTGCAGCTCGAACTTCGAGAAGCGGTCCCAAACCGCCGGATGGCGCGCCCGGTACCGTCGAGGATACAGACGAGGAGGTGAGCGCGCGTGGAGGGCGAGGCATTCCGGTTTGCGCTAATCTCGCCGACGAGGACCACATGAAAACCGACGCAATCAAGAAGCAATTTCGATTCGACCTGAGCGAAACGCCCGAGTACATCGGCAGCGCGGTTGTCGCCCTGGCTGCTGACCGGGACACGATCAAGAAGAACGGCAAGCTGCTCTGGGTGTGCGACCTTGCGCAGGAATACGGATTTACCGATACGGACGGCCGGTACATTCCGTGCTTCGACCCAAAAACCCCGGTGCAGGCGTTCCCGTGCTGAAGCCTGGCGCCGCGTTCGGATTTCGGGCGCACTCGGGCTGGGCGGCTATGGTCGCTCTGGCCGGCCCGGTGACCGCGCCGTCGGTCATACGACGATGCCGCATCGAACTCGCCGATCGTGACATTCAAGGCTCCATGCAGCCCTATCACACGGCCGCCTCGATGCCATTGAATGATGCCGAGGCATATCTCCAGAAGCGTTCCGATGCGGCGGCCGCCATGGCGCGCACGGCGGTGCGGGATGCGTTGGCGGAATTGAACGATTATCAAGTAAAAGGTGCGTGCGTACTTCTTGCATCGGGGCGGCCGTTACCTCCTTTGGCCGGCATTCTGGCTTCGCACGCGCTGATCCATACGGCGGAAGGCGAGTTCTATCGCGCCGCGCTGCGTAAGGCGTGCGAATGTTGCGGTGTGCCTGAAATTGGAATCAAGGAGCGAGACCTGGCGCTGAAAGCTACTCAGGCGCTTCGACGTTCTGCCGAGGATTTGCGCTCGATAGTCGCCGGATTCGGGAAAGTGGCCGGTGCACCGTGGCGGCAGGACGAGAAATTGTCCGCTCTGGCAGCATGGCTGGTTCTGGCATAGCGCACGTAAAGTGCCAACTTGACCGAACAACCCCCAAAGAGAAAACGTCGATAAACTGGAAGTTCCCGCATGAAGGCTTCCGAGACCAGTAGTATCGCCGTGCTGGCCGAGAAACCTTCCGTCGCACGGGATATCGCCCGGGTGCTCGGCGCGAGCAAGCAGGGCGAAGGCTACCTTCAAGGCAACGGATACGTCGTCACTTGGGCGATTGGCCACTTGGTGGGACTCGCTCAACCGCACGAGATCCATCCCGAATGGCGTCGCTGGAGCGCCAATCTGTTGCCGATGCTGCCGGACCAATGGCCTCTCGTAGTCTACGAGAAGACAAAAGACCAATTCGAAATCGTGAGGAAGATCCTCAACTCGCCACGGGTTTCACGCGTCGTCTGCGCAACCGACGCAGGACGCGAGGGCGAGCTCATTTTCCGCTACATCTACGAAGCGGCGGAATGCGAGAAGCCGTTCGACCGCTTATGGATCTCGTCCTTGACGCCAGATGCGATTCGCAAAGGGTTCGACGCCCTTCGGCCTGGCTCCGAGTACGATCCGCTTGCGGACGCCGCCTGTGGCCGCAGCCGTGCCGACTGGCTTGTCGGAATGAATCTTTCCCGCGCCTATTCTCTCGCGTTCAGCGAAGAATTGTCAGTCGGCCGCGTGCAGACCCCGACCCTGGCAATGGTTGTCGAGCGGGAGCTTGCCATTCGGAATTTCGCACCCGAAGATTACTTCGAAGTCGTTGCGACCTTTCATCCCATCGAAGCGCCAGAAGGTGTGAAGTATCAAGGCGTCTGGTTCCGCACGCGGCCGGAAAACGATGGCAGTAAGGAGACGCTGCAGCAGGCCATGCGCCTCGCCGCAGATGGCGTCGAAGCGAAGGCAATTATTGAACGCGCCAAAACCGGAACCGCAAAAATCGAGTCAGTCGAATCGGAAACCCAGCGCATGTCTCCGCCGCTCCTTTACGATCTTACGGAGCTGCAGCGCCACGCCAATCGCCTGCTCGGATTCAGCGCGCAAAAAACGCTCGACATTGCCCAGAATCTGTACGAACGCTACAAACTCATCAGCTATCCACGCACCGATAGCCGTCATCTTTCCGAGGATGTTGCAAAGACCTTGCCCCGAATTGTTCAGGCGATCCAGGCGCCTTACCTTAAGCACATCGCGCCAAGCACCGGCGAGCGTCCGCTGGGCCGCCGCTACGTCGACGATTCCAAAGTCAGCGATCATCATGCCGTCATTCCGACCGCCGTGTCCGCGCAAAACACCGCGCTTCCCCCCGACGAGCGCAAAATTTACGATTTGATCTGCCGCCGCCTCCTGAGCGCTTGGCATGACGATTACATCGTCGCGGTGACGACGGTAATTACGGCTATTCGCAGTGGCGAGGCGGTCGATCGATACCACACGTCCGGCACCGCCGTCTTGCAGACAGGCTGGAAGGCCCTTGACATTACGCCAGCGCGCAAGAAGAGCGCGAAAAATGGCGGCGATGACGATTCCGAGGAGCAATCTCTGCCGCCCGATTTGGCGAAGGATCAGTTGCAACAACTGCTCGATATCACGGCCGCAAAAAGAAAAACCCGCCCACCACGGCGCTTCACTGACGCTACCCTTCTCACCGCCATGGAGACCGCGGGCAAAAGCCTCGATGAGCGCGAGCTCTCGGAAGCGATGAAGGAGTCGGGTCTAGGTACACCGGCGACGCGCGCCTCGATCATCGAGGTTCTTCTCAAGCGCGAATACGTCGTGCGCAAGGGCAAGAGCCTCGAGGCGACCGAAAAAGGAATTCGGCTCATTGAAGTCGTCCATCCCGAGGTGAAGAGTCCGGCAATGACGGGACAGTGGGAAGCTTACCTTCAACGCATTCGCCGCGGCGCCGCCCAGCTTTCGCCGTTCCTCGAAGGGATTGAGAACTATGTACGCGAAGTGGTCGATAAAGTCGGACAGAGCCCGCGCCCTCAGCTTGGGACAACGGCGGTTGACGGGCATAGTCCGCAACCCGTTGCACCCTTCACAGCCAAAATCGCAGCGGTGCCTCCCATCTCGGACGGTCACGCGCTATCTCAGCTTCTCCATAGCGCCTTCGGCTTCGCTTCATTCCGCCCAAATCAGGAGCCCGTTTGCCGCGCCGTCATCGAAGGGCGCGATGTACTACTCGTTATGCCCACCGGTTCTGGCAAATCTCTCTGTTATCAACTTCCGGGCGTCGCACGCGGTGGAACAACGCTGGTTATCAGTCCCCTGATCGCTCTCATGGAAGATCAGGTGGCGAAGTTGCGCCAACAAGGTTTCGCGGTGGAGCGCATCCATTCCGGCCGCGACCGAAATTCCTCCCGCCAAGCCTGTTTCGATTACCTCGAGGGTAAGCTTCAGTTTTTATTCATCGCGCCGGAACGGTTTCGCGTCAGCGGCTTCCCCCAGATGCTCGCGAAACGAAAACCTTCTCTCGTCGCCGTCGATGAAGCGCATTGCATCTCGCAATGGGGCCATGATTTTCGGCCAGACTATCGCATGCTGGGTCAGCACTTGCCCACGCTGCGTCCCGCCCCTGTCATAGCTCTCACCGCAACCGCGACGCCCTTAGTTCAGAGGGACATCGAGAAAGAATTGGGCTTGTCGCAAACAGCCCGCTTCATTCATGGGTTTCGCCGCGAGAATATCGCCATCGAAATTGTGGAGACTGCGCCGTCGCAGAGAGTCGATCTTGTACAGAGCGTTTTACTAGACGCTGCCAGGAGACCTGCTATCGTCTACGCGCCCACGCGTAAGCAGACCGAAGCCCTCGCTCGCAGTCTGGTCCGTATCTGTCCCACGGGGGCCTATCACGCGGGCCTCGATGCGCGACATCGCGCTCAAGTCCAACAAGATTTTCTCGATGGCCGAATTAGAGTCATGATTGCGACGATCGCCTTCGGGATGGGGATCGACAAACCCGACGTGCGCACCGTGATTCACACGGCTTTGCCGGCGAGCCTCGAAGGCTACTACCAGGAAATTGGCCGGGCTGGCCGCGATGGCGCTCCCAGCCGCGCGATCTTGATGCAATCGTACGCAGACCGCTTTACTCATGATTTCTTCTTCGACCGGGACTACCCGGATGTCACGGTGCTGGATCAAATATTTAGCCGGCTAGGCTCTCAGCCTGTGCCAAAGCAGAGCTTGCAGAAGCTGCTTAAGATCGATTCCGATCTCTTCGAGAAAGCGCTCGAAAAGCTGTGGACGCACGGTGGCGCCATCATCGACTTCGAAGAAAACATCACGCGCGGAGACGGACGGTGGCGCGATCCCTATGTTACTCAAGGCCGGCACAAGGCAGCGCAAATCGAGCTCATGCTCCGCTTCGCTCGAAGCCCCCAATGCCGGATGTCGGCCCTTGTAAGGCACTTCGGCGATATAGCGGATGGCCGCGGCGTGTGCGGCATCTGTGATTTTTGCGCTCCGGCTCAGTGCGTTGCGCAGCAATTTCGCTCGGTATCGCAGGCGGAACGAGCCGCAACAGTCCGTGTCTTGAACACGCTCCGCTCGCGCGGATCGATATCGACGGGAAAGTTGCATGCGGAAATCTGCCCCAATGCGGAGTTAAGCCGCGATGACTTCGAGGAAGTACTGGGCGCAATGGCGCGCGCTGGACTCGTCGAGCATCAGGAAGCTGTTTTTGAAAAAGACGGCAAACAGATTCCTTATCGAAACGTCCGCCTGACTCGCGATGGCTACGCCGCTGACGAAAACACACCCATCGAGTTCATCATGAAACATTCCGCCCCACCTTCGCCGGAACGCGAAGCCGAGCGGAAGACGCGTATTCGGGCCAAGCGCAGCAATAAAGTGGAAACAGCCGCGGCGAGGACCGGAAAGGAAGATCTGCCGCTTGAGCAGGCTTTGCGCGTTTGGCGTTTGGCCGAAGCAAAACGGCTCGGCGTGCCGGCTTTCCGAATCTTTAGCGACCAGGCATTGCGAAGCATGGCTGCCATTCGGCCGAAGACAGAGAGCGAATTGTTGGCAATTCCTGGTGTAGGAATGACTACAGTAAAGCGATACGCATCTGAAATCTACCGGATCGTCAAGCAGGCAGGGGCCTGACATTCCAGCTCCGCTTTACTATGTAGTATGTTATATAGAAAGCCGTGCCGTTTCCCCAACACATCCACGCCGCCCTCGCCAGAAAACCGTTTCTCCGTTTGATTCGCCATTTCGCGCAGCGCGCAGTTGGCGCGAGCGACACCGCTACCGAAGTTGATTTAGGGATCGGCGGTGCGCTCGCGATCCTCGCCCTCCCCGGCGCATTCACCGCCCTCGGTCTCGCCGACAAGTACGGAAGCCTCATGCAATGGCTTCGCGGGCAGCTGCACTTCGATCCGTATCGCGCTTCCATTACGGACGAATATTTTTTCATCGTGTACTCGATGGCAGTAGCCGGATTTGTCACGATTCTCCGGTGGGATCATCTGCTACCGGGCCGGCGCGATTTCGTGAACCTGGCCCCGCTTCCTTTGAACCTGAGATCCATCTTTCTCGCAAACGCGGCGGCCTTGGCTTCCACGGCGTTGCTCTTCGCGATTGACGTCAATCTGTTTTCAGGATTCTTCTTTCCCCTCCTGGTTACCATCCAGGGCGGCTCGATTTACGCGTATTTCGCCTATTGCGGAGCGCATTGGGCCGGAGTGTTGGGCATCAGCCTGTTCACCATGCTGGCGGTACTGGCGCTTCAAGGCTTGCTGATGGCCCTTCTGCCCGACGTCGCATACCGGCGAATTTCACTCATGTTTCGGGCAGCTCTACTGGTCTTCTTTTTCGCGCTCTTGGTTTCGGCATTGGTCTTTCCGCTATCCGCCTTTAATTTTGGTTTGGGTTCGCGGATGGCGGGCGAGTGGTGGCCGCCCATCTGGTTTTTGTCGATGGTCGAAAGCTTTGTGCCGCGGCTCAAGCAGTACTCCATGATGGGCGCCGGTTGGGCGGTGAAGGCGATGCTGTATGCGCTGAGCATCGCGGCAGTAAGTTTCGCGCTGAGCTACCGACGGTACTTCCTTCGGATTGCCGAGCGGCCGGACGGCACGGCCCAACCATCGCGCGCGCGTTGGATTCGGCTCGAATGGTTCGATCCTGTGCTGAAACTTTGGTTACGATCTGGGGCCGAGCTGGCAACGTTCCGCTTCATAGTAAAGACGCTGTTGCGGAGCGAAACTCATCTGCTGTTTGTCGGCTTGTGGGCGGGAATTGGGCTGCTGCTATCGCTCGAGGGTCTCACCGGAGCACGGGCCGCGATCGAAAGCCAGGGCGCCCACGCGAGCGCAATTCTCGCCGCGCCGCTCATCTTTTCGTTCGCACTCGTTGCGGGGTTGCGATTCGTTTTCGACATTCCGGCGGCGATCGAATCGAACTGGATATTTCGATTATCGGCGACCGAAGGCGCAATCCGGCTTGAGGAATTATCGCGGAAAGCGGTTGCGTTCTTCACCGTCCCGCCGCTCATGATCATCTGGTATCCGCTCGCCGGCCGGTCCATCGGATGGATGGATGCGACGCTCGCGTTGGGCATCGATCTGTTACTGCTTTCCCTCGGAATCGACCTGCTGCTGATGGGTTTTCAAAAGATTCCTTTTACCTGCTCTTTTACCGCAAATCGCGATCGAATGCTGCGGCTGTTACTCACGTGCCTTGGGACGCTGGTGTTTGTCATTCCGATTCTGGTGCGCATTGAAAGCTCAATAGTTCTTCATCCCTTGAGGCTGATGATCTGGGGCCCGCTGCTGATTGGAGCAGCCGTCGCAATCCGAACCAGGGAGCACGCCCGCCAAAACAACGCCGTATTTGAGGATCGAGGTGTCGAGGCATTTGCGTTGCTGCGGTTATCAGGCGACTAACCAGGCGCGAACGGCTCACCGTCGTCTCGATATGTTATAGAATTCTACATAGCCATGAGCGATGATGTTAAGCTTTCACATTCCGCCGCTCTGATTCTCAGAACCATCGAGTGCGGGTACCGTTACGGGTTCGATGTCATGGATGTGACCGGCCTGCCGAGTGGCACCGTCTATCCAGCGCTTCGGCGGCTGGAACGGGACGGACTGATTACAGCAAAATGGGAAGACGAGGCGTCTGCTTTTGCCGAACAGAGACCGGCGCGGCGTTATTACCGGGTAACCCGAAGCGGCAAACAATCCTTGGTCCGGCTAGTCGAGAAGTATCCTCTGCTCGAAAAATTGACTCCAGCAAGGCGCGCAGACTAGGCACCCACCATGGATTTTCCGCCCATCGCCCTGCTTCCGTGCCGTATGATGTTGTCCCTTGCGGCGCTAATGGTTCCTCCTGCGGCGCGAGCCGGCTGGATGGATGAGTGGTTTGCCGAAATCTGGTACCGGTGGAAGGTTCTTCAGGAACAAAACGAGACCGGATACAACGGTTTGCGCCAACTCTACTCGATTTGTTCCGGCTGTTTCCGCGATGGATGGTGGCATTTCTCGGAGAGCGGCGAAGGGCGGCCGCGCATCATCGAGTGGATGCGCTCCCCGCGATTTTGCCTCATGTCCTTGCTGCTTTTGCTAGCCGTTTTCACTCTGATAACCGGTTTTTTGCCAGCAACAAGAAACGTGATCGAGCCCTTGCCTTTCACGAATCAAGACCGCATCGCGGTGATTTCACGGTTCGGGCGGCTCGAACCCGTGCGCCAAGGAATTCCGCAGGATCTTGCCGAAAGATGGTGGAAGAAGAGCCGGTTCATTCGCGGGCTTGCAATCTGCTCGTTTCCAAAGATGACCTCCGTCGCGGGTTTTACTGGGACGCATCAGGCCATCAGCATTCGAGTCACGTCAAATTTCTTTTCCACCCTGGGCGTAACTGTTCCCCGAGCCTCTGAACAAAGAGTACGGAACGGAACGAAAGGCGTCTGGGTATCGGATCTCTTCTGGCGAAAACAGCTCCACTCGGATCGAAGAGTAGCTGGCGCCAGGATCGAAATCAACGGCACGGAACTCGTCATCGAGGGCGTGCTGCCCGCGGGATTCTGGTTCCTCTCTCCCATGGTTTCGCTATACGAGATAGCGAGCGACGCACTCCCGCCGCAAGGCATGTTAGTGGTTCGCTGCAAGGATGGAGTGCTGGCGCACGATCTGGAAAACGAGCTAACAGCCGTCGCCGAACGCGGCGGACTCGAGTTTGCGAGAACGGCTCCCCACGCGATGTTTCTGCGGGACGCGGTGAAAACGCCGCTGTGGTTGTTCGGCGCGGCTCTGTTCGTAGCCGTGGTGCTGGTAGTGTTGGCTCATGGCTCGCGATGGATAAGGCTGGACGAAGGCATCCATCTGGTGTCCTTGAAAAGCTGGAGGTCTTGGGGTTTCTTCTGCGTGAAGACAGCTTTGGCATTGCTCCTGGTGCTGATTGTGGGCACGGAGATTTTCGTCGGGCAAGGCCAGCAGACGATCAGCGAGGCATTAGGCGGCCCGGCCTTAATCTGGTTTTACATCGTGGGCTGCACTCTCGTGCTGTTCGCGTCCATCTCCGATCAAAAATCGCGATGCCGCGTCTGCCAGCGGCTGCTCGGATTCCCCATACGCATCGGTTGCCCCGGATGCCTGTTTCTCGAATGGGCCGGCACGGAATTCCTCTGCCCCCAGGGACATGGCGTACTCTACGTGCCGCATCATGTCTCATGTTGGGAGGAAGAAGACCGTTGGGTTCTGCTTGAAGTTTAGTTGGGTACGGCGTTGCTATTGCTTGGGCGAACAACCGCTTGCTTGCGCGCGGCTCGGTTCAGCGGTGCTTCCGAGCCGCGACTGCGAGGGAGCGGATGCGCAATCGGTTATGACGCTGCTTGGCTCTACTGCGGCCTGTCGATCTGGCCGTTACGAAAAACCATGCTGATGCCGGCTGGCGGCGCTTCTGGATTGTCATACGTGGCCGGAGAGTCCACTACCCTCGGATCGAACACAACAACATCCGCGAAGTAAGAAGAGTGCAGCAGGCCCCGCCGGGCGAACTGGAAGCGTTCCGCTGGTTTTCCAGTGATTTTGTGAACGGCTTCTTCGAGCTGCATCCACTTGTTTTCGCGTGAAATTGTTCCAAGAAGGCGCGGGAATGTTCCGTAGAGGCGCGGATGAGGCCGCCCCTTTACATAGAAACCATCGCTGATAACGATAGACAGAGGATGAACAAGTATCTCGCGCAGGTTCTCCTCGCTCTGGTTAAACGAGATCATATTGACCTCGCCGCATTCTTCACGCAGAAGATTGATCATGGCGTCGATCGGTTCTTCGCCGCGCTCGCGGGCTGCCTGTTCCAGATTCAGGCCGATTAAATGCTTGTTCGCGGCCGATGAAACAGCAGAGATCACAATATCGCTCCAGCGGTGCGCAAGTTTCTCCACCGTTCGCTTGGCGATCATACGACGTTCGCTCGCGTCCGACAAACGTTTCATTAGCGCTTCGATTCCGCCTTCGAGCGCATCCTGCGGTAAGAGCTGCGTCAGAACAGTGCTTCCGGCGACATAGGGATAGCAGTCAAAAGCGACGTCAATCCCCTGCTCCCGCGCCGCTTCGATCTTTTCGATCACCTGATGCTGCCGCGGCCAGTTCATTCGGCCCGTGCAATGCAAGTGAGAAATCTGAAGCCGGCACCCCGTGCGCCCAGCCAGCTCGAGCTGCTCATCTATCGCTTCGCCGAGATGGAAACTATAGTCGCGAATGTGAGTCGAGTAGATTTTTCCTCTCCGACTTACCACGCGGCAGAGACGCTCCAGTTCATCAAACGGCGCGCTCGAACCGGGTGCATACATCAGACCGGTGGAAAAACCCACTGCGCCCTGACTCAAAGCCTCATCGAGCATCCCCTCCATCCGATCGATCTCCATCGAAGACAACGGCCCCATTTTGTTACCAACTACGGCGATACGCAGGCTGCCATGTCCAACCAGCGAACCAACAGTCGCATGTTTGGCACTCCGCTGCACCTCTGCCAGATATTCACTTGCCGTGTGCCAGCCCCAGGTGTCGTCACCGCAAAAAATTCCATTTGCAAACTCGCGAAGTTCGCGCCCGTCTTGGGTCATCGGGTAGGCCGAGAAGCCGCAGTTTCCTACCACCTCGGCAGTGACGCCTTGCCGCAGTTTTTCGGTTCTTTCGCTCAAAACCTGCAGATCTGAATGACTGTGCGCATCGATGAATCCAGGGCAAACGACCATCCCATCACAGTCGATGAGACGAGCATCGCCAGGCGGGTCAAATGTTCCGATGGCTTCGATCATGTCCCCCGAGATCAGGAGATCGCCTGACTTCGGCGGCGCTCCAGTCCCATCGATCAGCGTGCCGCCTCGCAATAGCACTCGCCGCGCGGTGGTTGACATCGGCTATTGCACCTTGCCCCGCGCCGAAACATCCCAGACCTTCTCGACCATTCCGTTCCGCACGCCATACAGGCGGTCGTGCATATTCACCGTTGCGCAGACGTGATTCGGCAGCACTCTGAGGCGTTCGCCGACCTGATACGAGCGCCCGCTCCGAGCGATATCGACGTGGCCGTGCTCTTCAGAAAGTGCTACAAACACCGCTTCGGGGTCTTCGCGGATCATGCCATAAGAAACCTGATCGCCGCGGGAAGCGTCCGATGAGAAAGTCTTCGAGCCGCCATCGAGAATCGCGCGGCCAGGGACCGCATTGCTGGCCACTGTCACAAGAACGTGAAGGGCGCACTCATCGAGCGCTGCAATGCCCATGCGCACCAGGTTTGCGT
Source organism: Bryobacteraceae bacterium (assembly GCA_049585195.1). Classification (GTDB taxonomy): domain Bacteria; phylum Acidobacteriota; class Terriglobia; order Bryobacterales; family Bryobacteraceae; genus KBS-96. The sequence continues at coordinate 29,184 of JBAUZG010000206.1, read as the reverse complement.
CGTTCAACAAGTACATGCCGGGCCGGATCTCGGTGACGCCGTGGAACAAATGAGAGCGGTAAGCGGTAGGTGTCGATCCGCCACTGACAACCGGAATCTCGATTCCCGCGCTGTGAAACTCCTGATAAAACGCGTCGAGCGTTCGGTTGACTTCCGCAATAGCGGCCCCCTGTTCCTCGGGCGGCTTGCCAAGATGCCCCGGATAGAACATCAACCCCAGGAACTCGAGACGCGGATACATCAAAGTTTCCCGCGCAAGAGAAACCGCCAGTTCGGGCGTGGGGACGCCGCACCGATGGAAGCCCACGTCGATTTCAACCAGCACTCCGATACGGGAGCTATGCTGTTGCGCCGCGGCGTCGAGAGCGCGGATCGCCTCCACGGAATCGAGCGATACGCAGAGTTGGCATTCCAGCGCTAGTTGCGCAGCTACGTCGGCTTTTTTCCGAGTGACGAGTGGGTATCCAATCATCAAATCCTGCACGCCGCCGTCAACCATCACACGCGCCTCTCCGGGCTTAGCCACCGTTATTCCCGCCGCTCCACGTTCGATTTGAAGCCTCGCAATTTCGGGAATTTTGTGTGTCTTAGTATGAGGCCGTAGGCACAATCGATTGCCCGCGGCGTACTCGGCCAAACGTGCCAGATTGCGCTCCATGATATCGAGATCGATGATAACGGCTGGAGTGTCGAGGTCTTCAATGTGCATACGCCTGTAGGGCAGTATCGCATCATGAAGAACCGCCGATCGCCGCTACTGGCCCCGGATAATGGCGTCGCGCTTCGGAAGATCGGTGGATTCCCATCCGCCTCCCAAAGCCTGCACCAGCAGCACGCTCGAAGTCATGCGGCGCGTCAGCAGATCGACGGCTGTTTTCTCATTACTGAGCGCTGTGGCTTGAGATGTGATAACGGTCAGGTAGTCAGCTATGCCGGACTTATATTGGTCGGTAGAAACATCGAGCGCGCGCACGGACGCTTTCACGGCGAGATCTTGCGCGATCGCCTCCTGCGCCAATATCCTAAGAGCCGCCAGGTTGTCTTCCACTTGTTGAAAAGCCGTGAGTACCGTTTGTCGGTACGTCGCTACCGTCGCATCGTAAGTGTCCCGGGCTTGAAGCAATTGCGCGTGGCGCTTCCCGGCATCGTACAGCGTTTCAGAAAACGTTGGCCCGACCGACCAATATTTGCTGGGCCAGGTGAACCACTGCGCAATCGTCGATGTTTCAAGACCGGTTGTTGCGCTCAGGCCCACGGTGGGATAGTAGGCCGCCTTGGCGATGCCAATCTGCTCATTTTGAGCCGCCATCAACCGTTCGGCCGACGCGATATCGGGCCGGCGCTCGAGCAGCACGCTCGGCACGGAAACGGGTACCGGAGGAGGAGGCGTGGTCAAAATCTGGCGTGGAATCGAGAACCCGGAAGGTGGCTTTCCCAGCAACACGGCAATGGCATGCTCATACTGCGCCCGCGTAACCGCCAGATCTACGAGCTGCGCCCTTGTGGTGTCAAGCTGTGTTTCGGCTTCCGCCACATCCAGGTCGGACGCGATTCCCGCGTTGTACCGGTCCTTCGTAAGTTGCAAATAGTCTACGTACGAATTTGTGGTCCGCTCGAGCAGGTCTTCATCGCCGTCGATTCCGTGAAGTGAGAAATAGTCTTCAGCAAGCGTAGCTTGGTAGGAAAGCCGGGCGTTTTCAAGCTGGGCCGCGCTGGCTTGCGCACTTGCGACGTTACTTGTCACGGTGCGGCGGATACTTCCCCAAACGTCGGCTTCCCAGGACAAATTGAAAGGAATCGCATACGTCGTGCGCTGCTGGACCAAGTTGCCGAGTCCGGCTCCGTATATCGTTTGGGACTGGCGGGAATTTATGATCGACGGACCGGTCGTCAAGGCCGGGAACAGATTGGAACGCGCGGAAGCCACCAGGTCGCGAGCTTCGCGGAATTGCGCCGCGGCAACCAGCACGTTCTGGTTCGAGATGCCCACCTGTTCTTCGAGCGCGTTGAGGGCCGGGTCGTTATAGATTTCCCACCACTTGCCGCGCAGTACGCTCTCGCTCGGCTGAGCCTGCTTCCAACCCTGATCCTCCTTGTAACCATCAGGCAGCGGTTCTCGATACGCTTGAGGCACCGGCGCGGCGGGCCGCGTATACTTCGGACCCACCATGCATCCGCCCAGAACCAAAGCGCACGCCGCGAGCAGCAAGCTCGAAACCGATTTCCGGCAACCATTCCAACTATCGATTTTGTTCATGTTTCACCTCCCGTAAGATCCAGCGCTGGAGATAAGATGGACAGTCGACCAGTTCGATTCCCTCCTCCATCTGCTCGGCGAAGAAGCGAGCCGAGCCGCGATCGATCAGCGTAACTTCGCTCAAATCGAGCATGATTCGCATTTTGCTTTGCTGCCCGCGGCCGATCAGCCGGCAGATTTCGGGCAGCACGTCCTCGCTGACCGAGCCTGCGAGCGCGAGAGTGACATTACCGTTCGAGCCTGGAACTGCAGTCAGCGAGAACATAGTAGAGCGGTTCCGAAGATAGCTATGCTTCGACCTCGACCGGCACAACAACGGGCCGCCCTCCCTTGCCAAGACGTCTCCACCACCAGTGCTGCAGCCGGTCGAGGAAGAGATAAACAACCGGCGTCGTGTAAAGAGTCAATATCTGGCTGACAGCCAGCCCGCCTATGATGGTGATGCCCAGCGGGCGCCTTAGCTCCGATCCCGTCCCCGTGCCGAAGGCGAGCGGCACCGCGCCGAGCGCGGCGGCCATGGTGGTCATTAAAATGGGCCGGAAACGGAGCAGGCAAGCCTCAAAGATGGATTCCTCCGAACTCTTACCCTCCTCGCGCTCGGCGGCCAGCGCGAAGTCGATCATCATAATGGCGTTCTTCTTAACGATGCCGATCAGCAGAATGATCCCGATGATGGCGATGACTGTCAGCTCGGTTTTGAAAACCATTAGCGCCAGCAGCGCGCCGATGCCAGCCGAAGGAAGTGTGGAAAGAATCGTGATGGGATGAATGTAGCTTTCATATAAGATGCCGAGCACGATGTACACAGCGCCCAGCGCGGCGGCGATAATGATCGGTTCGCTACCAAGCGAATCCTCGTACGCTTGGGCCGTTCCCGCAAAGGCCGTGTGGATTGTGGCTGGCAGGCCCACCTTCTGTGCGCTGGCTGTGATCTGGTCTACCGCTTCGCCCAGCGCCACGCCCGGCTTCAGGTTGAACGAAATCGTGAACGCCGGAGACAGGCCCTGGTGCGGAACCGCCAGCGGAGCCGTCATGGGAGCGAAACGGGCAATCGCATTGAGCGGAACTTCCGAGCCGGTCGGCGACTGAACGTAAATGTCGTGCAGGGTCACGGGATTCTGCCAGTATTGCGGTGCAACTTCCATCACCACGTGGTACTGATTCAGCGTCGTGTACATCGTAGACACCTGGCGCTGGCCGAAGGCATCGTACAGGACGTTATCGATGAGCTGCGACGAAATGCCAAAGCGCGCCGCCGTGTTCCGGTCGTAGGTGACCATTGACTCCAATCCGTTGTCCTGCTGATCGCTGCTGACGTCGGTGATGTTCGGAACGGTGCGGAGTTCCCTCAGCATGAGAGGCGCATACTTGGTAAGGTCTTTCAGGTTGTCCCCGCGCATGGTGTATTGATATTGAGCATTGCTCTGGCGGCCGCCTACGCGCACATCCTGAGACGCCTGGAGATATAGCGTGCCGCCTGGGATACGCATCAGCTTAGGTCTCAACCGGGCGATCACGTAATCGACGCTGATCTTGCGTTCCTCGAGCGGTTTCAGCATTATGAACATCCGGGCGGTATTGATGCTTCCGCCCCCTCCTCCGCCGCCTCCGCCGGTAAAGCCCGTGGCGGTCGCCACGGCCGGATCGGCGGTAACAATCGTAATCATCTGCTTCAGCATGCGATCCATCGCCTGGTACGAAGTATCCTGATCGGCTTGAATGGCACCCATCAACCGGCCATTGTCTTGCTGAGGAAAAAATCCCTTCGGCACCCGCACGAACAGATATACATTTAAGGCAATGGTTCCCAGCAGAATGATGAGCGTGACCGCTGGATGCCTGAGCACTACACGAAGCGTGCGGCCATACGTGCGAATAATCCAGTTAAAGAACTCTTCGCTTTTGCGGTAGAGCCACCCGTGCGTTTCGTGAGTCTTCAGCAGGTACGCGCACATCATCGGCGTGGTCGTCAACGAAACGAACATCGAAACCACGATGGCGGTAGAGAGCGTGACCGCAAATTCGTGAAAGAGCCGACCGACAATGCCGCCCATTAACAAAAGAGGAAGAAACACGGCAATCAGCGAAGTGCTGATAGTCACTACTGTGAAACCCACTTCTTCAGCGCCTTTTAAAGCAGCCTGGAGCGGGCGCATTCCTTTCTCGAGATAACGTGAAATATTTTCGATAACGACAATGGCATCGTCGACAACGAAGCCTGTACAGATCGTGAGCGCCATCAGCGACAGGTTGTCGAGGCTGTACCCAAGAAGGTACATCACTCCGAACGTTCCGATGAGCGAAATCGGCACGGCGACGCTCGGGATCAGCGTCGTACGCACGTTCCGCAGGAAGGCGAAGACTACCAGGACCACCAGAATGACCGAAATAACGAGTGTTTTCTCGACCTCGCGAACGGAAGCGCGGATGGTTATCGTCTGGTCCATCTCGACAAACATATCGATCGATGGAGGGATGGACGCTTTCAATTGCGTCAAAGCTACCCGTACTCGGTCGACGGTGTCGATAATGTTCGCGCCCGGCTGGCGGAATATAACAAGCAGTACCGATGGCTTGCCGTTCGAGTACCCGGAATTCCGGATATCTTCCACCGAATCGACAGCCTGACCCACATCGGACACGCGGACCGGCGCGCCGTTCTTATAGGCAATGATGAGCGGCGCATAATCTACCGCTTTAAAGATTTGATCGCTCGCTCCCACTTCCCACATGCGGTTGGCATTCGAGAAATGGCCCTTGGGCGTATTCGCGTTGGCTCCGCTCAGCACGGTTCGAACCTGTTCCAAACCGATGCCATATTTGTTGAGCATCAGGGGATTGAGCTCGATGCGGACGCCTGGCAGAGCGCTGCCGCCCACAACCACTTGGCCGACGCCGCTCACCTGCGAGAGCCGCTGGGCCATGATCGTCGACGCCGCATCGTACATCTGGCCCTTGGTAAGGATGTCGGACGTAAGCGCGACGATGAGAATCGGCGAATCGGCAGGATTGTACTTGCGGTACGTCGGATTGCTGGGCAGATTGGTCGGCAGATATCCGCGCGCCGCATTGATAGCCGCTTCGACATCGCGTGCGGCGGCGTCGATGTTTCGATTGAGATCGAACTGGAGTGTCACGCTGCAAGATCCCAACGAGCTGCTGGAAGTCATTTCCGTGACGGAGGCGATCCGCCCGAACTGCCGCTCGAGCGGCGTTGCAACCGAAGATGCCATCGTCTCCGGGCTCGCGCCGGGCAGCTGGGCGCTGACTGAAACCGTGGGAAAGTCCACCTGCGGCAGCGGGGACACGGGCAGCAGCCGGAATGCTGTCGCTCCCGCCAGCGCCACCGCTATCGTCAGCAGCGTCGTGCCGACCGGTCGTTCGATGAATGGTGCCGAGATGTTCATCGGCTTACTCCGCGGGCACGGGCTCGGCTCCCATCACAGAACTGCGCTTCCTTGACAAGCGGGCTGCCAGCCGGTCGAAAAAGAGGTAGACCACAGGAGTCGTGTATAGCGTCAAAAGCTGACTCAAGATCAAACCACCTACGATCGTGATGCCGAGCGGCCGCCGAAGCTCCGATCCCACGCCCGTGCCTAAAGCCAGCGGCACGCCGCCCAACAAGGCCGCCATCGTCGTCATCATGATGGGCCGAAAGCGAAGAAGAGACGCTTGATAAATTGCTTCCACAGGTCCCTTCCCTTCTTTGCGTTCCGCTTCCAAAGCGAAATCGATCATCATGATGGCATTCTTCTTCACAATGCCGATCAAAAGAATAATGCCAATGAGCGCGATGATGCTGAAGTCGGTGTGGCAGAGGTCGAGAGCGAGCAATGCACCCACGCCGGCCGACGGCAAAGTCGACAGGATCGTGATGGGGTGAATATAGCTCTCGTACAGCACGCCGAGCACAATATAGACGGTCACGATAGCCGCCAGAATGAGGATCGGTTCGTTCGCGAGCGATGCCTGAAAGGCTTGCGCTGTTCCCTGAAAAGCCGTCTGAATGCTCGGCGGTAAGCCAAGATCGTCCCTCACCTTGTTAATCGCGTTAACCGCGTCTCCTAGCGATGCGTTCGGCGCAAGATTGAATGACAGCGTTGCGACCGGAAACTGCCCCTGGTGATTCACGGTAATCGGAACCGTGCGCGTTTCAAGCCGCGTAAACGCGCTGATGGGCACCTGGCCGCCGTTGGGGAAAGCTGTGTTCGAGGGGATAGCCGTATTGCCGAATACCGTGCTCGATGCGATGGCGGTACCGCCCAGCGCATTGGAAGCAATGCCGGTGCTAGCTTCCAGAGCGCCCGAACTCGTCGGTCCCAAAGCGGCCGTCGTCGCCGACCCGCCCGACACTAGCCCGCTCGAGCTCGAGTTCGACGTTCCACCGCGAACAAACAGGGCGCGCAGATCGATGGGATCCTGTTGGAACTCTGGCAGCAGCTCGAGTACCACGTGATATTGATTCAACTGCGTGAACATTACTGAGACCTGGCGCTGCCCATACGCATCGTAGAGCGTTTGGTCGATGGTTGATGGAGCGAGCCCCAGCCGCGAGATTGTGTCCCGGTCGTAAACCAGCCTGGTTTGCAATCCCAGCACCTGTTGATCACTCGCCGCGTCGCGTATCTCGGGCAGCGCCTTTATACGGTCGAGCATCCGCGGGGCGTAAACGTTCAGCTCGTCCTGGTTCGGGTCCTCCATCGTGTATTGGAATTGCGTGCGGCTGACCCGGTCTTCCACCGTCAGATCCTGGACGGGCTGCATGAAGAGCGTAATGCCGGCCACCTGATCGAGCTTCGGCTGAAGCCGCTGGATCACCTCCGTGGCGCTGATCTTTCTTTCTTCGAGCGGCTTCAAATTAATTTGGATACGCCCGCTGTTGAGTGTCGTATTCGTGCCGTCGATCCCGATAAACGACGACAGCGACTCGACGGCTGGATCCTTGAGAATGACTCTCGCGAGAGCCTGCTGCCGGTCCGACATTTCATTGAACGATACGGTCTGCGCAGCTTCCGAAATCCCCTGGATCACGCCGGTATCCTGGATCGGAAAAAAGCCCTTGGGAATTCTGATGAAAAGAAAGATGGTAAGGACCAGGGTGGCAAGCGCAACCAGCAGCGTGGTGCCTTGAAACTTCAGTACGAACTGCAGCGTTCTTCCGTAGAACGCGATAATCGATTCAAACGCGTATTCGGAGAACCGGTAGAAACGTCCTTGCTGCGATTCGGGCTTATGGCGCAGAATCCTGGAGCACATCATCGGAGTTAGGGTGAGAGAAACCGCCGCCGAAACCAGAATCGTAACGGCGAGTGTCACCGCGAACTCCCGGAACAGCCGCCCGACAATGTCGCCCATGAACAGTAAAGGAATCAACACGGCGATTAGCGAAATCGTCAACGAAACAATCGTGAAGCCAATTTGCTCGGAACCCTTTAACGCGGCTTTTAAAGGCGTGTCACCCTCCTCGAGGAATCGCGAGATGTTCTCGATCATGACAATTGCGTCATCCACGACGAAGCCCGTCGAGATGGTCAGCGCCATTAGCGTCAAGTTGTTGAGGCTGTAGCCCAGCAGATACATGACTCCGAATGTGCCTACCAGGGACAGCGGAACCGCCACGCTCGGAATAATGGTGGCCGAGACATTCCGCAAGAACAGAAAGATCACCATCACAACCAGCGCCACGGTCAGCATCAGCTCGAATTGCACATCCTGAACCGAGGCTCGAATGGTTGTGGTCCGATCCGTCAGAACGTCGACGTGAACGCTCGTGGGAAGCGCGGTCATGAGCTGCGGCAGCAGAGTTTTTATCCGATCGACGACTGAAATGATGTTGGCTCCGGGTTGCCGCTGGATATTCAGAATCACGGCCGAAGTTTCATTCATCCACGCTGCCTGCTGGATGTTCTCGGCATCGTCCTTCACCACCGCCACGTCGGTCAAATGTACCGGCGCTCCGTTCCGGTAGGCGATAATCAACGGCTTGTATTCGGCGCTCGACAAAAGCTGATCGTTCGCGCCAATTTGGAAGGCTTGATATTTTCCGTCGAAATTTCCTTTCGCCTGGTTCACGTTCGCGGCCGTGATGGCGCTGCGCAAGTCCTCCAGATTGATCCCGTAGTAAGAGAGCGCCGTCGGGTTAGCTTGAATCCGCACTGCCGGTTTCTGTCCGCCGCTGATGCTGACCAGTCCCACGCCGGGAAGCTGTGAAATTTTGGGGGCGAGACGTGTATCGGCGAGATCTTCCACTTTCGAAAGCGGGAGCGCGTCGGAGCTCAAAGCTAGTGTCAAAATTGGCGTGTCGGCGGGATTGGTCTTGCTATAAACGGGCGGCGTCGGCAAATCGGCCGGCAGGTAGGTGCCCGATGCGTTAATGGACTCTTGAACTTCCTGCTCGGCAACATCTATATTTAGACTCAGCGTGAATTGCAGCGTGATCACTGAGCTCCCGTCCGAGCTGATTGATGTCATCTGCTGCAAGCCCGGGACCTGACCGAACTGCCGCTCGAGCGGAGCCGTCACCGAAGACGCCATTACATCGGGGCTCGCCCCCGGGTAAAACGTCGTCACCTGAATCGTGGGGTAATCCACCTCGGGCAGCGCGGAAACGGGCAACTGCTTATAGGCGACCACCCCCACCAGCACGAGCCCGAACATCAGAAGCGACGTGCCTATGGGACGTAAAATGAACGTCCGGGAAGGGTTCATTGATTTTGCCCGCCGGTTTGAGAGCCGTCCTGTCCTTGCGCCTGGCTTTGCGTCGATGCCTGCTGCTCATTTTCCATATGGACCTGCACCTTGCTCCCTTCCTGCAGCTTGTCAACGCCTGTCATCACGACTACATCGCCCGCCTCGAGTCCCGACATGATTTCAGTATTTTCACCGTCGCTTGTGCCGAGCTGCACTGGCTTAATGGTGACCGTGTTGTTCGGCTTTACCAGGAACACGTACGTCGATTTGGAATTGCGCTGGATGGCCGCATTCTGCAGTAGCAACACTCCGCGCTTTTCCTCGACCAGCAGTTTCGCGTTCACAAACTCGTTCGGAAAAAGCTTGCCACCCGGGTTCTCGAAGATTGCGCGCATTTTGACGGTTCCGGTCGTCTGATCGATCTGGTTATCAATCGTGCTGAGCGTGCCGCTAGCGATCTTTTTATTCATCTCACGGTCGTAGGCGTCTACCGTCAAACGCGCGCCGTGACCAAACTTCTGCGCCACCTGGCCCAATTGATCTTCCGAGAGGGTAAAGATGACGCTAATGGGATCGATTTGCGTAATGACGGCCAGAGCGGTCGACGAAGCAGCCTGCACGAAATTGCCAGGGTCCACTAGCCGCAGCCCGAGTCGCCCAGAGATGGGCGCGGTGATATGACAATAAATCAGATTCAACTTTGCCGCGTCAATCTGGCCCTGGTCAGTCTTGACCGTCCCCTCGTCCTGAGTAACCAGCGCTCTCTGAGTGGCGAGCGTCTGCTCGGGCACGGCTTTTCGGCCGATCAAATCTTCATAGCGCTTCAGATCGACCCTCGCGTTCGCAAGCAAAGCCTGATCGCGGACCAGCGCGCCTTCGTACTGAGTCAGCGTCGCTTGATAAGGCCGCGGATCAATCTCGACAAGCGGGTCGCCCTCCTTCACCATCTGGCCTTCCCTATAGAGGACCTGCATCAACTGCCCATCCACACGGCTATTCACCGTTACCGTAAAGATCGGAGTGACCGCTCCGAGACCCTTATAATAAACGCCGATATTGCCCTTGAAGGCTTTCACGGCGACGACCGGAGGCGCTCCTCCACCGCCACGGCCATGATGTCCCCCTGGCGTTTGCGTCGTGATGGCGGTAGTCGATGGCTGCGGCTGCTGCTTCGGTCGCGAAATGTAGTAGTACACAGCGATTCCGGCAACGACAAGGATGAGAAGCCACAGCCAGACGCGGCGCCGGGGGCGTTGCTCTGGCCGTGGTTCTTGCGGCTTGCCGGGTTCAATTACGGGAGGGGCTGTCTGGCCGTTTTCAACCGCGGAAGGAGGGTTTTCATTCATGGACTTGTTTGGGAGTTCGACACTCCGCATTATCCGCCCTGCCCTCCCCGACCGCCACTGTCGATTGACCGAGAGCCGCGTACTCCATTCGGCGTAGAGCTGCATCCTGTTTGTAAGGATTTGTGCCGCGAGAAATACAGATGCCTCGTGCCGTGTAACCCGTCAATTCCGGCTTTTCGCCTCAAAAGAATGGAAATACGGCGAGTTTTGGGCGCAGATGAAGCGAAGAAGCTTCGTTAGAATCAAATCAGCGCTCCTTGCTCATGCATGTAATCTCTAGCCACGACGATTCCGGCAGAAGACTCGTCCGTTCGGTTCTGGCGGCGGTTGCGGTCGTTTGTCTCTCGGCTCTCGTCAACGCGGCTTACGCGCTCGACACGAGCAAGACGTTAACGCAGTATTCGCATCGTGTATGGAACCAGGAAGAGGGGCTGCTCGAACCCACCGTTTACTCGATCTTACAAACCCATGACGGCTACCTCTGGTTAGGTACGCAAAACGGACTCATCCGCTTCGATGGCGAGCGCTTCCGCCCCGTTAAAGTGGATCGCTCGATGGGCGGCGACTTCGAGCCCGCCCTCATACGCTCCTTATTTGAAGACAAGAATCACGTGCTGTGGGCGGGTTCAATCGGCAATGGTCTCGCGCGAATCTCCCGCGGGTCGCGGCGCTGGTTCACCACGCGAGACGGACTGCCCACCAACATTGCCGTTTGCGTCGTTCCCAACAAAAGCGGCGGTTTGTGGATTTGCACCAGCGGAGGACTGGTCGAATTTCGGGACAAGGTGCGTCGCGTTTATACAACCGCCGACGGTCTGCCTAGCGATCGTGTACATTCCGTGTGCCAGGCGAGCGATGGGACGCTGTGGGCGGCGACTTTTGAATCCGGATTGAGCCGGCGAGTTGGCCAACGGTTCGTGCCATTCACGGCTCCAAATGAATCGATCGGCGATGTGGCCCCCCTCGCGTGCGCAAGTGATGGAAGCATTTGGGCCGGAACCGAGGAAGGTATTGTTCGCATCAAGGGGTCCAACATTCGAAGGTACACGACAAGCGATGGCCTGCCCGACAATTTGATCTCGACAATACTCGAGGGCCCCGATGGCAGCGTGTGGGTTGGCTCTCAAAGCGGCATCGCGCGCTTCCACAATGGCGAATGGAGCGCGTACCGTACGAAGGACGGCTTGTCTCACACGGGCGTGTTCGCAATGCTGTTCGATCGCGAAGGCAGTTTGTGGGTTGGAACAAAGAACGGTCTCGATCAGTTCACCGATTCAAAGGTGACGCCCTATACGACCAGTGAAGGCATGCCGTCAAACGATGCCGGACCGGTCGTCGAAGACAAGGACGGAATGCTATGGGTGGGAACGCGCGAGAACGGACTGGCCAGGTTCGATGGTCATCGTTTTACAGTTCTCACCAAATCGGACGGCCTGGCGGACAACCATATCCTAAGCCTTGCCTCCGGAGCAGATGGCGATCTGTGGATTGGAACAGCCAAAGGACTAACCCTCCTGCGCCACGGGCATGTCATTCGAACCTACACCGAGAAGGACGGGCTAAGCGGCGACCGGATTAGTTCTTTGTTTGTCGATTCGCAATCGGCACTGTGGGTAGGCGCTGACGGCGCCCTGTCGGTGTTTGAACACAATCGGTTCTCACGTCCCACTCAGTTCCTTAACCTGGATTCCGAGCCGATTGTGGCGCTTGGTGGAGGAAAGACCACTCGCCTCTTCGTCAGTACAGCATCGGGACGGCTTTATACGCTGCGGAATGGCGCAGTTTCAAGCTATATGCCTCCCGATCCAACCCGGGCCATTGCCAGCTATTACGCCGACACCACACGGCATGTGCTGTGGATGGGAACCCTGGGCAGCGGGCTGGTCCGCTGGAAGAACGGCGCGCTCACTCATATCCGCACAAAGGACGGTCTCTTTGACGACCAGATTTACGCTATTCTCCCCGACGATCATGCGAATTTCTGGTTTGCGTCGAGCAAAGGCATTTTTCGCGTCAGCGCTTCGGAATTGGACTCGTTCGCCGATGGCAAACAGAAAGGGGTGACGAGTTTCCCGTTCAGCACGGGGCAGCTAAGGTTTGAGTGCCAGGGTGGCGTACAGCCTGCCGCTTGCCGAACGCGCGACGGCCGCTTGTGGTTCTCGACCACCAACGGGCTCGTCGTCGTCGATCCGAATCATCTTTTGCCGAATCGTCTCCCTCCGCCAACGCAGATTGAGACCGTATTCGTGAATGGACAACGGCGCGATCCTGAGGCTCCTTTGTCGCTCGCGCCGCATGAAAAGAATCTCGAGATCCGGTACGCCGGTCTGAGTTTTGTCACGCCCGAAAAAGTGACCTTTCGCTACATCCTCGAGGGCTACGACAAGGAATGGGTCGAGGCAGGAAGCCGGCGCGAAGCGTTCTATACCAACTTGCCTCCAGGCCATTTCCGGTTCCGGGTCATAGCTTCGAGCAGCGATGGCGTCTGGAGCACGAATGGCGCATCTATCGATTTCACCATCCAGCCTCTCCTCTATCAGCGTCGCTGGTTCTTCCCTCTTATGGCCGTTTTGGTCGGCTTGGCGATCTGGCTTGGGTACCTGGTCAGAATACGCAGCCTCAAACGGCGGTTCAGGCTAGTAATCTCGGAGCGAAGCCGGATTGCCCGTGAACTCCATGACACCCTGCTCCAAGGGATTTCCGGCGTGGCCATGCAGCTTCAGGCGCTTTGGACACGCCTGCCACCCTCGCATGAGAAGGAGGTTCTGCGCGACATCATCAAAGATGCCGGCACTTGCCTGTCGGATGCCCGGCACTCGTTATGGGGATTGCGAAGCCCCCTCGGTTCGGAAGAACAGGGCCTGGCCGAAAACCTGGCGCGCCATGCCCGGGAAGCTGTTGCGGGCACGCCGATCCGGCTCGCGCTCGAAATTCAGCCTGCTCCCTGCCAACTATCTCCCGATCTGGAATACCAGATTCTGCGAATTGCGAAGGAGGCGCTCGCCAATTCGATTCGTCATGGCGAACCGAAAACCATTGAGATACGTCTTGCCTTCATAAGGGATAACGTTGAATTGTCGATCAGAGACGATGGCAGAGGCTTCGATACAACCGCGCGGCGCCCGCAGCCCGGCCACTATGGATTAGTGGGCATGCGGGAACGTGCAAACGAGCTCGACGCAAAGCTCGTCATCACGAGTGTGCCCGGCCTGGGAGCCGAGGTTTTGGTCACCGTGCCCATTAGCGCCAAGTCGCGGCCCATAGTTGAAGGACACGAAACGCCTGAACAGCGCGAAACTATCGAGAGGCAAAAGGCATGAGCGATCGAACGCGAATCTCCGTTCTTTGCGTGGATGATCATCCACTCGTGCGCAAAGGTGTCTCCGCGATTCTTTCCACCGAACCCGAAATCATGCTCATTGCCGAGGCCCAGAATGGCGAAGAGGCGCTCCAGTTGTATCGGCTGCATCGGCCCGATGTAACTTTGATGGACATTCGCCTTCCCGATAGAAATGGCGTCGAGGTGACCAAAGAGATTCGTGCCGAGTTCCCCGAAGCACGAATCATTGCGCTGACTTCCTACGATGGCGACCAGGATATTTACCGCGCGCTCGAGGCCGGGGTTCGCGGCTACTTGCTGAAAGAGATGGTGCACACCGAAGTCGTCCGCGCCATACACACGGTCTATTCAGGGAAACGGTTTATTCCACCTGAGGTTTCTCAACAACTCAGTGAACACTTCCCCGAAGTGGCGCTGACGCCTCGCGAGGCAGAAGTGCTCCTATGGGTAGCGCGAGGGCTGGGCAATAAAGAAATCGGCGAAGAAATCGGCGCCGCGGCTGGCACAGTGAAGGCTCACATCCAAAACATCCTAGGCAAACTCGAGGCGAAAGACCGCACACATGCCGTCACCATCGCGCTGCAGCGAGGAATCATCCATCTCGACGCAAGTCGTCCGGCCTGACCCTGGAGGGTGGGCTTCATCCCGCGCGGGGCTTGAGCCCCGCTCACTGACCCGACTGCAACCGGTTGATATCTTCGCGAAGTCCCATATTCCGAACCAGGCGCAGCAAATAGTTCGGATGCAGTCCTAAGAACTTGGCCGCCTGCTTATAATCGCCATTGCCTCGCAGATAAGCATCGAGAATCGCTTCTTTCTTGGCCATGCCGACTGACCGATGATATTCAGCAGTCGCATCGCGCGGCGAAGATTCAAGCAACGATTCGGGCAGGTCTTCCGGCAGGACGAGATCTGAAACTCCCAGAACCACCGCTCGCTCCATCGCATTTTCGAGTTCCCGAACGTTTCCGGGCCAACTATATTGAAGAATCAGCTCTTCCGCTTCGGGCGCAAGGCCAGCCACTTGCCTCTTGCAGCGCTCCGACGAGCGTTCAAGAAAATACTTCGCCAGCAGCGGAATATCTTCTTTATGGTCGCGCAGCGGAGGCGAGAACAGCGAGACCACGTTCAACCGGTGATACAAGTCCTCGCGAAACTTGCCTGCCCGGATATCCTCTGTCAAATCACGATTGGTCGCCGCAATCACGCGAATATCGAGCTGGTGGGAAACGGTTCCACCCACTCTTTCGAACTCTCGCTGCTGCAGCACACGCAAGAGTTTGGCCTGAAGAGATGAAGCCAGCTCGCCGACTTCGTCCAGAAAGACTGTGCCGCCTTGCGCCAATTCGAGGCGCCCCTTCTTTGTGGCAATCGCGCCGGTGAAAGCTCCCTTCTCATGACCGAACAGTTCGCTCTCGAACAGCGTTTCGCTCAACGCAGCGCAATTCACCGCGATAAACGGCCGGTCGCGGCGAGAACTCTTGGCGTGGAGAGCTCGCGCGATCAGTTCCTTGCCGGTCCCGCTTTCACCAAGGATGAGGACCGTTGTATCGCGCGGAGCAACACGCTCTACCAGTTCCAACAGCCTAAGTATGGTGGGGCTGTTGCCGACTATCCCGGTAGAAGAACCAAACCGCTCCTCGAGAAGAGCTTTCTCGACCCTCAACGTTTCGACTTCGCGATTGGCTTCGAAGCCCACCGAAGCGAGCGAAGCAATTGCCGTCAGCACATCGAGATGTGACGCCAGTCGAACTTTCTCCGCTTCTTCTACCCGCAAGATGATAGCCCCGCTGAGCGCTCCGCCCACATACAGCGGAACACCCACCGTTCCGGTGTCGGCGTCCTGAAAAGCACCTTCGTCGCAGACGCGAAGCAGGCCTTCCTCAAAACCTGGCTCTGTTTTCGGGTATTGCTCGCGGAATCGGGCTCGCAATTCGTCGCGCCCTGTCCCAACCACTAGAAAACCCTCATGCGTGGGAACTAAATCGCGAATCAGCCGCAGAATCTGGTTCTGCAGTAGCCCGTTCTGCGCTTCACCCACGCTTGCCGCCAACGCCCGAAACAGAAATACCAGCGAGCACGCAGCCAGCAGTACCGGTTTCGTATCCGGCCGCCGCTCCGCCAACTCTTCGGCTTCCATGCCCTCGACCGACCGAAACATCAGGATCGTTTTGCCGATGCCAATCTGGTCTCGGTCTTCAAGCCACCGTTCGGCGGTCCGCATCCCGTTCACGTACGTGCCCGACGAGCTCCGCAAATCCGTAACCAGATACTTGAAGCTTTGCCGCCGAATCTGGCAGTGGCGCCACGCCACCTCCGGCTCGGGCAACGCGAGGGAAGAGTTCGGCGCCCTACCAACAAAAAACTCTTCCCTGTCGAGCGCGTAGCGGCTTCCGGCCTGAGGGCCATTGACAACTATGAGCTCCGCATTCATTCAACAGTACTTTAGGATAACGAATCCACCCGAATGCGAGTCGCTTTCGCCTCGTGGCGCGAAGAACCGTCATCTTTCGTAGCTACCTTTCTCCATGCCGCAGAACCCGAAACAGCGCGCAGCAGAAAACTTCTTCCCAACGTCAAGAACCGTGCAACCGGAACACGCTATCGCTCATAATTGGAGAATTCTGATTTTGCCCTTGGAGGACAATTGAGACCTCAACAGATGATTTTCTATTCCATTCGCCCCGCTCTTCTCCTTGTAGCGAGTACGTTCACGCTATTTTCGGGCGCCACTGCAAGCGCAGCCGCGCCAGATCTGAAAGCAGCTGGTGAGAGATGGTGGTTATATGTTCAACATCTGGCAAGCGACCGGATGGAAGGCCGCCTCACCGGAAGTGAGGGGTACCAAAGGGCGGCAGGTTACGTGACCGAGCAATTGAAAGCGAGCGGCGTCGAACCAAAGGGCGGTGACGGCTACTTGCAACCCGTCAGGTTCGAAGTGCAACGTATCCAGGCGTCTCAGTCCAGCCTGACCCTCATCAAAGATGGCCATGAACATGCGCTTTCCTTAGGCGAAGATTTGCTGTTGGGCAACCGTCTGCCTCAACCGAAGCGCATTGAGGCGCCGCTGGTGTTCATCGGCTACGGACTCCACATCCCGGATGCGAACTATGACGATCTAGCCGGTCAGGACCTTCATGGCAAAATCGTTGTCTATCTTAGTGGCGGTCCCTCCAATCTCGCCAGCGCTCTCAAAGCCCATTCGCGCTCGCCTCAGGAGTTCTACAAAGCGGTGGAGGAAGCAGGTGCCGTCGGCATCGCCAGCATTCCCAATCCTAAGAGTATGGATATCCCATGGTCCCGCATGTCACTGGCAGCCTCACAACCGGGCATGCGCCTGTCCGATCCGGCGTTTCAGGACACGCGCGGTCCGATGTTCACGGTCACTCTGAATCCAGCACACGCGGAGCAGTTCTTCGCCGGTTCAGGCCACACCCTGAATGAGTTGCTGGCCTTGGGAAATGCGGGCAAGCCTTTGCCGCGCTTCCCACTGTCCGCAACACTGCGCGGCGAGGTGAGCGCCCTGACGGAGCAGGTTGAATCGCCAAATATTATCGGTGTTCTGCCGGGATCCGACCCGCAACTCAAGAATGAGTACGTCGTGTTGAGCGCGCACCTCGATCATCTGGGGATCGGCGAGCCCATCAATGGAGATCGCATCTACAACGGCGCAATGGATGACGCATCGGGCGTGGCCACGCTACTTGATATAGCTAATCAACTACACGACTCGCACGTCTCGCTGAAGCGCTCGGTGCTGTTTGTCATTGTATGCGCCGAGGAAAAAGGCTTGCTGGGATCACGCTACTTTGCAGGGCATCCGACGGTACCGGCAAAGTCCATGGTGGCCGATCTGAACACGGACATGTTCCTGCCGATCATTCCGTTGAACAACCTGACGGTGTACGGACTGGAGGAATCGACGCTTGGCGACGACATTCGGGAGGTCGCGGCGGCTATGGACATAAGAGTCTTACCAGACGCGCAGCCGGATCGCAATATCTTCATCCGTAGCGACCAATACAACTTCATTCGGGCGGGAGTGCCATCCATCATGAGTGCCTTCGCCGCAAGTCCAGGTACGGACGAAGAAAAGACCCTGAAGACGTGGCTGACGAACCGGTATCACGCCCCGTCGGATGATACGAATCAGCCGGTCGATCTGGTCGCGGCTGCGCGATTTAACCGGATGCTTCTGACCCTCACAGAACGAATCGCCGACGCGGACGCCCGGCCCCGTTGGAAAGAGACGAGCTTCTTCAAGAGATTTGCGGCAAGCAACTGAGCGACCTCCCGCGCTTTGCCCCCTGAACCGGGTTGCAGCACCTTAAACGAGTCAACCGAATTTCGTGATGACATTAGACTAGGGGCCGTTTGTTGCTGGCTCGCTATGCGTTCTATTTGCGATGCACTCCGTACGGAGCACGTCTAGACCGTGATCCAATGTAACTCTTAGCAGATATTCGAAATGAGACGGCCATTGTTGAGTATGGGTGGTCTGTTTCAAGCGGGTTGACATGGCTTCCATCCCGGCCGGCGATGTTACGAACTGTGCCGCTGCTTGTGTGCCGCTCGTTGTGATGCCTGCAAGTACGAGGATCTTCTTGAACGGCGCGAGGCCAGGCAGACCGGAGACAACAGCGTAATCAGACTTAAGTACGCGAGACTTGGGGTCGCGCTCTAGGGAATAAACCCGGGACTCACCGCTCAAGGGGTGCAAATTGTGAATGCCTCCGCCCCAGATAATAGGCCCCTTGGGTGCGTCCCGGAACACGAAGTTTGCATTGCCTTCGATCTGATTCAGAATCTTGTTTACGAACGGCGACCCAAGAAAGATCACATTGTGGGATTCCAGATCATAAGTCGTGATCAAGCGCCCGCGCTTGAGCATCGGATGCACGCCCATCCGAACGAGTTGGGACGTCAGGACTGAAGAGCTCATCACCTCGCCGATATCAGTCTTATCGTCTTCGAAATATAATGGCCCGGTGTTTCGAAGCAGATCGAACCCTGGTACACCTTGGCGTGCTATCTCTGGGGAAGCCAAAGTCCCGCGATCGGCAGTGGGGCCTGAGAAGATCAGCAGGTTTCCGCTTTCCGTCGTCAGATAGAGATCGTTGGAATAGGCGATGATCGGAGATTTGTCCGAGCCGAGAAATTCGCTCCAAAACCGATCGAGCTGCACTTGAGCCGACGATATTTCCGCGGCTGCTGTGGCCGGTTGGCCGAATCTGATTTCTTTAGCGAGCCATAGACCAGTTAGCAGCAAGATCAGACCGGCCATTGCGATACCAGTTATCGCGATTCCGCGATGGATGTTCACCTTCCGAGCCGGAACAGAAACCACTTCGGCGAGGTGCTCAGGAGCGGGAAGGCATAGGTCGACTTCGCGATGGCTGAAACGAGCCCAGTAATGACCCTTGGGTACGTCAATCAAAATCGCATCAGAGAGCCCCGGGCCCGCATAATACTCCTTCAGCTTTTGGCGAAGCCGGTAAGCGTGCGTTCTTACCACCGTATCGACGGAGCAATCAAAATCCGAATCGCGGGAAAAGACTTCTCTTGCAATGGAATGCTCCGTCAGATCGTCTTCCCTACAGTCCATCGATTTCGCAACTATAAAGCGCAGAAACGACTGTAGAACTGGAGAAGTCCGAAAACATGCAGATCCCAGGATCCGGCTTAGCTGTTCGTCTATTTCACGTCTTTCAAAATTTGTCGGACGTTCGGCGTCGGTCACGAAGATCTGCTGCAACTTCGTCTCCCTTGGGCCACCGGTATTCCGGTCGCAGCAGACGCATCATATCACCGCTGCCACCCTGCCCTTGCCAATCCAAATCTCGGGTTCCAACGCTTGGTTAACTGTGTTCTAGCCGCGTTTAACGGTGAAATATCGGTGGCTTAACTTGAAACGCCCGGCGCAGCGATGCACCCTCAAGGCAGTTCGCCGCGACCACGAGGCTGGCGGTAAAGAGGAGGGATCCACTCGATGCTCCACTGCTATAGACATGCCGCGCTCCGTCTCGCTCTCCTTTTCGTTTTGTCGCTTTGTACGGCCACGCTGAGTTACAGCCAGGCGAATACAGGAAGAATTCTGGGCACCGTCGTCGATCCTTCGGGCGCTCCGGTTGCCGGTTGCAGAATTACAGTAAAAGAGCTTCAGACAGGGGTTGTCAAGGAATCGAAAACCGACGCGACAGGCAACTACGCGGTCAGTTATCTTCTCCCAGGCAGATACGAGGTTGCAGCGGAAGCGCCTAGCTTTCGCCGGTCCGTTGAGCCGGACGTGAATCTGAACGTCGATCAGAAAGCGGAAGTCGATTTCCACTTGGTCGTGGGTGCCGTTTCGGAAACGGTGGAAGTGACTGCTGCCGCGCCGTTACTACAGACACAGTCGGTTGAGCAAGGTCAAGTCATCAGTGAGAAACAGATGCAGGAGCTGCCGCTAAACGTGCGCGACTTCGGGCAACTCGCAACGCTGCAGACCGGTACAGTCCTCGGTACTGGCGGCCTCGGCAATTCCTACGGACCAGATAACCCGCAAGCAACGGGCGGAGCAGTAAACGTCGATGGTCTCGGCCAAGATGCGAATAACTGGCAATTGGACGGAGTCAGTAACAACGAAGCGTTCTTCAGCATCATCAGCGTGAGTCCGTCGCTTGACGCCATTCAAGAGTTCAAAGTGACCACGAACAATTATTCGGCGGAGTTTGGCCGCGCAGGCGGTGCAAACGTGCAGGTGCAGATCAAGTCCGGAACCAACCACTTCAGTGGAGGCGCTTTCGAGTTTCTTCGAAACGACAAGTTGGATGCGAACACCTTCTTCAACAATCAATCGGGTGTGGCCAGACTACCGTACCGCCAGAACCAATTTGGCGCTTTCTTGGGCGGCCCCATTCGCAAAGATAAGACTTTCTTCTTCACCGATTTCGAAGTCCTGACCATTAGGCAGGCGAACACTTCAATCGCAACGCTGCCAACACCACTTGCACGACAAGGTATATTCACAGAACCAGGTCAACCGACAATCTACAATCCATTCAATGGACAGCCATTCCCGAATAATACAATTCCCGCGAGTCTGCTGAATCCGACTTCGGAAAACATCATTGCCCTAATGCCTCAGCTCAACATTCCCGGAGCCGGATTGGCCAACAACTACATTGGCGCCAGCGATCTCCAGCACAATCGCGGGACCTTCGATGTCAGGATAGACGAAAATTTCAGTGA
This sequence comes from Bryobacteraceae bacterium, assembly GCA_049585195.1. Classification (GTDB taxonomy): domain Bacteria; phylum Acidobacteriota; class Terriglobia; order Bryobacterales; family Bryobacteraceae; genus KBS-96. The sequence goes on along the minus strand of JBAUZG010000206.1, from coordinate 8,321 downwards.
GAAAGATCAGTTCTTCGCTCGTTACAGCTATTTGCAGACGGGGCTGCTTCAACCATCCGTGTTCGGTACCGGATTGGGCGATACAAACGCGACGACGGCCTATACTCGCAACCAGAATGGGGTGGTGAGTGAGATTCACACGTTCTCTCCGACAACCATTAATGAAGCCCGAGTGGGTATCAATCGTGTAAGGACCGATTGGGACGCCACAGATGCGACATTAGAAACCGCGAACCAGGTGGGCATCCCTGGAATTAACACGTTTTGCGGCTACTGCGGAGGGCTTCCCACGATCAATATAACCGGCTTCTCTTCCGTTGGTCACACTGCCTTTGCTCCGACGAGGAGACACGACACGGTTTGGCAATTCATCGATAACGTCACGCTGATACGGGGCAAACATAGCCTCAAATTCGGAGCCGAAGTCGATAAGATCGACGCCGATCTGTTCCAAACCGCTAATCCAGTTGGCGAATTCGATTTCAACCAGAATATGACCAGCAATCTGGGTGCAGGCGGGAGTGGGATGGCGAGTTTTCTGCTCGGCTATTATGATTTCGCGGGCCGCGCGGCGTTGCAGGTGACTCCTTCGGCGCGTGATACGCAATCGTTTTTCTTCGCGCAAGACGATTACCGGGTGAGCCGGAATTTGACCTTAAACCTGGGTTTGCGGTACGAGCTCTATCCGCCGCCTACCGATCAGCACAACCGCCTTTCCAATTTCGACCTGGCAACCGGCGATATTCTAGTCGGATGTATTGCGGTTAGCTGCAATGGAGGCATCAAGACCGATTATTTAAACCTGGCGCCCCGGCTGGGTTTTGCCTACACGCCCAAGGGTGGGAGAACTACTATCCGAGCCGGATCCGGCATCACATACTTCCAGCCCGGCTTCGGAGGTCAGCTTGGCACTTTGAACGATAACTTCCCCTATGTCACGGGCCAAGGAGAGACACCGCCGACGATCTATACTCCAGGGCCGTCCATCTCGCAAGGGCTTCCTCCATTGGCCCCCGTCGAACAACGTCCGGGCGCTCCGGCCGGCCACTTGATTCCCACTGGCGGAGCATCGTCGAACGGGTTCAGTTCGGTCTTCTATGTGCCGTCAAACACGACTATGACGCGCGTGTACCAATGGAGCTTTGGGGTCCAGCACCAGCTGACGTCCAGCCTACTCTTGGAGGCTACTTACGTCGGCAATGTCCAGAATTTCGTATTTCTCAATATCCCCGGAAATGTCCCCTTGCCAGGAAGCGACCCGTCGCTAACACTCCAACAACGCAGGCCTTATTACAGCGTTTCGCCTGATTTGGCCGTGTTCACCTCGCGAATTAACGCTGGGCGAGCCAACTACAACTCACTCCAACTCAAAGCCGAAAAACGTTATTCCCGCGGATTCTCTTTGTTGGTTGGTTTCACTTGGAGTAAGGCGATGAACGAGGGGCTGCAGAGTCCCTTAAATCCGTTCTACTACATGGTAAATGAGCTTGCCAGTAACGATACTCCCCGCAGACTGTTCGCTAGCTATGTGTATGAGCTTCCATTTGGCCGCTCCAGGCAATTCGGTTCAAATTGGAATGGAGCTTTGGACGCGGTTTTGGGTGGTTGGCAAATCTCTGGAATCACCAACTATCAAACTGGATTCCCGTTTACTCCTTCGATTACGAGCAATCTTGACAACGGACAGGGCAATCAGCCTGACCGGGTTTGCAATGGGTCACTTCCAAGCCCGAGCATCAATTTATGGTTCAATCCGGCCTGCTTCGTTGCTTCTCCGGTGAACGTGTTCGGAAACAGCGGATATGACATTCTCCGCGGACCTTCTTTCTGGAACTGGGATCTCACGTTGGCTAAGAACTTTGCGCTGGGTGAGAGCAGAAGGCTTCAGTTTCGCGCCGATTTATTGAATGCCTTCAACCAAGTAGCATTCGGTAATCCAAACACGCAGGTTGGCGTCGCGGGCGCCGGTACCATCACCTCTACGTTACCCAATACGAATCCCCGGTTTATCCAGTTCGGGTTGAAACTATACTTTTGATACGGCTATTTTTGATAGTTTTACTTGCGCAGGGCGTTGCAAGTCCTCAGCCGCCTCAACTGTCGGAAGCATCGCAGCGGATGCAGGCCGGCGACTATTCCGGCGCTCGTCCCATTTTAGAGGCCCTGATTACGCAAGCGCCTCGCTTGGCGGAAGCGCATAACCTTTTAGGAGTGTGCCTCCTTCAGCTGAAAGATCCGGCGGGCTCGGCAGCGCAATTTAGAATAGCCGTAAAACTCAAACCGCGCTATGAGAACGCGTGGCTCAACTTGGGAAGCACTTTGTTCGGTCTTCATGACGGGAACGGAGCTATTGCGGCTTTCAATCAGGTAATTGAAATCAATCCTCAATCGATAGACGGACGTCTATCGCTTGCAAAGATCCTGCTGGTGCGTGGCGAGGAAATCGCTGCCGTCCACCAGCTAGAAAAGGTAATTCAGCTCGATCCCCACAATACCTTCGCGCTTGCGAATTCTGGCTTGATCGAATCGCGGGAAGGACACCTCAATACGGCCGCCGGCTACATCTCTCGCGCTCTCGCAGAGGATCCGCAGAGCCAACCGCTACAACTTGCTTTCATTGAGCTCAATCTCAAACGGGGTCGAACCACCGAAGCTACGGAGCTAACCGATAAAGTCGTACACGAAGCCTCGCTGACCCAAAGCCAGAAAGAGACACTTTCCATGCTGCTGCTGAACAATGGTCTCGTTGAAAAAGGCGCGCAGCTAGTAAGCGGTGATAGCGATCTCAGCAAACGCTTCTCGAATGCAGCGATTGCTCGAGCAAAACAGGAATTTCTCGCAAACAAATTTAGGGATACTCTAGATACTCTCGAGGCGGTACGGAACCTCCAAACGCAGGACGCAGAGTTTCATGATCTTCTCGGACTCGCGTGGTATGAGACGGGCGATGCGAGAAAAGCTTCCGATGAACTTCAGCAGGCCATAAAACTCGAGCCACGCAACCCGGACTGGTACTTCCAGCTCGGGCTTGTCTACCTTAAACACCATACGCCAGATCTGGCTGAAATCGTTTTCAAGCAAGGCTTGGCGCAGATGCCTGATTCAGCCCGGCTATGGCTTGGGCTTGGGCTTAGTCAGCATTTCGGCGATGATACACCGCACGCCCAACAAAGTGTCGAAAAAGCTCTGGTGCTCGATCCGGGTTTGGTTGAGGGCTACGTGGTGCTGGGCGACATACTGGAGTCCGACGGCCGGCTTTCAGAGGCAAGCGATGTCTTCCACCAGGCAATTCAGAAGAGGCCCAATTTGTATATTGGCTACTTCTATTGCGGCAAGGTGGCTCTAGAGGCTGGGGAAAACCAGACAGGGCAGGCGTTAGCCTTTTTGACCAGGGCGGTCGATTTAAATCCAGATTTCGCGGAAGGACATTTCGAAAGAGGCCGCGCTCTGGAGCAGTCAGATAGGCTTCAAGAAGCAATGGCCGAATACAAGACTAGCCTCGTTCAGAACGGCGGTCTTTCGCAGGCTCATTACCGGCTCGCCCTGCTGTATCGCAAGCTTGGGAGAGCGCAGGCCGCCAACAACGAACTAGCTCTATGTCAGAAGACAAAGAGCAAAGAGGGGGATGCAGTTCTTGAGCGGCTCGATTACCAAATCCGGCAGCCCTGACGGTCGGATGAGACAGCCGGAATGATACTTCAAATGAATCGTCTGCGCAGACATGAACAGGCGTAACTGGCTAAAGGTCACTGCCGCGGCCGTGTCCGCTGCAAGTGAAGCTATCCCGTTAGAAGCGGCTGAAAGTGAACGGCTCGCCTCATCTACAGCTCTGAGCGAAATCGAAGAAAAGGCGCTTGTCTACCAACTCTTAGGTTTCGCCACCATGACCGGCGAGGACCCACTCCGCATGTGGGCTCGTCTGAAAGAGACGAAAACATGGCTGGCCGGCCCGCTTTCGCCGGATGGCTGGTGCGGCCAGTGTTTCATCGCCGATCATGCCGATATCTTTGCATTCCGGTTTCTTTCCATCCCAAAGAGCTGGATGGAGGATTTAAAGTCCGGCAATGAGGCACAATACTGCCAAAAACACCTGGATGAGTGGTTTCGGAGCTGGCCGGCGTGGTGGCGTCGAGTCGGACCGAAGTCTCCTAATGATTCTTATGCACGCCTCGTGTGGCAGATGCCAGATAGCGGCCCGGAAGTAACATACGAATGGGCTCGGAGAGGGGCTAACGAAGTAGTTTGTAAAATCACTAACTCCGTGTCTAGCAATATGGCTATCCACGGATATATACCTTGGGATCACAACCCTCCAAATTTCTCGGTCCTCTATTCCGAATCTCCGGACAAGCGTTTCCTGCGCGGGAGATCGTGGATTCCCGGAACTCGAGATGGAATGCGATGGGTCCTCGCGCTCAGCAAGCCATACGAGCAGAGCGTCGGTACTGCCACTGGAAATTGGACCGCCTTTTTATCCAATGTTGAGAGTCTATATTTGTGCGGGAAACAGGGACAGACACATGACGAGCTGGAACGCCAGACATCGGCTTGGCTGGAACCGTCGCGAATAGACGAGCTCCTTGAAAATAATCTTAAGCAGTATGAAGCGCACCGGCCGGCCGGCAAGGGATGGCTTGCCGAGGTACCGGCCGCAATTAACGATCAACTTCAATGGAGCCAGGTCTACACGCCTGAACGCAGGCGTCCCTACATCACGGTCAGCCGGGCTTGGGCGAGAAATAACAACTCCGCTCCTGACTTCCTGTGGGACAGTTTTCTTAGTGCGTTGCTCGTCTGTCAGGAAGATAAAGAGAAAGCGTACGCGCTGGTTCGAGATATTACGCAGTGGCAAACCGATCAAGGCATGTTCTGCCAATATGGTCAATGGGTAAGCCACCCAGATAATGAAATCTTCCCTGTCGCTTGGGGACACTCGCAGTATCCAATTGGATCTCTGGCGGTTTCAAAGATCTATCTACGGCATCCGGACAAAGAGTTTCTTGCCGACATCTATCCACGGCTGCTGAAGGATCATCGCTGGTGGTTTTCCGACCGGGGAGACGGCCAACCATGGCGAGACGGTAATAAAAATGGCCTTTTGGAATTAGGCTCCAATTATCCGGAGGAGATTCCGTATGCGGACCGCCAGCAGGTTGCGTATTTCGAGTCTCACGATGACAGCCCGGAATGGTGGCACGTAGCCAAATACAACGAAGCGACGAACACCATCGAGTTGGACACCGTTGAGAGAAACTGCTTGTACACGATGGATGCCTGGATTCTCGCGTGGATGGCGCGCGAGTTGGGGAGGCATACTGAGGCCGCCGAACTGGAACGCGAACACGGCATTATGACGGAAAGAATCAACCGTTTGTTGTGGAATCCTGAAAAAAAATGTTACTTCAACCGACGCTGGACGCCTGCAGACGGCCAGTGGCTTATGCCTCAGATGGCGCCCGATATCTTCTTTTCGCTTCTCGGTAAGGTCGCCACGCCCGAGCGAGCCGAGTATCTGAGGAAGATCTATTACGATCCGCATAAGTTTGCCGGCGAGTGGATTCTTCCGACAATCAGCCGGGACGACCCAATGTATCCTAGACAGGATTACTGGCGCGGAAAGGTTTGGGGACCCATTAATTGGCTGGTGTATCAGGGTTTCAAGATTTACGATTGGGATCGTGAAGCGCAGCTGCTTGCTGCCTCCAGCGCCAAGATGTTCCTGAAACCGTGGCGCGAAAAGGGCGAGTGCCACGAAAATTTTCTTTCCACAACGGGACAGGGATCGAGCGATCCCCACTACACCTGGGGTGCTCTGATGGTGCTCATCGCTGTAGAAGAATTGGTCGACGCCAATCCGTGGCACTGGCTCCGATTTGGGAACCTCATGCCGGTTGAGGATGCCGAAATTACCAGATATCCGCTGGGAGGATCGCTGTATGACATAAGCATCTCGGAGAAAGGACTTGAAGTGCACCGTGACAGCAAGATGCTGTTTTCCGCTAGCTCTCCCGTCGAAATTCGGCACGTCACATTTCGAGGCCAGCAGTTAAAAGGTGAACTTCGTACTCGAAACGAGACGCAGCTTCGAATCGGTTCCGGCCCGCCGCAGCGGTTTAAACCCGGCTTGTCGCAGTTTGAAGGTTTGGTCTGAATTGGGAACCCCTAATCGTAAAAGTCAAGGTGATTGATTACGACAATAATGAGGTTGGGGATCATCCTTGAGAAACTCGCATACGCTAGCGTTGTAATATGCCTTGATCGACATTTCGATAATCCACGTGCGCTGATCCGCGGTTATTCAAACTGAAATAGGTCATGAGATAGCCGCATCTGAATAGCCGGTGACTGCGGGGTCTCTTCAAACATAACAGGTGAAGCATGTTTGTCGATTTCGCGCTCCCGGTGGCACCGCGGCTCAGCTAGCAAACCTCTCGTACCAGTGGAGGACACGCAGCGCCCTCAGCGTGTTCCAACGGCTGGGTCGGCTGTCACCATCCTCGAGCGGAAAATGGACCTTGCCGGGATGCGTATTCTCCAGCCACCAGGTTCCATCGGGCTGCTGCCTCGAGCGGAGCAAAGCGATGCCTTCGTCGATACGGGCATCCGGCTTATCCCCAACCGAGCGGAAGTACTCCAGGGCGCGCAGCACTTCGTAGTACCAGTAAGTGGGAAACGAGAATTGCAACCAGGCCGGATTGACGATTTCGCCGGTGCTCTTTCGTCGGAACAGCTTGCGTTCAAGGAGGTACTCCTCACCCCGGCGCCGAGTTGCGACCGATTCTGCGGAGCCGCCGGTTGCGTGCTCATATGCCAAAAGTCCTTCCAGGACGTTGATCGTCGTGGCGAAAGACGAACGGAAAGAACCGCGTTCTGCTTCGCAGTTCCAGCCGCCATCCTCGAGCTGCTCACCGAGAAGGCGAGCGACGATCCCTTCCACATCCTGATGAAAGTAGATACCCAAAGCGACAGTCCTGCCGTTGATGCACGGCTCGACCTCGCCGCTGAAGAACGGCTGCCCTGCATGCTCCCAATGGCAGTTATCTCTGACCAGACCAACGGCCCGGCGGACCCGTGCAGAGTTTGGATCGACTCCAAAGGCATGCAGCAGTTGAAGTGTGGGTAGCGTAGCGATCCAAGGCTGCCCCTGGTTCCCGTCAAACTCATTTAGGTGTCTCGCCGGAAAGCACGCGCCTCCGGCCCATTGGCCGTCTTCACCCTGCAACGCCAGCAGTCTCGCGCCCCAACCCTCAACGGCTACGCGCCCGCGTTCCTTCGTCACGAGCTCAGCTGGTGCGTGGATGAGATCCCGAAATACCTGCCAACGAATCGCAGGGTCTGAATCCAGCAGCCAGTCCAGTGTCGTCACGCCGGCTAGTCTATACGAAGCTTATCTTGCTATGCCACATCCAGTTTGCATAACCGGCTATAATCACCGAACTGTGATCTTCAAGAAACCATCGCGCGGCGCGCTACTCCTCGGGCTGATTCCCTTCGGGGCCATGTGCTTCTCGGTCTCGCTTTGGGACCGCGTGGATCCCATGGTTCTGGGCCTTCCCTTTAACCTCTTCTGGCTGATCTCCTGGATCGTACTGAGCACGCTGTGCATGTGGGCTGCATATCGCGTCGAAGCAGCACGCGACAGGACGGATGCCAAAACCGAATGAGCCCGAACGCTATCGCGCTAGCGACGATCTTCACCATCATCGCAACCGGAACGGGTATTGGATTTCTCGCGGGAGCGCGCCGCAAGATGGACCTGGAAGAGTGGACGGTGGGCGCACGCGGTTTCGGTGTCGTGTTCATGTATCTTCTGATGGCTGGCGAAGTCTACACCACGTTCTCCTTTCTCGGAGCGAGCGGCTGGGCATATTCACGCGGCGGGCCAACTCTGTATATTTTGGCCTACCTCACGCTGGCCTACGTGGTCTCCTTTTTTATCTTGCCGCCGATCTGGGAATTGGGCCGGAAATACTGTTTGCAAACTCAATCCGACTTCTTCCGTCTGCGGTATGGCAACGAGTATCTAGCCGCCTTTGTTTGCCTGATTGGCGTAGCTTCGCTCGTCCCCTACGTCCAGCTCCAACTTACCGGGCTCGGCATTATCGTGGGGATTGCGAGTTTCGACGGAATCGGACGCACTCCAGCCATGGTGATCTCAGTCATGTTAGTCGCGGCCTTTGTTTATGCGAGCGGCGTACGTGCGGTTGCATGGATAAGCGTACTGAAAGACGCGCTCATGATTCTCGTTGCGGTCTCAGTCGGCATTGGTATCCCATATATTCACTTCGGAGGCATCGGGCCCATGTTCGTCGCCCTGGTTC
>JBAUZG010000205.1:0-3333 GCA_049585195.1 Bryobacteraceae bacterium | reverse complement strand
GGCCTCCGTTCAGGTTTTCATGAATGATGGCAAAGTCGTCCTCCGACACGTGCGTGAAGTGTGGGCTGCCCGCGCAATCTCCCATCGCCCAGACGTCCGCGGCGGTTGTTTCCAGCCGATCGTTCACTCGGATGTGTCCGGTTTCCGTGACCTCGACGCCCGCTTTCTCAAGTCCGATACCCGTTGTGTTGGGAGTGCGTCCAAGCGCGACGAGAATGTCGGTTCCCTCCACGGTTTCCAGGCGCTCGCCGCTTTGGAGCTGAAGACTCACGTGTCGGCCCGAAAGACCACTGATACCGAGTACCTCGGTGTCTAACATCACATCAATGCCTTCGTCCCGGAAGAGCTGCAGAATCGCTAGCGAAATGTCGCCATCTTCGTTGGAGGCAAGTTGCGAGTTGCGGGAGATCAGCGTTACTCGGCTTCCCAGTCTGCACAGAGCCTGGCTGAGTTCCAGGCCGACGTAGCCGCCTCCCAAGACGATCAGGTGCTCGGGACGCCGCTGCAGGTCTAGCGCCTCGATATGTGTCATCGGCTTGGCTTCCCGCAGACCGGGCGTCTCGGGTATGGTCGCGCGGCTTCCGAGGTTTACGAACACGCGTTCCGCGGTCAGCGTACGTTCGCCACCATCGCGCAATCTGACGTGAACGGTACGAGACGCGACGAATGTGCCTTCGCCGAACATGAGCTCATCGCCGCGATCCCTGTCGAGTGCCGCGCGATAGTTGTCGAGATGAACCTGGATGATGCCGTCCACCATATCGCGCTTGCGCGCGTAAACTCCCGCCATGTCGATGGCGATCGGCCCGGTCTCAATCCCGAACTCTCGCTGCCTCCTAACGAGCGAGGCGACCTTGGCGGAATAAATGACATTCTTGCTGGGCAGGCAGGCAATGTTCGGGCACGATCCGCCGATATACTTCCGATCGACCACGGCGGTTCGCCTTCCTTCTTTGGCCATCGTCCAGGCCGCCAATTTGCCGGCTGTGCCGCCGCCCAGCACGAGGGCATGGAACTTTTCCGGTGCATTCACGCGACTCATCTCCTTTAGGTAGCGGCCTTAAGCAGCGAGGAACTGCTTGATGACAGCCGCCATGTCATCAGGATTCTCTTTCGGGAAAAAGTGTCCGCCTTTCATCGCCTGTCCGTGCGCGGCCGGAGCCCATTGACGCCAGATGCCTAGCGGCCTGCCATCCTTTACATAGAAGGTGTCGAGCGGCTCAATATCCGGACGGCACCTCCGGGTATGCTGCGGTGAGCAATGCGTGATAACGGCGGGCGTCTAGGCCAACCATAGTGGATGCCGCGCCCGCCCTAATCTATTTGTCTCGAGCCACTCCTTCTTGAGCGCCGACTCGAGATCGGCGCCGGGTTTATCAGAAACTCGAATCATAAGTAGCCCTCCTTGTCCTTTCAGGCCTCAGTGCGTTGTTGCCGCCAGGTCGTGCCGCTCTTCCGGAACGTCCATATCAACCGGGGGCCGCAGATCGAGAAAGTGAACCAGATCCTTTGAGAACACTAGGTCGAGCGTCCAATCGAGCGCGACACGAATCTTCTTTTCGATTCGCGGCAATTTCATCAAATAGATTGTTCGCCACAGGAACCAGGCCGGGAACCCGGAGATATGGATGCCCAGGATCTGCGCCACACCGGCGCGCCTCCCGATCGCGGCAAGCAGGCCCAGAGTTGAGAAAACGAACGGGCTCCTTTTTCCGCCCCGGACGCTGGCATAGATGTTCCTGGCGGCAACTTTCGCCTGGCGAAGCGCATGTTGGGCAGTCGGCGGATAAGGATGACCGGTCTTCGGTTCGACGATAGACGCGCAGTCGCCGAGAGCCCAAACGCCATCGTACCCGGGCACTTCGAGAAATTCGTTCGCGACAATGCGCCCGTGATCCATTTTGCAGGGCAGCTTGCTCAAGATCGGGTTCGGCGCTGTGCCGGCCGTCCATATGATTGTGCGGGCGGGAATCCGCGTTCCATCGCTCAGATCCACGCCCTCTTCGTCGACGGCCGTGACTCGGGTTCCGGTTCGAATCTCGATCTTGCGTTCCGCAAGCTTTTTCTGTGCGTATGTGCCAAGATCTCTACCGAGCTCGGGCAGAATTACATCGCCAGGATGAATCAAAACCACACGAATCAACTCTTCACGCAAATGTGGAAAATATCGGATCGACTCGCGAAGAAAATCGTTGAGACCGGCCACTGTCTCGGTCCCGGCAAACCCGCCGCCGGCTACGACAACAGTCAGCAGATCCGCGGACATCTCGAGCCCGGATTCCGCGTCCGCTCCTTCCAAAAGATCGATCAGGCGGTTGCGGAGATGCGTTGCGTCACTCAAGGACTTCATTGTCAGGGCACGCTCGGAGACACCAGGCAAGCCAAAAAAGTTAGTGGTTGAACCCAGCGCGATCACTAGGTAGTCGTAGGACAGCTCATGATGATGATTCTCCGGGCCGTGCATGACAACCACGTGCTTGCGTTCCAAATCGATGGACTGAATGTCTCCTTGGACGAACTGCACATGTTTCAGCATCCTGCGAATCGGGTTCACGATATGCGAGAAATCGACGTCGCTAGCCGCCACTTCGTGCAGCATGGGAGTGAAGAGAGTGGAGTTTTCACGATTGATTAGCGTGACCTCTATGTCGCCCTTGCGGGCGAGCGTTTTCTCCAAGCCGAGCGCGGTGTAAACGCCGCCAAAACCGCCGCCTAAAATCAAAACCCGTTTACTCATTCTTCAGCCCCTCTGTCTTTTGCACGAATCAGGATTTGGTGACCGTCCTGTCTTAACAAACAACCCCTTTGAGCCAGCTGGTCTGAACGCGAGCCCCAGGCCCAACAACGCGCTCGCCTTGAGAAAGCAACGGCGCGATCTGTCGTCTGGTTCTTTCATTGGGCTGCCCTTTCGAGTTATGGTTTTTGGGGGCCGAGTGGTCATCGTGTCGTCACCACACGATATGGAGCTGATCCCCGCCCTTCAGAAATGCGCTGGATTTGCCTCATTCTTCGGGTCCCACCCCTTCATTTCATTGAGTTCCTCGGGCGTGATCTGAGGCAAGTGCCGGATGAACAAAACCAGGCGCCAGGTTTGCGGGACAGTGTGCGTTCCGTGGAACGCGGGCATGCCGCTCAAAAGAATTCCATTTTCAATCGTGTAGTAGAGCTCGCCATCGCTCTTGTTCTGCGTTCCGGCTGCGCGCAAGTCGGGCGGTTTCGGATAGAGGCCCTTGCCGAATACCGTCTGGCCCCCTCCGTCATTCGAATGGCACTCGGAGCAATGATAGGAGAAATGCTCCATGCCTCCCCGAATGTTCTCCGTTGAAGGCACGA
>JBAUZG010000204.1:0-13166 GCA_049585195.1 Bryobacteraceae bacterium | reverse complement strand
GCGTTCTTAATCAAATCGCGACAGAAGTTAGCTGGATTCGCCCTGCTCAAGAGAGCGTCGGAAATCACGAAAGACGAATGCGTCTGGGACATGGCGGAATTTTTTGTGCTTCGCCGCTACCGCCGGTGTGGCGTGGGCACCGAAGCAGCTCGGCAAATCTGGAGCCGCTTCCCCGGGCGGTGGGAGATTCGCGTCATGGAAAGCAACAAAGTCGCATACCATTTTTGGGCTCACGCGATAAACACAGTGCTTGGTGAAGTAGTCTCTCCTATTCGTGTCGAGATCGCCCGCCGAGATTGGTACGTTTTTTCATTTGACGCCCCAGGCTCGCTGAGAGAAGAGCTAATCGACTAGAGCCCTATTCTGTCCAGAATTCTTGTGAAACGGTAGTCATCGCGTAACTCAACGAAATGGGGATCATGCCTGAGGAAGATGACAGCACCATCGCCCTCGTCGCAAGCCTGCTTGAGGCACTCAAATGCGGCATCGGGCTCATCCAGATAGGCATGTATTACAGCCTGCGCATAAGACCATCGGAAGCCCGCGACTACCGGATTCTCTTGTATCTCTCGCAAAATTGCACGCGCTTCCTGGTGCATTCCCAGGAGAGCGCTCACCATCGCCAGAGTCGCCTTTCCGCGGGCGTGGCTCCCTGACAGTTCAACAGCCTTGGCAGCTTCGTTTAGAGCTTCCTCGCCCCGATTCAGCCGCGCATAGAGGATGGCCAGCATGTTATGGGCCGAAAGAAACTCCGGGTCCAGGTATTCGAATTTCAACAATTGAGCGATGGCGTCATCGTATCGGCCAGCATAGTAAAGAATGCCTCCGACGGTATAGGCCACTGGACACGAGAGTGGATCAATCTCCATGGCCAGAAGAGCCTCGTCAAGCGCTTCGCGAAAGCGTCCCCGGATCAGCAAGACGTGGCTGTATGCAAAGTGGCCTGCCATCGAGTTTGGGGCCAGTTCAATGGATGTCTTGCATGATTGTTCGGCGCCGTTTAGATCGCGGTCTTGCGCAAGTCTCAGCATCCCTAAGACCGCATGAGCCGGCCCGCATCGAGGGTCGAGTCTCAACGCAGTTGAGGCAGCTGCCTTCGCGCGAGGAAAAGCATCCTGCCCTGGCAAGAAGCCGAACCCAGCATATAAGTAGATGTACGCCAGCACAGCGTAAGCCTCAGCACAGGCCGGGTTCGCAGTAATTGCCCGCCTTGCGTAGTTGAGCCCTTTCGCGACTGCGTCTGGCGACCATTGCCTGGCAGCGTGCCAGGCCCGCATGACGAACTTACCTGCTTCAGACTCTTCGCTAATCTCGCGCGCGAGAGCCGGTCTTGGGACTTCGACGGGAACACAATGTACCTGCGCGACGAACCGGTAACCGTGTTTGGATACCGTCTCTATGTATTTGCAATTCGAGTGCTCTGCAAGAATGCGTCGCAAATCGGAAATGGTGCGAGCCAAGGTTACATCTTCGACGAATGTATCCGGCCAGAGACGCTGATGCAAGTCTTGCTTAAGCATTAAGCGGCCGGCATTCTCAACAAGCGCCAACAACGCATCGAGCGGCTTCGGAGGTATAGCCACAGCTGCGTCATCCAAAGTCAGCCGGCGCTCCAGAGGGTTCAGACAAAAACGGTCAAACCGGTATACGCTGTTGATCACTTATGCACTGATCCGACCTCAAAATATCCTCAACAAAAGACGAAGATTTTCTCAAGAGTCTACCACATGGACAGCATACGCTTGGGCTGAAGCATTCGCCGTTGCAGATGATTCGAGCAAGGAGGCTCTGTCCGTCAATGAAACGAATTGGGAGGATTATTATTGCGCTGTCCGCTTTCGCGTTAGTTGCTGCCGCTGCGGACAACACGCTCGGCACTTGGAAGTACGACACCGCGAGGTCGCATCCGGCCGTGGGTCATCGCCCGTACAACAGTCTCAGCATAACGAGAGAGAGCACGGACGACGGAGTGAAGCAAACTGTGCAGGTCGAGAATGCGAACGGGGAGAAAGGCCAAGGTGCGTTCACGGTGAAGTATGATGGCAAACCTGTCGTTGTGGACGGCACTTTGAGCTTTGACACCGTCGCTGAAAATCAGATTGACGCTAATACGGTTTCGGAAGAGATTTCCAAGCAAGGCGGAAAATTTCACGCAACGCGGCGCTATGCTGTGTCCGCAGATGGAAAAACGACGACTATCACCACAAGCGGCACCAATGCGGAGGGCAGGCCATTCACCCAGGTGTCCGTGTTCGACAGGCAATAGCGGCCAACGAAAAAGACAGGTCGACTCGGTCACAGCCGCTGCATCTTTAATGCGGCTTGCGCATCGGCCGTCGGGAATTTACGGTCGCTTAAGCGAGAAAGGAACGGGAAACTGCAGCCTGTGCTGACATCAAATTCATTGAGTGGTCAGCCGCGCAAATGAAGCGATGCTGTTGAAAAACTCTGTCGCGCATCGCGTTCGATCCCCTGTAGGCCAATGTCCGGATCTTTCGTAACGGAGTTAGCGTTCCATCTTCGGTTTAAACTGAGTTGGCACATTGTTAGCCGCTCCCTGGCAGAACCCAACGGGTTCTACACTTGAGGTCGATGCAACCCTGCCAAAGATTAGGAGGGCGAGAACCGCGCGACGACGAGTCCTAGCGTCGATTGTCCTCGAAACGAATGAGCATCATCATTGGACAGCGTGCTTGGGCGGACTGGGATGAAGCATGCAGATAGAAATAGGACGCCTGGCGGCAATCTTCTGGTATCCCGTGAAGTCCATGCGCGGCGAACAACTCGAGGTCGCCAATCTGGGCTGGCACGGCCTCGATGGTGATAGACGCCTGGCCTTCCGGCGGACCAATGACCACGGCGGGTTCCCGTGGCTAACAGCAACCAAGCTTCCCGACCTGCTCCTGTTTACTCCCTGCTGCCGTGAAGACGGCGCTCAACGAGACGTTCCTACGCATGTCCGCGCGCCGGATGGCGAAGAGATGCCTGTCTTTGGGGACGACTTGGCCACCGAGGTCGGACATCGGTACGGGGCTCCCGTACAGATGATGAACTTGAGGCATGGCATCTTCGATGACGCGAGCATCTCCGTGATTGCCTCCGATACGGTGCGCTACATAGCACGACTCGCGGGAGTGACTCCGGACGTGCGACGATTTCGCCCAAATATCGTAGTTCGCTTACTGCAACCTGTTCCGTTCCAGGAGGACGAGTGGTTGGGCGGTGTGCTGTCATTCGGCGAGGGGGATGATGCCCCCGCCATCGCCGTCACCATGCACGACGTTCGCTGCTCGATGGTGAACCTCGATCCCGACTCGGCACGCCCTAGTGCGGAGGTGCTCAAGGCGGTGGTTCGTGCGAACCAGAACAATGCCGGAATCTATGGCGCGGTCACTCGCATCGGTCTACTGGCGGTCGGACAGACCGTAATACTTCGTTTGGCGGCCCGCACAACCTAGCTAGGTCCTGCCAACTCCTGAGTCGTCCGCGATAGGGAAACAATCTTGGCTTAAGTTAACGCTTATGGGGCTCTGCCCTCGCGCGCAAGAGCATTTGCGCTGCGCGTTTTGGCTCCCCCTACGGTCTGCCCAGAAATCCTTCGGACAAAGCTCTTGCTGCTTGCCGTCCACTCTCGCCGGCGAGGACCTCGGAGGGTGTTGATTGTAGCACCCTCATCGCTCACTTAATTCCTGTTCAACTTCGGCCATCCAGGGCTCCAACACTACCTTGATAACCCTGTCTGCTGTCTCATCCCTTCCGGTTCTGAGCATCTTGATGAAAGCCGCCACCAGGAGCCGTTCGTGGGGATGCAGTCCCGCCAAGCTAACCGTTTGCTGGTTAAATTGCTCCTTGAAATCCAACCGGCCACCGGCCTTCTGCTGAAGAATACGGGCCAGATCGTCGGCATAAGGCAAACCATTTTTCACAGCGAGATCCCGCGCTTTCTCAAGCACGGCGCGGGTGGGGTCGCTGCCGCCGGCTTCGTAGCGATAGACCGAACTCGGCGCAATACCCAAGGCGTTTGCAAGCTTCACCTGAGTTAGAGAGAGATCCCGCCGTAATCGCTGTAGGATTGCCGCTATATCGCTCTGCATGGGAGAGGTTGAGCGGCCGCCTTTTCGATGCTGCATGGCAATGCTTCCCTATCGCCCCAGTTGAACATCGCTGTTGGGCGTAAAGCGCACCTTCCGGTTGAAGCGACCCTCCAATGATACAGATGGAATTGTGAGTGACGCCCATGTTACGTCATTGATGTCGCCATATTCGACTTCGCTTGTGAAAATCGTAGAACGGTTCGGGCGGTCGCCAGCCCGAGTCGCCATACTGCGGGGGTTCATTGCTTATCGGAAGCGACGCTGTGTTGTACAGTACCTCCTATGCGACCTGTCCTGATTTTGTGCTGTTGCGCGCTTGCCGCCGGCGCGCAGGTGAGTTCGAATACTCTAACCGTCGTCAGCGAGATAAAGACCGAGGCATTTAACAACTCTCAGGTAATGGATACACTTTCCTACCTGTCGGATATGTACGGCCCGCGTCTGACGGCCTCGCCGGAATTTAATGAAGCAGCCAAATGGGCCATGGATCGCCTGAAATCCTACGGCATCCAGAACGTTCACGAAGAGCCTTGGGGACCTTTCGGCCGCAGTTGGTCCATCGAAAGCTACACCGTCGATATGATGACACCGCGCTATTCGCACCTGGTTGCCGCGCCGCTCGCCTGGAGCGGGCCTACCAACGGCCCAGTCACCGGCGATGTGATCGAAGCGCCCATGCCGGCTCGCGAATACAGTCCTCAAAAGCTCGCGACCGATATTCAGGATTTCGAAACCAAGTGGAAGGGCAAACTCAGAGGCAAAGTTGTGCTGGTTTCCACGCCGCCCCACGAGCCGCCTAGCACCGAGCCGGATTTTCGGCGCTACACCGAACAGGAACTCGCCAATCTCGCTAAAGCGCCCATGCCGGCGGCTAAGAGGAAAATCGATTTTCAAAACCTCGATGTGCCGAGCGACCCAGCCGCCCGCCGCGAATTTTTCCAATCGCTTTCCGCCTCCGATATCGATGAACTGTTCGACCGGCTCGACGCCGAACGTGCCAAATTGAGCGCGTTCCTGCACGACGAAGGTGTGCTGGCAGTTCTGCGCGCCGATCCGCGCGCCCACAATGGTCTGGATTTCGCCGAGGCCGCCGGCTCCGAGAAAGCTTCCGTTCCGCAGGCGCCTCCAACGTTCATCGTCACCGACGAACAATACTCGCGGATGAGCCGGCTGTTAGCCAAGAAGGCCAAAATCACGGTGCGCGTCGATTTGAAAGTTAAAGAGTCGAGCAACGACGAAATGGCTCACAATATCACCGGCGAGATCCCAGGCAACAGCAAATCTGACGAAGTGGTGATGATCGGAGCTCATTTCGACTCCTGGCACACCGGAACCGGAGCCACCGACAATGGAGCAGGCAGCGCCGTCATGATCGAGGTTATGCGCGTATTGAAGAAGCTAAATCTTCCGCTTAGTAGAACCGTGCGCATTGGCCTCTGGAGCGGCGAAGAACAGGGACTCTACGGTTCAAAGGCCTACGTAAAACAGCACTTTGGCGATCCGAAGACAAACAACCGCACCGATGAGTACCAGCGCTTCGATGCTTACCTGAATTTAGACAACGGAAGCGGCAAGATCCGCGGCGTTTACCTCCAGGGCAACGACGCCGCTCGTCCGTTATTTGAAAAATATCTCGCCCCCTTTCACGATATGGGAGCCTCAACCATCACGCTCAGAAATACGGGCGGGACCGACCATCTCTCCTTCGACGCCGTCGGCCTCCCCGGCTTTCAATTCATACAAGATCCGCTCGATTACGGCACCATCACGCACCACTCCAATATGGATACCTACAGCCACGCGGTGCCCGAGGACCTGATGCAGGCTTCCGCCATCATCGCAACGCTCGTTTACGATATCGCCGATAGCGAAGAAAAATTTCCACGCAAGCCACTTCCGCAGCCGGAAGCGAAATAGCGCCGCATCAAGGATTGGGAAGACCAGGATTTACGGGCAGCGGTTCAGCCGGCAATTGAGAATCCGGAAAGCCGCGGACTAGTTTACATGTACGTTCCCACCGCGTTCGTGTAAAAAAATGCTCACCAAGATCGACAAAGTGCGTGAGCAGCGATCTTGCCGATTCGCCGGTCAAATCTTCCGTCGATGCCCTGTACGACCAGTAAACCAGAAAGGGCTTGCCGATGATGTTCCCACGCGGCACAAACCCCCAAAACCGGCTGTCCGACGAGTTGTCTCGGTTGTCCCCCATTGCGAAATACGCATTTGGCGGCACGATTACTTCGCCGTCCATCACGTTCCGGTCGAGCATTTCCTGCTGCGCCTGTTCCGCAAGCTCTTCCTTCACTGGGCGGCAGCACGGGCCCGGAAAATTATCCACACTGGGGTCGTATGCGTACTTGTGATACACGTACGGTTCGTTCAGTCTCATCCCGTTTCTATAAACGACCCCATTGACAATCTTCAGATGGTCTCCAGGTACTCCGATGAGCCTTTTGACTAGCGTCACCGTGATATCGGGCGGATACCGGAAGACAATAATGTCGCCATGCTTTGGTTCCTGGTAAGGGAGCAAATATTTGCCAATCGTCCCGGCCGGGGCGTAAGCTAACTTGTCGACCAGAAGGTGATCGCCGACGAGAAGCGTGTCTTGCATCGATCCCGTAGGTATGACGAACGGCTGGGCCAACGTCGTAGTCGCAAATAGAAGCAGCAGTAAGGTAACCGCCCATTCCGCAACGCTGCTCCGTCTCCCTTTCGAGCCCACAATTGCCTTGATTGCACTTACCGCAGGTTCTTTAGGCGACATTCGAGTTCGTTCCTATTACCACCAGTCTAGCTTCTATCTCGCGCGCCACACACGAAGCCTCACGCACCGCGCCGGCCATCCTGGCCTGTGGGCTTCGCTTCTTCGACCAGCGGCTTTGCGCTACCCGTCAACTCTTGCAGCGGAATGGCGAGCCCGGTCCCGGCCGCCTCCACCGCATCAATCATCTCCAACAACAGCTCCGTTTGAACTTCCAGGTAGCGATCAGTTTCTCTCGTCAAGACGTAGGCAAAAATTTCGAGATTGTACGAATACGCTCCGATTCCCGTAAAGCGCACAGGCACCCTCCCGACCTCGATCTCTGGGTTGTCTTTTAAAATGCGCTCAAACGCAGCCATCACCGCCCGGACCTGAGCCGGAGTCGCATCACAGCGGATCGCAAAGGTGGGGTGAAAGAACATCTTGTCGCGGTGCGCAAAATTTTCGAGCGTCATCGTCGAGAACTGCGAGTTCGGAACAGTCACAAGCGTGCGGTTAAGCGTACGTATACGGGTCGACCGAAGCCCGATGTCTTCCACCGTGCCGGTCATGTCTCCAACCTTGCAGAAATCGCCCACCAGCACAGGGCGGTCGCCGATCACCGAAACACCGCCGAAGAAATTCTCGAGCGTCTTCTGAGCCGCGAGAGCAACGGCCAGACTGCCGACGCCGAGCGTAGCCCATAGGGTGCTCGTGTTGTAGCCCCAGGCGCTCATGGTAGCCAAAACAGCGATCACGAAAATAACGATCTTTGCCACGCGCAGTGCCAGCGGCATGACCGAGGAATACAGCGCCTGCTGCCGTATATCCGCCCCAATATTCAGACGCCGCGAAAGGATTTGGAGCAGACGCGCCACAATCCATGCGACGGCCATGAACACGAGAAGTGTAAGCACGCGAGAAATGTAGAAGCGCACGAGAGCCGAAGGCGCGACAAATGACAATCCAGCCCAATAGGCCGAGACGCCCAGCAGCAATCCAATCGGCCCCACCAGTTCACGGAGTCCGAAGTCCCCGAGCGCCTTCGGTACGCTGCGGACAAACCTATGAGTCACCGCCAGCGCTGCGCGCGAAATCAACCGTCCCAGCAGACCCAGCGCCGGCACAAGCAGGATCAGCGCAATCCATTTCCAAAGCGCCGTGTCTATGAAAGTGGTCTTCACCAATACATCGGGCAGCCGCTTTTCAAATTCCGTTTCACCTGTCAACGCGTGCAGGTTCGGAATCGACGCAACCGTTTCGGCGGCAAATACCCAGGCGTGATCGCTCGCTCGGCGCTGTAATTCAATGTCAACCTTCCTGCCGTCGATGTCGATCGAGTCAACCAGCTCGCGATCGCCATTAGCAAGGTCGTGCGGATTGCCTTCCGGCGCGTCGCTCAACCGGTCTACATCGAAGTCAGGATCTTTATTCAGAACTTCGTTGAGCTGAAGCGCGAACTCCATTCCGGTGCGCCGCCGATTTTTTGCAGGTAGCGCGCTCAAATCGAGATACTCGGAAGCGCGCAAATAATTTCCAGACCGGCAGGCCTCCAGAAAACCCAAAACCGAGCCGCGGGGCGTCGACCGGTTCAATGTGTCAGAAGTCGCAGGTTGCGGTGTTGGCGCAGCTGTGCTCCCGACCAGTTTTGTCAGTTGAGCCTCAGCAAGCTTGACGCCGAAGATAAAAACTAGCGCGGTGAGACCTGCTCGTCTCAATCTCATTGTTTTTCTCTCAACCCCTGTCTCTCTGATCTTTCCACCGCTTTTCGTCGCCATTACAATAAAGGGGGTGATTCGCCGCTTTAACCCGCTCGTCCGCAATGCTCATTTGCTCACAATAGCTGCCAACTTCTGGCCGCGGGAGATTGATACGAATCGCTTTCCGCCCGTCCGCCAGATTTACTCGACCGATACAAACACGAACATTCTCGTCCTCGAGCACCAGCCCAAGGCTCCTTCCCGGGGCCAGATCCTGTTCTTACATGGCCTCGAGGGATCGAGCGATGCTGGCTACATCAAAAGCTTCGCACACGACGCCCTGCTGCGTGGTTTTGGCGTTCACCGGAGCAACATGCGAACCTGTGGCGGCACCGAGTCGCTCTCCGACACGATGTATCACTCGGGCCTCACTGCCGACACACACTTTATTCTTCGCCAGATCCATCAACGTCACCACCCGGACCCCTTGTTCGTCGTCGGCTTTTCGCTCGGCGGCAATGTCGCCCTGAAACTAGCGGGCGAACTCAAAGAAGACAGTTTTCTCGCCGGCGTTTGCGCCATTTCGACCCCCATCGATCTTGCCGCTTGTGTTCGCGCGCTCGACCGTCCCTCAAACCGCCTCTATGCTCGCCGCTTTCTCGCTCGACTAAAGGAGCGCGTCCGTCACAAAGCCCGTCTTTCGCCTCAAGTCTACTCGGTGGAAGGAATCGATTCCGTGAACGGGATTTGGGAATTTGACGACCGGTACACTGGCCCGCTGTTTGGCTTTGGAAATGCCGAAAATTATTACAGAACGCAATCCGCCCAACGGTTCCTTCACGCTATCCGCACGCCATCGCTGCTGATTCACGCCAAAGACGATCCGATTGTGCCATGGAAAATCTATAATCACCCGGCGTTCCTCGAAAATCCGTATCTCGAGTTGTTGCTCCTAGACCATGGCGGGCATCTTGGCTTTCTGTCGCGCCGCAAGCCGCGGTTTTGGGTAGACGGTGTCGTTCTCGATTGGATGGAACGGATCGTACGGCAGGGCCGAGATTCCGAAATCACTCCACTTCTGGAGCAAACTACCCGCGTAAACCCGGAACAAACAATCGATCGCTAACGTATGTTTAACATCGAATATGCCCCGGAGCAGGACGTTTCGCCCTAGCGCCTCCTTTTGGGAGGCTGCGCGTATTGCGATTGACTCCCTGAGCAAGAATAAACTCCGCAGCTTTCTCACGCTTCTCGGCATCATTCTCGCCACTACAACCCTTATCGCCGTCACCTCCTTTGTCAATGGCATGAACCTCTATATAGCGGACAAGCTTTCAGACATGGGTTCAGATGGGTTCCGCATTGTGCGAATGGCGTTCATCGGAAATTGGGATCCCAAGAAATATCTCGAAATGCAGCGGCGGAATCCGCAATTAAAGCCCGAAGAATATGAATTCATCCGAACTCATGCCACTCTGTTGAGCAACATTGGCATGGAAGCCGCCCAAAGCGCCCCCGTCAGTTTCGAGGGCACAACCCTTACCGGAGTGGATGTCGAAGGCATCACGGAAGACATTCCCGCTATCAGCAATATTGAGGTTGAGTTTGGCCGCGGCATTTCCGAAACCGAAGTTCGCCGTCATGCTCCCGTCGTTTTTATCGGCAACGACATCCGAGACAAGTTTTTTTCGGACCGCGATCCCGTTGGAAAGACAATTCACGTAGATGGCGTCCCCTATGCAGTCGTGGGCACAGCCAAGGCGATAGGCAGCGTTTTCGGGCAATCGCAGGACAAGTTTGTCATGATCCCGATTCAGTCCTACTTTAAGACTTACAGCGCGAGAAAAGGGCTGGAAATTGTCGCAAAGGCGGCCGACCAGCGGCACTTGGCGGAAGCTGAAGATGAAGTCAGAATGCTTCTGCGCGCCTACCGCCACATTCGCCCTAACGAAGACGACACATTTTCAATCTTCGCCTCCGATACCCTCCTGAATGCCTGGCAAAACCTGACCGGAGCGCTAGCCGCCACCGCCATCGGCGTCGTTTCCGTCTTCCTGGTCGTAGGTGGCGTGGTCATAATGAATATCATGCTGGCGGTTGTCACCGAACGGACACGCGAGATCGGCATCCGCAAATCGCTCGGCGCGCGGCGTTCCGATATCTTGAATCAGTTTCTGGTTGAATCCTCGACTCTCGCCGGCATTGGCGGATTAATTGGCGTCCTCATCTCCTGGTTGCTCACGATTCTTGTTCGAAGCGCCACGCCCCTTCCCATGGCCATGCCCATTACTGCTGTGTTCCTCGGTGTTGGCCTTTCCGTTCTGGTTGGGCTCTTCTTCGGAATTTATCCCGCTAGACAAGCCTCCAAACTTGATCCCATAGTCGCCCTGCGAGCGGAGAACTAGCCCATGCCACACTTCGTAGCAGCCCGCAACAACACAATGCTCGCGCTTGACACCATTCGGGCGCACAAGCTTCGGACCTTTCTCACGATGCTCGGAGTGATTATCGGCACAGGCACGATTATCGGTGTCGGAGCGATTCTCACCGGTTTCGATGGAGCGATCACAAACGTCTTGAAAGCCTTCGGTCCGAACTCGGTGATTGTGTTCAAAACTCCCGCTTTCAGTGACCCCACTCCCGAGGAGCGCGCCCGCAAAGACCTGGTTTACGAAAACGTTATCAGCCTTCGCGATAAGTGCACAGCCTGTGAAATCGTTTCGCCCATGTTATGGCCTAACCGCCGGCAAGTAGTCGTGACCCGCTATAAGGGAAATGCCGTGTATCAGAGCGATCTTCGCGGCGTGGATGAGAACTATGGACAGGGAACGGCCGGACAGGTCGAGATGCATGTCGGCCGGTTCTTCACTGCTTTCGAGAGCCGGCACCGCGACGCGGTCGCGGTGATTGGAGCCGACGTGGAAAAGGCACTGTTTTCCGGAGTCGATCCCATCGGAAAAATGATTACTATCGATGGACAACAGGCCGAGGTGATTGGAACCATGCTCCGGCCTACCGCCACGTTCTTCGGCAATTCCGATAATCGCGTGATGATTCCCTACTTCACGATGCGCCGCATGTACCCGAATGCAACAGACATGGCAATCATTGTGGTCGCGCGGGAAGGCATGCTGCCCCGGGCGCTCGACGAGATTCGTACTGTTCTGCGGATTGACCGGCACGTGCCCGCCGACAAACCCGATAATTTCGCGCTCTCCACATCGCAACAGATGGTCGAGCAGTTCCGCCAGATCACTGCCATGACATTCCTCGTGATGATTATCCTTAGCTCTATCGGCCTGCTTGTCGGCGGCATTGGCGTGATGAACATCATGCTCGTTTCGGTAACCGAACGAACCAAGGAAATCGGCATTCGGAAAGCGATTGGAGCTCGGCGCGTCGACATCATCACCCAGTTTCTGCTCGAAGCCTCCGTCCTCACCGGCCTCGGCGGTCTCATCGGCCTGGGCCTCGGCTGGCTGATCGCCCTGGCGAGCAAGCTCGTCTTCACATCACTGCCAACTACGGTGCCGGCCTGGGCCGCTGTGATGGGCCTCGGCGTTTCGGTCGGTGTTGGCTTGTTTTTTGGCATTTGGCCGGCGAGCAAGGCGGCCAAACTCGATCCGGTCGAAGCTCTCCGGTATGAGTAGCAGTAGCGTGCCTGTTGCGGAGCGCGTACAAACGCGCGCCGACTCGCTTCCCTGGTACATCTGGACGGCATTTCTCGCAACTGCGTGTTCGATTTTCGGCTTGTACTGGGATATCTCATGGCACATGTCGATCGGACGCGACACCTTCTGGACGCCGGCTCATTTGGTGATTCAGTCCGGAGGCGTGCTCGCGGGTTTGTCGTGCGCCTTTCTGATTCTGCATACGACCTTCGCCGGCAGCCCTTCAGATACGCGCGCGACGGTAAATTTCTGGGGTTTTCGCGGGCCTCTGGGCGCATTCATCATTGCCTGGGGCGGGTTCGCCATGATCACGTCCGCCCCGTTTGACAACTGGTGGCACGAAGCATACGGGCTCGATGTGAAGATCGTAAGCCCGCCTCACACACTTCTGCTTTTCGGATTGGTCGGCATTCAAACCGGCGCGCTGGTGCTCGTTCGGGGAGCAATCAGCCGGTCGGCCGGTGCGATGCGCAACAAATTAGAGCGCGTCTTTCTCGTGATTGCCGGCCTCGTTCTGATTCAGCTCTGCATGTTCATTCTCGAGTACACCGGCTTTAGCATGCAGCATTCGGCGCGCTGCTACTACGTCGTCGACTCAGGCGTTCCGCTCATCTTACTCGCCGCCGCAAAAGCGCTCGACCGCCGCTGGTCCTGCACCACCGTCGCCAGCATCTACACAATCTTCTGGCTCGCCATGCAATGGATTTTTCCGCTCTTTCCGGCAAGACCGAAACTCGGCCCTGTCTACCAGCCGGTGACGCATATGGTCCCACTCGGATTTCCGCTGCTCCTGATCGCGCCGGCCGTGGTGATCGATCTCATTTACCCCCGCATTCGCCATTGGAACCGCTGGGCCCAGGCATCGCTCGCAGGTGTGCTATTCCTAGCTGTGTTCATTCTGGTTCAATGGCCATTTGCCGAATTCCTCCTCACGCCCATGGCGCGCAACTGGATCTTT
>JBAUZG010000203.1:0-23735 GCA_049585195.1 Bryobacteraceae bacterium | reverse complement strand
TGTACGTGCCAGCGCAACGAGATACGCTACTCCACCTGCTTCACTCGCCGACGGCATGCCGTCGCCCGCCGGAATAATTTCATCGATGGCTGCCTTCAGCGTTGCCTGTTCTTCGGATGTTAAGGCTTCGCCGGCGCTCGCTGGGTTTGCCCGAGAGAGATCGGAGACAGAGATCAGAGCCGGCGCAGCCAGGCTCGAGTTCAGGAATTTGCGGCGGGTCCAGTTCATCTTCGGCGCGCTTTCTATGCTGTTCCAAATCAGGCGGCATCGTATCACAGATCCTATTTACATCGGGAAAGCTCTACACTGATTTCTTCTGAAGCAGAAATGCATATATGCCCAACCACATATCCGCTCGCATTTGGGTGCGTCTAGCCTCCGTTGCCATTTGTCTCACTGCGATGGGCTACGCACAGCAGGCTTCCTCACTGGCAAACACTGGCGAGCAGCCAGGCCAGCCGCTCACCCCGCTCGAGCGGCAATTGCTCGACCGGATCGAGAAGCTGGAGCAGCGCATCGCCGTGCTCGAAGCCAAGAGCGCGACACAGGTAGCGCCGCCAAGCGCGCCAGCTCCCGCCGTCGCGGCGCAGGCAGCCCCTGTTCAAAATCCGGCTCCAGCCAGCACGCCGTCCGAATCGGGCCTTCCCGGAATTCTGGCCGGAACCACGTTTAACGGGTATCTGGACACGTACTACGCGTGGAATTTCAACAATCCGGTCGCACGGGTCAACCTGCTGCGGGCATACGATGTCAGCAGCAACGCCTTCAGCCTCAATCAGGCTGATCTAGTGATTGAAAATGCTCCCGATCTCGAAAAAGGCAAACGATGGGGTGTACGTCTCGATTTTCAATATGGCCAGGCAACTGAAACCCTCCAAGGAAATGCAGCCAACGAACTGCGGCCCGACGTCTACCGCGCTGTGTTTCAGGCTTATGGAACGTATGTCTTTCCCGTTGGAAATGGCCTAACCGTCGACTTTGGGAAATGGGCCAGTGCGCTCGGTTATGAAAACAATTACACGAAAGACCAGATGAACTACTCCCGTTCGTTCTGGTTCAACTTCCTGCCGTTCTATCACATGGGCGCCCGGGTGAACTATAAAGTCAACAGCGTGCTCGGCCTTAATTACTGGATTGTGAACGGCACGCAACAAACCGAGCCGACCAACGGCTATAAAGACGAAATGTTTGGTCTGATCCTTCAACCTCATAAGACCCTGAACTGGACGATCAACTACTACATCGGCCAGGAACATCCAAACGTGATATTCAATCCGCCAAGCCCGCCGCCTGGCCTTCCGACACTGCAAGGAACTCCAATCGAGCCGATTCCTAATGCTCCACAAGGAAAGCTGCACATTTTCGACAGCTATGCGACGTGGCAACCTTCAAACAACCTGACGTTCGGATTGGAAGGCGATTATGAGATCGAACGCCTTTATACCTATTCGGCTCCATCGCATGTGGATGGGGGCGCGATATACGCCCGATATCAACTCACGCCTAAAATCGCGTTTGTAACCCGTGCCGAGTATTTTTCCGATCGCGGTGGACTGTTCAGCGGTGTTACGCAGGCGCTGAAGGAAAATACAGTCACAACTCAATACAAGCTGGCAGATGGCTTCATGCTGATGGGTGAATGGCGTCGGGACTTCTCGAATCGTCCGTACTTCCTCACCAATATTCTTGGCATTCTGAAGAGGGAGCAAAACACAGCAACGCTGGGGTTGATCTGGTGGTTCGGACTGAAGCAAGGCGCCTGGTAAACGTCAGCCGCGCACGTTCGCCTTCAGACATCGGGCGTAGTCAATTTTCATACAACCGAAACCCAAGAGTCCGACTTTTCGTGCTACGCTCTCCGCAAGGGAGGGGGCTCGTGAGGTATCTTCTCGCAGTAATGGTATCGCTTGCGGCAATTACGCCTGCGCTAGCGCAATTTGAAACTGCCGACGTGCTCGGTGCGATTACCGATCCTACAGGTTCGGCCATCGCTAACGCCACCGTCACCTTGGTCAATCAAGACACTGGAGTTAAATCCGAAACCAAGACCGGCGGAAATGGCGACTTCACATTTCCCAACGTCAAAGTGGGCATTTACACAGTGACAGCGGAGGCGCCTGGATTCGAAAAAGCCATTGCGGCCAACATTCGAGTGGACGTAAACGCCCGGCAGCGGGTGGATCTTACGATGCAAATCGGCAGAGTTACGGATTCGGTTGAAGTGACGGGAGCCGCGGCAGTGCTCGAGACCGACTCGAGCGAACACGGGCAGGTGATCAACACGCAGCAGATCGTGGAGCTGCCGCTCAATGGCCGCAACTATTCGGATCTCGCGCTGCTTTCCACCAACGTTCACCGGTCGCCGCTTTCTGTGTTGTTCGCGGCCAACGGCACACCGCGTGAAGGCTCGTTCAACGTAAACGGCATGCGGAGCACGTATAACAACTTTCTGCTGGATGGGGTGGACAACAATGCCTATTCGCCCAGCAACCAGGGTTACTCGAGCCAGGTGGTACAGCCTTCGCCAGACGCTCTCGCCGAATTCAAAGTAATTACTAGCAACTTCAGCGCAGAGTACGGACGCGTAGGCGGTGGCGTGGTGAACGCAGCGCTGCGATCGGGAACCAATGAATTTCACGGTACAGCCTACGATTTCCTCCGCAACACCGACCTGAACGCCGTGGGCTTCACCTTCAGCCCAGCGGTATTTCAAAAGCCGACGCTGCAGCGCAACCAGTTTGGGTTTGCGATAGGCGGGCCTTTCATTAAAGACAAGCTGTTTTTCTTCGCGGACTATGAGGGCTTCCGCCAGTTGCAGCGATATCTGAATTTCGATTCGATTCCGGACACAAACGACCGGAACGGGATTTTACCGGTGACGGTTTACGATCCGCTGAACCGGACAGTTTACCCGGCCAACACGCCCATCCCAATCAGCGCGCTGAATCCATTCGCCGCGGAGGTATTGAATGCGCTGCCGGGTCCCAACGGACCGGGCCGCTCGAATAATTATGAAGCGCTGCTGCTGGTTCGCGATTACAGCGATAAGTACGACGCCAAGGTGGACTACCAAATCAACAGTAAGATGACAGCGTTTGCGCGCTTCAGCCAGCGGAAAGATCTGCAGTACTATCAGCCGGACATTCCAGGGCCGTCGGGCGGCAACGGAAACGGTTACATACACGCCATTCAGCAACAAGCGGCGATCGGCTACACCTGGACGGCCACGGCATCATCGTTGGTCGAAGCCCGCCTGGCGTTCGATCACATTCTCGCGGGCAAAGTGCCTCCCTACTTGGGCGGTCCCAGCATGGAAGAACTCTACGGCATCCCCGGGCTGCCGACCTCGCCCAATCTCACTGGCGGCTTAAACTCGCAATCCATCAGCGGTTTCTCTCAACTGGGCCGGCAGACCAGTAACCCGCAATTCCAGAATCCGACTTCCTTTGACCCGAAGCTGAATTATTCCCTCGTTGCTGGCCGCCATACCATCAAGACGGGCTACGAATTTCAAACCATCCGCACCGAAGTGCTGGACATTAACCCTTTGTACGGAGCCGACACATATTCGGGCCAGTTCAGCAAACCGACCTGCGCGCTATTGGGCAAGCCGTCGGGCTGCTCGATTCCGAGTGATGCCACAAGCTACGATCTGGCGGATTTCATCTTCGGGCTTCCCAGCACAATACAGCTCGGCAACGACCTGGTTACTAACCTTCGGCAGCATATTCATGCGCTTTACCTTCAAGACGACTATCGTGTTACGCCGAAACTCACCCTAAATTTGGGACTGCGGTGGGAATTCGCCACACCCATCTGGGAACGCGACAACAACTGGACCAACTTCGACCCAACAACAGACACGTTGATTAAAGCGACGAACGGCAGCATTTACGATCGCGCTCTGGTGCACCCCGATTACAAAGATTTCGGGCCGCGCATCGGCATGGCGTGGAGCGCGGCTCCCAAGACCGTGCTGCGCGGTGGATACGGCATCAGCTACTCGTTTTTCAACCGCGTTGGCAGCGCGCAAGAGGGAATTAACGCGCCCCAGGCTCTCTTTGGCATCCTTACGCAGTCCATCCCGGCCGGCGGCACGGCTCCATCTAACTTTCTGACGACGCAGAACAGCTTTACGACCGGCATCGACAACCCCCAAAATTTTAATCCCATCACGTCGAATATCGACTATATTTCGGCGAACACGCGCTGGCCTTATATTCAGTCGTGGTTCTTCTCTGTACAGCACGAACTCGCGAAAGATACTGTGCTGGAGGTTGCCTATAACGGCAATCACAGCCTGCGCCTGCCTATCATTGCCGATTACAACCAGGCGTATCCAAACTTGCCGGGGCAAACGCTCGGAGTGCAACCCCGCCGTCCCATTCAGACCTTCGGGCCTATTACCTGGCTCGATCCGGCGGGCGACAACGACTACAATGGCCTGTCCGCACGCCTTGAACATCGTCTTAGCGGGGGCCTGTACTTTCTGAATTCATTCACGTGGTCGAAAGCGCTAGGCGATTCCGAGCAGGCGCTCGAGTATTATCCAGGCTATTACGAAGCCAATCCTCAGAACATTCGGGATTTGGCGGCCGAACGCGGGCTGTCGAGCTTCGACGTGGAATTCATGAATGTTGCAAGCGTAGTCTACGAGCTGCCGTTTGGCAAGGGCCTCAAATACGGCTCGAATATGAACGGCTTTTTGGATGCCGTGGCGGGTGGTTGGGAGCTCAATTCCATCGTGACGGCAAACACGGGAACGCCGATTGATGTGTCGTATTCGCCGTCGGCGGCAAATGACGTGACGGGCTTGACCAACGATTATCGGGGCGAAGCGATTTTGCGACCCAACGTAAGCGGGCATGGAGTGAGCCAGAGCACGTCAGCCATGCTCAACAATTTTTTCAATGGCTATACGTTCACCACTCCGCCGGCGAGCGACCCGTTCGGCGACCTGGGCCGCAATACCTTTCGCGCCCCTGGCCTCGCGCAATGGGATCTCGCGGCCAATAAGACCTTCCGCGTAAAGGAAAGGCTCTCGTTGCAATTTCGCTCCGAGTTCTTCAACGTGCTGAACCACACCAACTTCGGACTGCCGACTCCGATTACGACCAACGCGGCCTTCGGCACCATTCGCACAACTTATCCAGCACGCCAAATCCAATTTGCACTGAAGGCGGTGTTTTAGAAGTCTGGCCGCGCGGTGAAGATCCATGCGGCCCGCTTGTTCAGGCTTTAATTCCCTTACCTTCAACTATGGTGACGATCTGGTTTACTGGCGGATCCGGAATTTTTTCTACTTTGCCCGTGGGCCATCGAATTTCGAGCGAACATTGTTTCGCCGCGGCCAGACCGAAATGCAGCCGAAAATCGCTCTGTGAGATATAACTTCCGCCGCTACGCACTTCCTGCATCTGGCTGTAGCCCTCCGTCCGGCAATACACGCGCGCTCCAATAGCCGAGCGATTCGATTTCACTCCAACAAGCTTGACCTTGATCCAATTGCGATCGAGCGAGGAATCGCAGCGAAGCAGTTGAGGAACATCATTGATGCAATTCACAAGAACGTCCACGTCGCCATCGTTATCAAAATCGCCAAAGGCGCAGCCGCGGCCCGGAACCAGCTCCGTAATGCCGGGCCCCAAATCCATCGAAACATCTTCAAATTTTCGATTGCCCAAATTGTGGTAGACGACTTTTCTTTCGCGGTATCCGGACTCTTGCTCCGTTTCCGCGACCTCGGGATAGACGTGGCCATTGCAGAGAAAGATATCGGGCCAGCCATCGTTATCGTAGTCGAAGAAACCTGCGCCCCATCCGAGGAAACGCGTGTTCCGGCCGAGGCCAGCCTGAAACGTCTAGTCGTCGAACGTCAACGTTCGATCGCCATTGTTGTGGAATAGCGAGCAATCGCCCCAAAGGGTGACGAACAGATCGTCCCAGCCGTCATTGTCGTAATCGCCTGCGCAGCAGCCCTGTCCCCAGCCGGTGCGCGCAATACCGGCCTTGAGTGAGATACCGGTAAAGGTTCCGTCGCGATTGTTCTTATACAAGCGGCAGACTGGCGCCTCGCCCGCAGCGTAGTGGGCCTGCGTTCCATTAACGAGAAAGATGTCGAGCCAACCGTCGTGATCAAAATCGAAGAAAGCCGCGCCGCAGCCGGTTGTCTCGAGCAGGTATTTGTTCCGGTTCTCTCCTCCAAACACTGTCTTGCTGTTCAGGCCGGCTTCTCGCGCTACGTTCACGAACTGCACGGGAAGCGGAGAGGCGAAGGCGCTGGTGATTTGATCGAAAGTAAAAACAGCCGCAGTCCGGCTAGCAGAGCGAATGAACTCACGGCGCGATTTCAAGTCAATATTGTACGAGGTGGGACAGGCGTTTTCGCCTGCCATGCCGTGAGCTAAGAGAGCCTTTCAGCAGGCCCGCATTACCGGTGAGCAGCTTCGGCCGCCTCAGCCGGTTGATACGTTCCCGGCACGGCACGAAACGAAATGCAGAACCGGTTCCAGCCATTGATAGCAACTGTCGCCACGGAGAGGTTCACGAGTTCTGCCTCGGTGAAATGTTGGCGAACCTGATCGTAAAGATCGTCGGACACGTGGTTTTCCGAAATCAGGGTAAGCGCCTCTGCCCATTCGAGCATGGCTCTTTCGCGCTCGGAAAAGAACGGGGTTTCGCGCCACGCAGAGAGCGCGTAGAGCCGCTGCTCGGTTTCTCCGTGCAGCCGGGCATCCTTGGTGTGCATATCGATGCAATAGGCGCAGCCGTTGATCTGGGATACGCGGGTTTTCAGAAGCTCGAGAAGAGAACGTTCCAGACCGCTTCCGCGGACGTAGGCTTCCAAACCCTGCATCGCCTGTAACGCTCCTTTGGGAGCGGCTTCTAAACTAATTCGTGGTTCCATAATGAATCTCTAATTACCTGACGAATCAGGACCGCCATTTGTGACAAAACGAGCCGAAAAGGCATCGTAAGGAATGAGTGGATCGCGAAGCAAAAGCTCATTTCTTTGAACAACAGCGGCCGCGCTTGCTGCGGCTCGCGTATGGGCTGCTGGGAAGCCGGGCCGAAGCGGAAGACGTGGTACAGGACGCCTACATTCGATTCGAGCTAGCCGATGCCGCTCAATTGGAGAACCGTGAGGGGTGGTTGACGACGGTTGTCACGCGAATCGCAATTGACCGCCTGCGCTCGGCAAGCCACCAGCGCGAGGTTTATCCGGGAACGTGGCTTCCCGAACCTTTGGTCGAGCTGCGGAGTCAGGAGCAAAAGGAGATTACCCGCTCGGAGCTATCGATCGCGCTTCTGTTCCTACTCGAGCAACTGGATCCTATCGAGCGTGCGGTTTTCTTGCTTCGCGAAGCGTTCGAGATTCCATACCGGGAAGTCGCGCGGATAGTCGACAAGCCGGAGACAGCGTGCCGGCAGATGTACATTCGGGCGCGGAGACGCGTGGAAGGCGAGCGAGGCGCCGCCGCCCCCGATTTCGCGGCTAAGAGGGCGATGGTCGACCGTTATGCCATCGCCATCATAGAAGAGGACGAGCAGAAGCTGATCGAAGCCGTTACCGAAGACGTAATTTTCTTTTCCGACGGCGGCGGCAAAGTTCCAGTGAATGTGAACCCTATTGTCGGAGTAGATAGGCTTCTGCGATTTTCGAGAGGCCTGGGCCGGAAGTACGGGCCTGAGCGTTTTTCGCGGATGCAGGTTGTTGTGAATGGCGAGCCGGGATTGCTGGTGTTCCTGAATGGACGCGCCGATACCGTGACAGCGTTTCGTTTCGACGAAAGCCGCATTTCCGCTATCTATGGGATCCGCAATCCGGATAAGTTGACGCGCCTTCCGCTCAAATGCCAGGCCGAGGTGCAAGGCGCGCAGTCAAGTGTGGAAGTGTTCACTTTTCAATTGAATTCGCCACCAGCCAAGTGAAATCCGCTGTTCATACCTGGCGTTTAAGGCCAGCGCGAATCCGGCAAAAATGACGAGCAGCTTCAATCCGAGCTCGAAGAGGCTAAACCGGTGTCCCTGAAAGAAGCCTTGAAGCATCTCGACGGCGCAGGCCGAAAGGGCTGCCAGCAGCATGCCACGGCCGAGTGAGTTAAAGCGCCAGAAGGCAAGCGGTGTTAGATAGCCCAACGCGAAAAACAGTACGCCTTTCAAGAGCTTGTAGGAGTAAAACAAGGGCGGATAGATCTCCTGAGGAAGGGGCTCAACTTCCAGGAAAATGGTCAAGGCAAGCAAGCCGAACCATCCTAATTTGGGAGCGGTCGAGAAGGCCGGCAAAACCATGGCGCCGCGTGATGGCCAGTCTTCACTATAGCTGAGTTTCCGCTATCGCAGAGTCAGCGAGCCGCATCAAACCGTGAGCACTTCAATGCCTATAGCGCGAAAAGCTTCAACGGATTCGGGCGAAGCGGCCGAGTCCGTGATGATTCGATGGACCTGATTGAGTCGTGCGATCCCTGCCAGACTGCGCTGACCTAGTTTTGTCGAATCGGCGATTACAGTCACTTCTCGCGCAGCCTGCACCATCCGGGAATTCAATTGTGCCTCGAGAATGTCGATGGTTGTTGGACCAATTTCCGAGTCGAGTCCCACCACGCTGAGAAACAGATGATCGGCATGTAAGGACGACATCATGGCTTCGGCTTGTGGACCGACAAAGGCGCAGGAGACCTGGCGCAGGATGCCGCCAATCATAATCAGCGAGAGATTAGCCGCATCGGCAAGTTTGGAGGCAATGTTCAACGCATAGGTGATCACCGCCACGCCTTCGGGATTCGATCGCCGCAACTGATCAGCAAGCTCGGCGGACGTGGATCCGCTGCATAGAATCACCGTCTGAAACGGGCGGATCAGGCCGACGGCCGCTTTGGCGATGCGAACCTTCTCCTCATGGCGCATGCTCTCGCGCACTTTCAAGGGATAATCGGGTCCGCTATCGAGCGGCCGAATGCCGCCACCGTGCGACCGTATCAGCAGCCCATTCGCGGAAAGCGCGTCTAGATCGCTGCGAGCCGTAACGGCTGAAACGCCGAATTTTCTCTTTACCTCCTCGACCGTAATGCGGCCTTGCTGTTCGAGAATGCCGGCAATCTCCCGGCGCCTCTCTTCAGTAAGCAGCCTCGGCGCCTTAATGATCACTACGTCCATTCGGTTATTCAATCCCCCTATCCGCCAGGCGCGCGGTATCCCCACCCATTTGATTTGAGCGAAATCGGCGGCGAAACGCAAGGATAACGTGATTGTCCGGGTACCACTTCACAATAGGATCATATGGCGGCGGCGGTAATCGCGCACGGCGGCGGCCCTACTCCAGTTATTAACGCAAGCCTGTTTGGAGCTGTGATGGAGGCGCAGCGGCGAGGCGCGTTTACACGTTTTCTCGGATCCGAATACGGCCTTCGAGGCATACTCGAAGGCCGTTTCGTGGACCTATTCACGGTCGGGTTGCCCACGTTGGAGGGCATACGGCTGGCTCCCGGCTCGGCGCTTGGATCGTCGCGTGTTCGACTGTCTGGACCTGAATTGGACCGTGTGCTGACGATCTTTCGGGAATATGACGTCCGTTATTTTTTCTACATCGGCGGCAATGGTTCGATGGGAACCGCAATGGATATTGCTATCGCAGCGCGCTCAGCTGGGTACGAACTACAGGTGATAGGCATTCCAAAAACTGTTGACAACGACTTGTATGGAACCGACCACACGCCTGGCTATGGGTCTGCCGCCCGTTTCTATGCGTATGCCATACGAGACATGGGCATGGATCATCGTGCGCTGCCGTCGCCGATCCTCATCTGTGAAGTCATTGGCCGCAATGTGGGCTGGCTGGTGGCGGCTACAGCTTTCGCGCGGCATGACGAAGATGATGCCCCGCATTTGATTTACTTTCCAGAACAGCCGCTTCCGCGCCAAACGTTACTGGCCGATATCGAGGACGCGTACAGAAGATGGGGACGCGTGTTTGTGTGTATCTGCGAAGGACAGTTGGACGAAAACGGGGAGCCGTTTGGAGCGGATGTCGACCGGCCGGATAATCCGCAGCACCGGCTCGCTTCAAATCTGGGACATGCCGTCGCGAGTTTCGTGAACCGAGAGCTGAAACTTCGGACACGGAGCGAGCGCCCATCGCTGCTGGCGCGATCGTGTTCAACGCTCGTTTCGGAAATAGACCGGGTGGAGGCGGAACTGGTGGGGCGCGCTGCCGTTTGCGCGGCGTTGGCCGGAAACACAGGGCAGATGGTGGGTTTGAGGCGCGGCGATGGACCCGAGTACGCATGCGAGACCACTCTGACGCCGCTTGAAGAGGTGGCGCGAAGAGAGCGCGAGCTGCCCGCGGAGTTTATGGATCCGGGCAAAAGGTTCGTGACCGAGGCATATCTTCGATATGCGAACCCGCTTGTGGGGACGGTGGCGCGGCATGCGCGCTTGTGATCCGTCATCGCCGTTCGATGGCCGCCGGAATATCGCGGCTGCCGGCCGTTGGCGGGAGTTCTCAAGCATGAGTGCCCCCGCCATATGCGCCTTCTGATCAGAACTCTTTGAAGTCCTCATCGAGCGGAAAGGCTTCGGCCGCAGTTACTGTTCTCCCTGGACGGCCTGCCGGAATTCTGGGCGCACCCGTGTATTGCGCGGCAGTCTTTCTGACCGAAGCGCTTGTTGTGCTTAGAAGCTCGTCCGAACCAGTCAGCTTTTTCATTTCGGCCGAGTTCCGCCCAACAGCGCCGCCGACCATCGCGGCAAGGCTTGTCACGATGTTTTTCAGGGCTTCCGATTGGCCGGACAGCTCTTCTGAGGCGGAAGCACTTTGCTCCGCACTGGCGGCCGTGCTTTGCGTGACCTTCTCCATCTGCGTGATCGCCCTGCTGATCTGTTCTATGCCGCGGGCCTGTTCCTGGCTGCCTCCGCTCACTTCTTCCACCAACGCCCGCACTTCCGTGGATTGTTGTGCGATGGAGGAAATCTCCGCGACCGTCTGGTCCACTCTGGTCTTTCCTTCGGTAGATTTGGTAATCGAGTCTTGAATCAATGCAGCGGTGTCTTTAGCGGCTTGCGCGCTCCGTTCCGCCAAGTTCCGCACTTCGTCGGCAACGACAGCGAAACCCGCGCCCGCTTCACCCGCTCGCGCCGCCTCAACAGCCGCATTAAGGGCCAAAAGATTGGTCTGGAACGCGATCTCGTCGATTACCTTAATGATTTTGGAAATTTTCTCGCTCGAGGCGCCAATTTCCGCCATAGCCCCGACCATCTCCTCGAGCGACCGGTTCATCGCGGTGAATGTTTCCTGCGATTTTCCGACGAGTGCGGCCGCGGAACGCGAGTTCTCGCTATTGCGGCGCGCCATCGAGTTAATCTCTTCCGAAGATGAAGCAGTTTCTTCGAGAGAAGCCGCCTGTTCGGAGCAGCCGCTCGCGAGCGCCTGGCTGGACGAAGCAACCTGGGCGGCGGCGCCGCCTACCTGTTCCGCGCTTTCGGCGAGCTTCAGGATCGCTTCCCGCAAATCCCGGGTGATTTGCCGCACAACTAGAATCACCACGGCGGCGACGCAGGTAAACACGCCTAGCAGAATCACTGCCAGCCAAACGCTTCGGTTGTATTGCGTGGCCATGCCACTCTGGCTCTCATCCAGAATCTCGGTCTGAATCCCCGTCAGTCTTTGAGCGTCTTTTGCGATGGCGTTGTAAATGGGCCCCGTCACATCCTTGCAGATCCGGTTGGCTTCGGCAGCATCGCCGGCCGACGCTTTCTGTATAAGCTCGTCGTAGCGCGAAAGCCATTCGGCCAATTCCGATGCGATATCCGTCGTCAGTTGCTTCGCTTCCTCCTTCTGGAGCAGTGGTTTGATCTCATCGACCGATTTTTGAATGAGGTCAACATTCTGCTTGAAAGTTGTCTGATACGAAGCCAATTCAGCGTTGTCTTTTGCAAAGGCGGCTAAAATCATTCCCCGCTGAGCGGAAATCATTTCGGAGTTGGCCATGGCAATTGTGTTGGCCAGCAGAACTTTCCGAATAGTGACGCCTGACAAAGTATCAACTTGCTTTTTGAATGCGCGCTGAAACATTAATCCGGAAATACCTACGACAGCAGCCAGGACGAACATGGCCGCTGTGCCGGTCATCAATTTAGTGTCGATGGTAACGTTCGACTTCATTAGGTCTCCTTGCAGTCTTGTGCCTTGGCGGCGCGCTCGAATTGTGGGTCGATCGACAACTCTCGTCGAGGATCTACTAAGCGAAGAGACACGTGTGCACAGGTTTTCTCACGTGCCAGACAAACCCGCCTTACTACTGATGGGCTTGGACAGGCTGCACAACGCGCTCTTTGGGCTGCAGCGAGCTAATGCTTTGTGTTCGGAATTCGTATTGTTGAATCTGCAGCGCCAGGTGGCCAGATTCCTGCCGCGTTACCCGGCCTCGGGCAACTAGATTCAGGAGGCACTTCTCATTCAACTGCGCCGGCCAGCTAATGGAAACTTCCAGGCGCGTTCCTACTGGCAGATCGTGATCGGCGGTGAACAAGACGCCCGAACTGCTAATGTTCAGGGTCTTACCAGAGCCCTGGATCACCTCTGAGCGCTGGCTCAGCGTCTTGTAACGAACTTCCCGTTCGATGGGGAAACGGCTCGACCGCCGGCGCTCGACGCTATTTTCGTTACGCAAAGGTTCAGCCAAAGCTCTGAATCTCCAGTACCTAGCTTACACAATTTCGCGGCATTTCATTGATTCTCTTCGACCTGATCGGAAGAATCCTTAGAGGATTGCTCAAATTTGTGTCGCTCTTTTTGCTCTATCAGCCATTCCATCCGCTCCGCCAGGTTCCGTTCTAACCCGCGTTGGGTTGGGTGATAGAAACTTATCCCTTCGAGCGACGGGGGGAGACAATTCATGGCGGTGACGGCATCCGGTTGCCGGTGGGCATGCTCGTACCCACGGCTATAACCTAGATCCTTCATAAGTTTGGTAGGAGCGTTCCGTAGATGCAGGGGTACAGCCTCGGCGGAGCGCGACTGGATAACGGCGTTCGCCTCATTCAAAGCCTGATAAGAAGCGTCGGATTTCGGAGCTAATGCCAAATAAATGGTCAGTTGAGCCAGAGCCTGGTCTCCTTCGGGTATCCCTAGGAAATGTACTGTCTGCATGCAGGCGATAGCCTGCTCGACGGCTCGCGGGTCGGCCAGCCCGATATCCTCGATCGCCATCCGCACCAACCTCCGTACCAGGTACAGTCTGTCCTCGCCGGCGGTCATCATTCGCGCCAGCCAGTATACCGCCGCGTCAGGGTCGCTGGAACGTACGGATTTGTGCAAGGCCGAGATTAAATTGTAATGCTCTTCGCCGCTTTTGTCATATAGCAGAATCTTCCGCTGGAGGGCATCGGCTACCGACGCCTGGGTGATCTCTCCCTCCAATGCCATGCCTGCGGCCACTTCCAACGTATTCAGGGCTGAACGGGCGTCGCCATTCGAGGCTTCCGCAATCTCGTCGAGCAGACTTTCGTCAATTCTGAGGCGCAGGTAGCCTAAGCCTCGATCTTCGGAACTGAGGGCGCGCTTCAGGAGCGCCACCACCTCCCTAGTCTGCAAAGCTTCGAGCGGATATACTTTCGTGCGCGAAAGCAATGCTGAAACCACCTCAAATGAAGGATTTTCCGTTGTCGCGCCGACTAATACGACATCGCCGCGCTCGACATAAGGCAGAAACGCGTCCTGTTGCGCTTTGTTGAAGCGGTGAATTTCATCAATAAACAGCACGGTTTTCTGTCCGAGGCGCCGTGCTCGTTCAGCGTCGGCCATCACCGCTTTAATTTCTTTAATTCCGCTGAGAACGGCACTGAAAGGAACAAAGTGGGCACCGCTTTTTCCGGCCATCAGCCGTGCCAGCGTCGTTTTGCCGGTGCCGGGCGGCCCCCACAGGATCAGAGAAGTCAGTTGTCCGCTCTCGATTTGGCGCCGCAGCGGCTTGCCCGGCGCCAGAATATGCTGCTGGCCAACAAATTCGTCGAGGCTTTGCGGGCGCATCCGGTCGGCTAGCGGCCGGCCGCTATCCTTCGCCGGAGCGGGTGGTTCAAGATCGAAGAGGCTCATCTATTTCTCTCTGGCGGCCCGCCTCATATAGTGCAATGGAACAGGCGACCGCAGCGTTCAGCGATTCAACTTTATGCGTCTTCACCGCGATCGTCTCAGAAACTGCTCCACGTAGCTCTGGCGAGATTCCGTGGGCCTCGTTTCCCACGATTAAGGCGCACGGAGAGTCAAAGCGCGCGTCAGCAAGACGTCTCTCTCCGGCGCTATCAAGCGAAAGAAGACGGAGGTGGGCGGCCTGCGCTCGACTGAGAAACTCATCCGCATCGAATCCCTCGCAAACCGGTACGCGAAAGACCGATCCGGCGGATGCTCTGATGAGCTTGCCGTTCGAGAGATGGACGGAATTCCGCAGCAGCGCCACGCCGGCTGCGCCAAACGCCTCAGCCGAACGGATGATCGTCCCCGCGTTGCCGGGATCCTGCAGCCCGTCTAATA
Organism: Bryobacteraceae bacterium; assembly: GCA_049585195.1. GTDB lineage: Bacteria > Acidobacteriota > Terriglobia > Bryobacterales > Bryobacteraceae > KBS-96. The sequence goes on along the minus strand of JBAUZG010000203.1, from coordinate 9,208 downwards.
CAACGATCAGTCCCTGATCTCCCAATAGGTCCACCCACTGTGCCATTCGCGGCCGCGCTAAAGCGATCACTCCCTGAGAGGTTTCGGTTTGAGCGATGCGGGTAAGCGTACGCTCGGGCACGATGATTATCTCGATAGATCGCTGTCGAGCGTAGCTTTCCCACCGTTCAAGGGCCTTTGTGGTGAGGATCAGCTTCTCTAACTGCCATTTGCTTGCTAGCAACTCTTGGGCCAGATGCGGGCCTTCGGCTACAAACAGCCCTTCTTCGGTGGGCCGGCCTCGCGCCGCAGCCTGCCGGATGTCTTGCAGAATCGCGTTTTTTGGACTGCTGATTTCAACCACGCGGAAAGACATGGAGCTTGTCACAACGAACAGTCACATGAAACACGTCATAGACTGATAGAACAACGGGAAAAGGGGACAAGTAGATCAATGTGTTGAAGGGCCTCGTTGTATGGGCTTCGGCCGTTTTCGTAGCCCTGATATTAGCCTACCTGTTGTGGATAGCGCGCCGGATTCAACTGCAATCCACTCGCGACGAGGCGAGACAGGCGGATGTGATTTTGGTGCTCGGAGCCGCTGAATACCGCGGCAAGCCTTCGCCAGTATTGCAGGCCCGTCTCAATCATGCACTTCTGCTGTATCTGCGAGGACTCGCCCCGTATATTTTGACTACCGGCGGGGCAGGCGGCGACCCGGTCTATACAGAAGGCGAAGTCGGCCGGGCATACCTGACTCAGCACGGAGTACCGTCGGAGGCGATCCTGGTTGAGCCAGCGGGCTCAACGACGGGCCAGAGCATTGCGGCGGCGGTCGAGATTATGCGGCGCATGAACTTCCATTCCTGCATTGTTGTTAGCGATGGCTACCATATATTCCGCGCCAAGCAGATGCTCGAAGGGCAAGGCATCACAGTCTATGGCTCTCCGCGCCCCGGTGGGCCGGCGGACCGGCGCGCGCTCGATTGGCTCTACCTGAAGCAGGCTGTAGGATACGCGCTGTGGCGCATTGGGGTCAACATTTAGTGAACCCCGCCTTTCATCGCGGGCGACATGCCGCTCGCTATATTGAAATTGCCGATGAAGCAAGAACATAAAGCCCGCATGTTTGAAGCGATGCACGTGAACACGTTTATTCTGCCGAATGCGTGGGATGTAGCAAGCGCCCGCATTTTTGAGGAGGAGAAATTTCCGGCCGTTGGCACTACCTCGGCAGGGGTAGCATTTTCGCTCGGCTATCGCGACGGCCAGCGTATTCCCCCTTCGGACATGCTCGCCGCCATAAGACGCATTGCAAGCGCGCTCGACGTACCCGTAACGGCCGATATCGAGGCGGGCTATGGCGACCCAGTTGCGACAGCGGAGCAAGCGTGGGAGTGCGGCGCGGTGGGAATTAATCTGGAAGACGTAACGGGCGAGGAGGAATCCACTCAGGTGCCGCTGCCCCGGCAAGTGGAGGTAATTCAAAGCATTAAGAAAGCCGTTCCGAACCTCTTCCTCAATGCCAGAACCGACACCTTTCTAAAGGGAATTGGCGTCGAGGACACACGGCTCACAGCTGCCATCGAGCGGTTGAGGGCATACCGCCAGGCGGGAGCGGACTGCCTGTTCGCGCCGGGAGTGAAGGATCCGAAGATCATCGCCGAACTCGTCGCGGCCGTTGACGGGCCGCTGAATATGCTGGCTGGCCCGGGATTTCCCACGTTAGCGGGAATGAAAGATCTCGGTGTCAAGCGGGTGAGTGTCGGGTCGGGGGCGATGCGGGCGTGCCTGGGCTTGATCACCCGCATTGCGCGGGAGCTTCAGACGAGCGGCACGTATCAGGCGATCATGGACGGGCAATACCCGTATTCCGAAGCCAACCGATTGCTCGAGCGCAAGCTCTGAATCACGCGTATGGAACGTCTTCCCTATCGCTCCTGGGTAGAGGTGTCGCGCCAACAACTAGGCGACAACTTCGCCGCCATTGCGGCCTTGGTGGGTGGTGGCGTGGAGGTGATGCCAGTCGTCAAGGCGGATGCTTACCGTCATGGCGCGGTGGAAGTGTCGCGTGTGCTCGAAGAAAGAGGGGCCAAGTGGCTCGCCGTCAGCAGCACCGAGGAAGGTGTAACGCTGCGCGATGCGGGCATAACTGCTCGCATTCTCGTCATGGCCGACTTTCTGCCTTTCACACGCGAGGCGATGCTCGCATACGAACTCACTCCGGTGGTGCATTCTCTTGAAGACTTGATGGAGCTGAACCGCATTGCCGCGAGCCGGGAAACCCGTTACAAGTTCCATCTGAAAGTGGATAGCGGAATGGGACGCTTGGGAGTTAAGCCTGACGCGCAAAGCATCTTAGATACTCTGAAGAACGCGCCGAGTGTCGAACTCGAGGGATTGATGACGCACTTCGCCTCGGCGGCCAACTACCAATCGGGCCAAACCGAGCGGCAGGTCGCCGTATTTGAAGATGTCGCCCACTCGCTCGCTCGAGCCGGCGTACACCCTGCCTACCTCCACCTATCGAGCACCATACCGGTTGCTTACCGGCGCACGGCGGCATGGCAGGGAATGGTCCGCCCCGGGCATGCGATTTATGGTTACGTCTCTCCCGCCCGCGGCAATGCACCTCCGAACGCCTTACATGTTAAGCCAGCACTCCGTTGGCGGGCCACGGTTCTTCAAGTGAAGGATGTCGCGGCCGGGTCGCTGATCGGCTACGGCGGGATGTTTCGGGCTCCCGCGCCGATGCGAATTGCTATTCTCGCGGCGGGTTATGCCGATGGTATTCCGCACCGCCTTTCGAATCGCGGACGCGTGATCGTGAATGGGCGCTTTGCTCCGATTCTTGGAGCCGTTTCGATGGATCTGACAACCATCGACGTGACGCAGTCTCCCGATATACGGCCAGGCGATGCTGTTACCTTGCTGGGCATCGAAGGAGACGCTGCTATCGACGCCCAGGAGATTGCAAAGCTTGCCGGGACCATTTCATACAGCGTGCTTTGCGGCATTCACGCGCGAGTGAAACGCGTGTATCTATGACTGAAGTTCGCCACCGGACCGCTTGCTTGCGCGCGCGGCTCGGCTAAGCATTCGAGTCCACAACGTTTCCGAGCCACGACCGCACGGGAGTTCCGATGGGCCTGCGGCCCACCAAAGCTGAAGAAAGACCGCAGGCCCGGAACCGAGCCGCGATCGCGAGGGAGCCGTCTTCCGCGTGTTTTTCAGAGGAGTGGTTGTGACCAACTTCGGCTAAAGTGGCTTTTCATCGTCATTCCGGGGTGTCGCCGGGCAAGCCCCACTGCTGTGAAAGCGGTGTGGACGGGTTTGCACTGGGAATCACATACCAGGTTCCGATCGTCGGGCGCCACACGGCGAAATCGGTTTTCCCATCGCCGTCGTAATCCGCTGGGACGGGGATATCGCCCTGAAGTCCCCAGGGCTGTGAAATCGGCTTGGCTGGATTCCCACTAGGAACGACATACCATGTTCCGGAATGTTGGTCTCCACACTGCATAGTCGGTCTTTCCATCGCCGTCGTAATCTCCCGTAACCGGAACGTCGCCTGAGAGGCCCCACTGCTGCACGATGGGCATGCTAGGGCTGCTGTAGGGCTCTCTTACTCTGCCTTACTTGATAAGATCAAGTAATGGCTTCTCGTACCACTAGACAATTTACGGTCAGCTTTCCACCCGAGCTGGCCGAACAGGTGGAGTCCACCGCAAGGGCCGAAAACCGGACCCTGAGTGAACTATTCCGCGAAGCATTCCGATCGTATGAAGCGCAACGCGTCGAAAAGATCCTGAAGAGAGCGCAGAAGCGCTTTGCCGCGAACAACCCAGCAGGACACACGGAGGCCGACGTCCCACGCCTGGTGAAACAGCACCGTGCAGAAAAACGGGCTAAGCGTGAGTGATCGTTGTACTCGATTCGAATATCTGGATATCAGGATTGCTCTTTCGCGGAAAACCGGCCCAGGCAATTGTGCGAGCATTCTCGCGGGGACACGTGGCTATCTGTTGCGAAATGGTAGAGGAGATCGAAGAGGTTTGCGCGCGCAAGTTCTCCCAGAACGCGGCGCAAGTAAAAGCGGATCTTGATCAACTGCTGCTTGGCGCACTCTGGGTGCCTATAAGCGGGCAACTGCATCTTTCGCGCGATCCTGACGACGATATCGTTCTCGAGTGTGCACGCAATGCCAAAGCGCACGTACTCGTTACGGGCGATCGTGACTTGCTCGACCTAAAGGAGTTCGAGGGCACTTCCATCTTAACGGCCGATGAATTCCTTCTCCGTTGATCCGGTAGGCAGCGCCTTTCCTTCGCTCGAGCAATCAAGCGAGAGGCGGCCGTCACTCCACTTTGACTTCGGCCAGCGCTGCGAGGGACCGAAACGTTTCGACCCACATAGCGGCGTTCGCATCCTGTTGGCGCGTGGCCTTTCCGGCGATGCGCTTGTAGGAACGCTGCAATATTTCGTATACCTTGTTCTGCACCGACCACAGAATGATCGGGAATGGAAGGGACTTCGCGACTTTGAGAGCATCCCGAAGGGCATCCAGCCCGGCAAGATCGCCGGGACGTTCAGCAAACTCTTCGGCCATCTTTTCGAGCTTTTTACGGAAGGCGTATTCCAGAGTGGTGACATCGAGCGTTACGCCTCCCTCGCGCGCTTCGTCGAGCAGCGCGAGGACACGGCGCGAATCCAGTTCATCCGCCCCCAGCGAGTTACGCAACAAGCTGTTGATCGCGTATTCCATCGTGGTGCTCAATTCCTTCGGGATGGGCGAGTTGAGGCCGGCAACAAATCGCATAAGCGGAGCGTGGTTTTGATACAGGTTCAAGTACACGGCCTCGGCTTCCGCGAGGGTCGAGGCGAGTATCCTTTTCAAGATTTTCCTCTGTTCATCGCGGAACAGCGATTTCAGCGAATACGTCTTATCGCTGAACTCCTGGTCGAGGAGCAGCACCACAGCTGGCATTTCCGCCCGCGAGAAGGCCTCGACGAGAAGCGCAACAAGATTCGAATACGCGGCGTCATCCGCTAACGGCTTGACGGCGCCGATGATGTTGTGGTCGCCGAAATGGACCGCGCTAAAAATTAGCATCTTCGATTCGCCCGTCACGCGCGACACGAACTCCGCCTTGCCGGTCCCGAGACGAAGCTTTCCCGACTCGCGTCCGTGATAATCAAACCTCTTCACGGAAAACGCATTGATTTCTGTTTCATCACCGTACGGCTCGAATAGCGAGCTGATTGCGTAATGAGCACAGACATCTTCGAGGCCGACAACGGACGGTTTGACAAACTCGCGGAAGATTGTCGCGCCGTCGGAATGCTCCGGCAGATTACTTTTTGCGCGCGCGAGCATGCTTTCAAATTCAGCTTCGAGCGTTTCTCCAAAGACTTCCTCGAAGAGCTGAACCACGCGGCCGCCGTACTGAATCACTTGCACCGTTTCGATGCCCGAGAGCTCATCGAAAAACCACCCGCAGCTCGTATACATCAACATGGCGTGGCGCTGCATTTCGAGTAGTTTCCAGGCACGCACCTTAGTCTTGCGGTCAAGGCCCGGCCGGAAGCACTCCTCTTCGAACCGCTGGCTATTTTCATAGCCCGGGTCGAGCAAAACGGAGATATATAAGTCGCGAGCCGCCCAGGGGTCGTGGAATATCTCGCTGCCTTCCCGTTCAAACTTAGGCGCTACGCGATCGCGGAGCCAGTCGAGAGCCTCGCGCAGCGGCCGGCGCCATTCCTGATGCCAGCCGGGCCGGCCGGAATTGCATCCGCAGTTGTCGCGCCAGCGCTCGACGCCGTGCACGCAGCTCCAAGAGCTGTTTTCGTGTATCAATACTTCCTGCTTAGCCGCCGTTGAAGCCAGAAATTCACCATAATTCGTGATTCTCGCAAGTTTTCGCGTGTGTATGTAATCGAGCGCGTAGGCGAGCGCCATTTCTCCATAGACGTGGTGATGACCATACGTCTCCCCGTCGGTGGCGATATGCATAAGTTGACGCCCATCACGGGTGTCTGAAAATCCGCTTACAAGGCGATGAGCGAATTTCTCGCCGTTATCCAGCAGTTTCTCGAAAGCAACCGCTCGCGAGACGGGACCGTCGTAGAAGAACAGGTTAATTGAGCTGCCGGAAGGCAGTTTGCACAGATAGGGACGTGACGGGTCGATCTTCGAACCGCTCGAATCGATCCATTCGCCCCCTGCGAGCGGACGCGTCGCCTTGGCCTGATTTGGAGCAAGTATCGCGTAACGCATACCTGCTTTAGCCAGTAGATCGAGAGTTTCGAGATCGACTGCGGTCTCCGGCAGCCACATGGCCTCGGGATCGCGCCCGAAGCGGCTCTTAAAGTCCGCGATGCCCCACACGATTTGAGTGCTTTTGTCGCGCGTATTCGCGAGCGGCATGATGACATGGTTGTACGCTTGCGCGATCGCCGAACCGTGTCCCGAAAAGTGTTTGAGACTCTCTCGATCCGCTTTCAGAATGGCTTTGTATGTATCCGGCACATGTCTCTGCATCCAGGAAAGCAGCGTGGGGCCAAAGTTAAAGCTGATCCGGCTGTAGTTGTTTACAATGCGCACAATGCGCTTCTCGCCATCCAGAATGCGGGCGCTTGCATTCGGCGCGTAACACTCCGCCGTCACTCGTTCATTCCAGTCGTGATAGGGATACGCCGAATCTTGAAGCTCAATCGCTTCCAGCCACGGATTCTCGCGCGGCGGCTGATAGAAGTGGCTATGAATACATAGATATTTCATTCGTCTCGATTACTGTTCCGCCGATTGAGCACGCGCCGCTTGAAAGGGCACGGAGATAATGAATATCGCGCCGCTTCGCGTGTCTCTGTTTGCCGCGACGACCTTGCCGCCATAACGCTTGACGATCGAGGCCACAATGTGCAGGCCCAAACCCGATCTGCCCGTTGGGCCGGGTTTCGTCGAAACATTTGGGCGGAAGATACGCGGTAGAATCTCAGCGGGAATTCCCGGTCCGTTGTCGGTAATCTGAATCCTCAATGCGTCATCCACTTTCTCGGTTGCAATCTCGATGCGGCCCGGTTTTCGAAACGCCTGAGCCGCGTTTAAAAACAGATTCGCGAAGACGCGTTCCCATTCTTTCGCCGAACCGGGCAGCGGAATGCCTGGCGGAAGCCTGCGCGAAAACTCGATGCGAGGCTTTCGGGCGGTGATGCAGAAATCCTGCGCCGACTGAATGGCATCTTCGATCACCGATGCAAGATCCGGCGTGTGATCGGGAATCGCGCCAACCAGCCGTTTTCCCCTTGTAACGCTTCTTTGTAGCGTGGCGGCCAAAGCCCGCCAATGGCGGTCGGCGTTCAGTAATTCCGCAGCCTCCGTAATCGTTTCAAAGACATTGTTGAGATCGTGTATCAGGCACTCGTGTGTAAGATCCGGATCGAAAAATTCATCCATACAACAAAGCGGGCCCTAGCAGGCAATGTCCCGCAGTGTCTCGTAGAATTCAGGATACGATACCGAAGCTGCTTCCGCGTTACGAATTTCGCAAGCGCCATCGGCGGCGAGCGCGGCTACAGCGAACGCCATCGCAATTCGATGGTCGCCGAACGAATCGAGCGCAGCCGCGTGTAATTTTTGCTTGCCCGGAATCGCCAGACCGTCCGGGCGGGTTTCGACTTTCGCGCCCATACGTCCGAGATTTTCGGCGACGGTCGAAATGCGATCGGTTTCTTTGACTCTCAATTCGGCGGCGTCTTTCACCACTAATCCGTTCTCACTCAAGGCTCCTAGAATTGAAAGCACCGGAATCTCATCAATCAGCGCGGCAGAAAGCTCGCCCGAAATCTCTCCTCCGCGAGCGCGCGAATTTTTGACACGCAGGTTCCCAATCAACTCGCCGTTGACGCTTTCCACCTGCAGACTCTCAATCGATGCGCCAATCGAATTCAGAAAATCGAGCAGCGAAGTTCGCGTGGGGTTCAGTCCCACGTGGGCTATCACAAGGTCGGCATCTTTCACGATCATGGCGGCGACCAGAAAGAAGGCGGCGGATGAAATATCGCCGGGTACAACGAGGTTCTTGGCTATAAGCGACGCACCCCCGCGAACAGAAATGCGGCGATGTTCGACTTTTATGTCCGCGCCCAACTCGCGAAGAGCAATCTCGGTGTGATCGCGCGTGCGGATAGGTTCCGTCACTACGGTTTCCCCTTCCGCGTAAAGCCCCGCAAGCAGCACGCAGCTTTTCACCTGTGCGCTGGCAACAGGCGGCTGATACTCGATTGCGCGGAGCCTGCGTCCGTGTATCGTCAATGGCGGAAATTGCCCGTTTGCAGCCTCGATTTCCGCGCCCATCTCTCCGAGCGGCGCCATAATGCGGCGCATAGGGCGGCGCGACAGCGACTCGTCGCCAAAGATCGTAGTAGTGAACGGCTGTGCCGCCAGAATGCCCGACAACATGCGAATGGTTGACCCGGAATTGCCAGCATCCAACGGTTCGGAGGCCGGCGTCAACCCTTGAGTTCCCCTTCCGTGGACGATTAACTCCTTTCGTCCATCGCGCTCTCCAAACTCGTGGCGAATACCGAGCCGGCTCATGCAGCAGAGCGTGGATTGGCAATCGGCGCCCGTCGAGTAATTCAGAATGTGCGATTCGCCTTCGGCAATCGAGGTCAGCATCGCAAAACGATGCGAAATCGACTTGTCGCCGGGCACGCTAATGGCCCCGCTCACGTGCTGGGCAGGGGACACGGTTTCGGTCATTGAAACTGCTATTTTAGCGAGTCAGGTATCGTGGACAAGCATCGCGCGGGATAGCCGCGTCCCACTTGGCTACCATCCCTCACGAAAATTTTCTACCAGCATCAAATCGCTACCCTCGCCGCTACCCTGCGAAAAGAGCAGGTGACGGCGATCGTTGGACACGGTGAGGCCGACTTCCAAAAATTCGGCTGGCTTGAAAAGAGTGGAGATGCGGCGCGTCTTGAAATTCAAAAGCTCGATGGTCTTCATATCACTCGAGAACAAGACTCCGCCGGGCACCGGGAAGAAATTGAATTCCTGAGCGTCGGGCAACAGTTGTTCCTCGGTACCGCCGTCAACCGGCACGCGATAGAGCGGGCTCATGCCCATCCCCTGTGAATAGATAAGATAACGCCCGTCGTCCGATTCCCAAGCGAGATAGCCGCCATTCCGCGTAATTTGCTTCTGCTCGCGGCCATCCGCGTC
>JBAUZG010000202.1:0-17742 GCA_049585195.1 Bryobacteraceae bacterium | reverse complement strand
CCGTAGTACAGCGTGTGCACCTGCACCGCGATTTCGTTCTCCGTTTTCTTTGCGTCGTCGCGGGAGATGGCCACGTCCGCCGCGGCGATGCGATTCTGCTGATGAATCCGGATCAACTGCGTCAGCGGCTGCGAGATCATTGTGCCGCTTGAAAACAACGTCCGCTTTCCCTGCGGCAGCGTGACGCCCTGCGCCGGAACGAGACTTCCTTCCACCCTGCCCAATCCCCCAGCAGGAATTCCGATATCCTGCAGGTCGGTGATATGGAACGCATTCGATTGGTTCGTGATACCTGGGAAGTAGGCCGAGCGCTCTCCCGCCTTTTTCTGCTGATTCTCGTCGACCTTGAGCCGCGCGATCTTCAGGGCCCGGTTTTGTTTGACGGCAAGTTGAACGGCCTCAGGCAGCGTGAGCCGCTGCGAATCGGCTCCTCTTGCGTGCCGGGCCGCGCACAGCACCACCAACGCCGTGATTCCCGACATTTGGAAGAAGTATCGATAACTCATTTCATATTCCTCAAATCCTTGTAGCTGACCTTGCCGGGGCGCATAAGCAGCATGACGAGCAAGAAACCAATCACCACCCACGCCATGACTACAAACCCATCCGCAATCGCTAGCGTGTAGGCTTGTGCCCGCACTTGTTGACTCAGCACTGCCACCGCGCGGGCTTGCGATTCACCCGATCCCGTCGAACCGGACAGCAGGCCTCCACTCAACATCCGCAGACGTTCATACGTGAGCCAGTTGCCGGATTGCACGTTGAGACCCAGCATGTTCGAGTGAAACTTTTCTCGCACCGAAATGAGCCGGGTCAAGGCGGCCACTCCCGCTTCGCCGCCGAAAATGCGGACGAAGTGCATGAGTCCCGAGAAGGTCGCGACGTTTGCAGCGCTATTCAGCGCACCCGCCTCCAGCGCTTCGAGAACGATAGCGCCAACCATTCCGATATAGGCACAAGCCAGCCCGATAGCCAACACAAGCTCTATCGCTTCGAAGCTGGTTCCCGCCCAGGAGGCGTCGACTTGCGCGCAGATCCAGCAGCTCACGGCGATTGTTGTGAGCCCCACCGCCAGGATCAATCGTGAGTTCGTGCGGATGATAAGCGCTGCGACAAGCCAAACCACTACAAATTGCGGCACCGCCACCCAGGCAAGCGCTTGCCCGGTCTGAACAGGCCGATATCGCTGGATGTTCCCCAGGAACGCGGGGACGAGCACGTACTCTACCAGGAGCACGAACCTAAACACGAAAATGGACGACGCAAGAATGATGATGTTCCGCGAGTTCAGGAACTCGAGCTTCACGATCGGATTCGGTTGCAACATCCGCCTGACCCAGGTTGCGGCAATCAGAAACAGACCTGCCGCGACCATCGCCACAATGACGCCAGAGTTCAACCAGTCCAGCCGCTCACCTTGATCGAGGGCTCCGTACAGCAGGGCCAGGCCCAAGCTGAAGTAAGTGAACCCACGCCAGCTCGGCCTCGGATCGGCGGAAATGCTTCGCCGCGGGATGCCGAAATAGATGCAGATCATCATCAGAGGAGTGACGACCGCTGCGGTCCAGAAGATCCAGTGCCAGGAGAGATGTTCGGCGTACCAGCCTTGCAATGCCTCTGCGATGTTGCTTGAAAAAACAATGTCGCCGGCATACGCCGCAATAGCCCAAATGACCAAGCGTCGTGGCAGAGCCGTTAAGGCGAAGGTCAGCGTGAGCGAATAAAACGTCCCCGATCCTAACCCGGCGATCACCTGCAGGACCAACATCACCCACAGGTTGGGTGAAAACGGCAACAGAATAGATGCAACTGTGAAGACCGCCGCAGCGGGAAGCAAAATCCGGCGCGGTCCGAGGATGACGTTCAGGAAAACGCAGAAGACTCCGCTGAACATCAACGCCATATTCAGCGCCGTTGGAATCCAGGAGGCTTCGTCGAAACCTAATCCAAGTGCACCGCGGAGGTCCGGCAGTCCGATGCTGACCAAGCGGGAATTCAGAGTGGCGATTCCGGCGCCCAGAAAAACGCCCAGAATCCCAACGTACGGGTGCGCCGATAACTGGGGCGGCGCCGCAGACGGCGCGGATGGCGTTACTTTAGGCGCTTCGGTCGCCATAGGAATTCGCGCACTTACTGTCCTTCGCCGTTAATCCGGACCGTTGCAATTACGGACAGCCCAGCGCGCAAACGCTGGGTAGCGGACTGGTTGCGATCGAGGACGATCTTGACCGGCACGCGCTGGACGATCTTAGTGAAGTTTCCGGTCGCGTTGTCCGGGGGCAGAAGCGCAAACTGAGAACCGCTGGCGGGGGAAAGGTAGTTTACCTTACCTCGCAACACAACGCCTGGAACGGCGTCGACGCGAATTACGGCAGGATCGCCGGGGCGCATGTGCCGTGTCTGAGTCTCTTTGTAATTTGCCTGTACCCATACGTCGTCCTGCACGAGCGAAATAACCTGTGTTCCAGGGCTGACCATTTGCCCTGGTAACACCTGCCGTTCCCCAACCCTTCCGTTCTCGGGCGCTACGATGCGCGTGTACCCCAAGTTGGTCTGCGCGACAACGAGGGCTGCTTTTTGCTCGTTCAGATCGGCTTTTAGCATCATTTCCTGTGAATCGAGCACCGCACGCTGGCGCTTCTGTGCTTCGAGTTCGGCGTTCTTACTGCCTAACTCGGCCTGGGCTTTAGCCAGATCGGCTTCGCGACTGGACAGCTGCGCTTGTGCTGACGCGATTTCGGCATTCCGGCTAGCCAGTTGAGCCTTGTAGCTATCGGCCGATGCGACCACCTGCTCTACCGTCTGGCGCGTTGCCGATTCGACGGCGATCAGCCCCTCCTGGCGGCGCCGCTCCAGTTCTGCGCGCTGCACCTGCGCCTGGGTCGCCTCCATCGCGCTGCGCGCGTTCGTCACCCCGGAATTGGCCGCCGCGATGCCAGCTTGCGCGGCGGCGATATCCGCCTCCGCAGCCTTGATTCCCTCGGCCGCCTGAGCAATGCGGGCATCCTGCAGTTGCTTCTGCCGCTGATTGTTAACGAGCGCAGCTTCGCCGGCGGCCACACCCGCCTCAGCCTGCTGTACCTGAGCGCGGAAATCGTCATCTTTTAACTGGACGAGTAATTGTCCTGCTTTGACCTCTTGATAGTCGGAGACCGGCACCGAAGCTACCAACCCCGCCACCTTGGTGCTCAGCGGTGTCAGGTCGGCGCGGGTGTAGGCGTCGTCCGTCTTTTGTTCCGTTGCCCCGCTTGCCCAAGCGTTCCAGTTGCCGGTAATCATCAATAGGATGCCGGCGGCCATCAGCACAACGAGGCCCGGAACCAACCACTGCTTGGCACCGCCCGACAGCCATTCCTTCCACTTCGACATAGCATTTCCTCCCGTAACTCCTCCCCTTAAGGACGAGTCGTGCATATCCTAAAATCAGACGCTCAACACCGGAAACGGCGAATCGCGAACCACGGCATAGGTAAGATCCCGCATGCGGCCAAGCGGGCCAGACCGAGGTTTCCTTCCAATGATGAGCGCGTCAGCTTCGGAGCGTCGCGCTGTCTCAAGCAGCGCTTCTTTCACCGGACCGCTGGCGATGTGGACCGTTGCCTCGCAGCCGGCAGTCGTCAGTAATTCGCTCAGACGCCCGCGCGCGGACTTCTCCTCACCAGTAGCAGCGCTGCCGCGAACGACATGAATCACCGAGAGCTTCGCGCCCACCTGTGCCGCAGCACGGCCCGCGAGGCGAAGCACTCGTTCCGAATCTGAGCTCAAACCAATAGCACAGACCCATTTCCTGCGCTCCAGGGGTCTCGGAGCTACTGTCTCCGCGTGCTCGGTCGTCATCACCAGGCAATCGGCGTCGTTGAGAACTTTTGCCGTGGTGGACCCAAGCAACATTTGCCGGAATCGGCCGGCATGCGTCGGCATGACGATGAGATCGAATTCGCCCGTTCTCGCGGCCTCAGCAATCTGTGCCGCGGCTTCACCCGAACGCAGGAGTCTCGGATGTTTAGCCGGCGGAAACTCAGATAGGAGAAACGAATCGAGTTTGCTTCGCGCCAGATTCCAGTGCTCTTCGCCGATTTCCTGAAAAGATCGCAAATAAAGTTCGAAGCCGTTATGGCTCTCGAGATCGCATACGTGAACCAGTGTTACCTCAGAGCCGAACATTCCACTAACTCTCTTTACATCAGCGGCCATCGCGGCAGAGGATAGCGAGAAGTCCACGGGAAACAGGATTTTTTCGATCATGACCCCTCACCGCTGTGTGGACGGCCTTTGGTCAGCGCCAAGTCTTTCGCCGTTACCGTTTCAAAACTTTCCTCGTGCCCGACAAGGCGGGTCACAACAGCAAACAGGAGGCTGGCGGACAGCCCACACATCAGAACACCAGTGACACTCTCGACCGGACCCAACAGCCTCCAAACGCGCGGAAGGATGACATCACCATACCCGACCGTGGAGTAGCTGGCGGCCGAAAAGTAGAGAGCGTTCTCCCACGATGGGAAGCATTGCCAGCGATAAAAGGCCGTCCAGAGAAGAGTTTCAAATACCTGCAGCCAGATCATGGCGGTTGTAATTTTGACCATGAGTTCAGCGCAACGAAACGGACCGAACCTGTACGAGCTCTTTGCAAGATAGCCTCTTGCCCAAACGATGAGCGCGGTCATTCCGGCGCACTGGAGCGAGAGGGTCAGAGTTACCAGAACGACTGATGCGCCGACTTGGCGGACGAAAATCATCGGCAACGTCACTGCCCGGTTTGCCTGCTGCCGCCCAGCGACGGTGAAGTCGACGAAACGCGGTTCTGCATCGAGGAAACGAGGTGCTCAACAGCAGTTTCTGCTGCTTGGGACATTCCGGCCACGATACCGGGTATCGTGTGGTGCTCGAGTTTTGTGGTCTCCGATGATGTGTCCGTCCACACCACCTCACCTGTCCTGAAATTCATCAGTTGCGCCGACAGGCCGACCTCGACGTACACAGCTTGACCCTGATCCACCTCTTCGAGATGTTCGAGCCTCCCGGTCACTAGGTAATCCGAAGTTCCTCGGCCGTCGAACAAGTGCACGGACTGAAAAACTCCGCTAGCCCGCATATCATTCACTACTGCGGTAGTAACCGCGCTTCGCGGGTCCATTGCCCAGCGATGATAGTTATAGAAATTTAACTCCTCCGCCGACGGACGGTACACAATCGCGCCGGCTCGCAAGAACGCCGGAGCGTCAAACTTTCGGACAGCAACTGAGCCGAGGAGCGGCTTCGGCTGCGTTGCGACGGCGACGGGCGCCGGGAGATTCAGAACGTAATAACTCGGATACCGAATTTTGCCGGCACATCCAGCGAAGCTCAAAAGCATTCCGCTGAGGCACGCTAGACTGAGCAGGTTTGCATGACGCATATCATTCACTCCGCGGATCACGCGGCTGTCTTCAACGGATAGGAGCGGCACGCTATCGATTTTGTTGGAGGCGAGTGACGAATCCTCGGCAAATTCCCCGGCTGGACGTCATCAATTCGTACCGTTTCGCGCCGCGTTCCCTCAGTTGCCGGCTTGTTTTCAAGCAGATCCACGACCGTCTCTCTTTGGCCGCTCAATTGCTCCTTGCAAGGAATGAGAGAAACGTCGTCCGTAGACCACGAATTAAGTAGATTTCAAGCCATTCTAGAGGCACTGGTTGCGGAGTTGGAGCGAGGCATCAGCCAGCGCGACGGCATCGCGATCGAGCAAAGCTCGGATCAAGTAGACGAAATCCAACGCGCCTCAGAACGTGATCTCGCAATCTGTAACATCGACCGCGAATCGAAGCAACTGCGCAATGCCCGTGCCGCTCTACGCCGCATCCGCGAAGGCAGCTTTGGAGTATGTGAGCACTGCGAAGAGCAAATCCACCCGAAGCGGCTCGCCGCCGTCCCTTGGGCTGCCCTGTGTATCCAGTGCCAGGAAGCCGTTGATTGTCGCCGCGAAGCAGCGCCGATATCAACAGAAACCCTCGTGGGCAATGCCGCCTGAACGAGACAGAGTTCGTTCCGTGATGCGGGGCAGGGCAATGGCAGCTTCGATTGAAGCCCTGAGCCTGCTCCTTGCTGAAATCCTCGGTGTGCCTGCACTATTGCACGCGCATTCCTCGACTGAGGTCGCTCTTATCTACACCTTCGGCATCGCATGCGGTGGCTTAGGAAGCCGCATATCTGCGATGTTGCGAGAGCGGCTAAGCGAACGACTTCCGGAACATGGCTAGACTTCTTGCGCTTCTCGCGCTCCTTGCTCTGCCATCCTTAGCGCAGCAGGCAAACTGGACGGGGCCGTACGAGCCCTGCCTGAACAGCGCCGAGCTAATGAAAACAGGTCACATGAGCATTGGCGTCCGGTACGACGTGTCCAATCGCCGTGTAATCCGACAGTTTCACCGCGCTTTCGACTTTTGGGCCAATCTCCTGGATGCCGAATTTCACGATGAACAGTCGACATCATGCGCGATCGCCGTTCTCGACGGGACCAAAGCGCTTCTGTACAACCGGGTGATCGTCGCCCGGGCGCAATTTCCGGACCGGCTGAACTTTCATGGATGGATTATCGTCGATCCGAAGGCAAGCATCTATCTCTCAGATGATGAAGCCGTTGCGATCTGGAGTCACGAAATCGGTCATCTGCTTGGACTCAAGCATAGCCACTCGCCGACCTCGCTGATGTACTACATCGACGCCGATGCAGGAAGCAAACTCGATTCGGCGGACCTTCGCGCGCTCGCTTTGCTACATGCGTTCCGACCCTTCGCTCGGATGCAATGAAAGCACGGTTTATCTTCCTCTTCATGATCCGTACGATGTCTCGAGTACTCTACAAACCGCCGGCGCCGAAAGGAAAGCTTTTCGAAGCGGCTCTTCCGGCGCCAGAGAATTCGACAGCTTGAGAATCGTCGCGCGGCTCAGTTGACGGTGGTATTCGGCCAAGCCGCTATTCCCCATGTGCTCGGAAATCTCGGCGCCAGTGGCATGAACTCGCCAAGCGGCTAACGGAATCTCGCAGCCCTCATGGCGCAACAACGCCTTGGTAATCGAGTCGCGCGCCCTATCCAAATCCAGCTCGGCAAACGCGACTCGGGCATTCACTTCCCAGGCCCACGCCTGCCAAGTTCGCTCCGGGGTAGTCTGCGTGATGTCGAGCAAGCGCTCGGCATGAGAGCGCGCTTGGCATAGGTCTCTCTTCGCTAGCCACAGTTCCGCAAGATCCAGTTCTAGCTGCATGCGCCGGTACCAGTCATGTATCACTGTCTGCCGTTCCATTTCATCCTCGAGGGTGAATAGGTGCTCCTGGGCACGCTCATAATCGCCCAAAGCTGTGTACGCCGAACCCAACAAGCTGAGACAGAACCGGCGCCAAGGGGTTCGCGGCGGATCTCCAACCCAAGGGAGAACTGAATGGCAAATCTCCGCAACACCGCCAAAGTCCATCGCCTCGAGATGGAGCCAAGCCTGATAGAGGCGCAGTGTCTGCGCGCGATAAGAATCTCCGTTTTTGCCGGCCATGGCGATTCCATCTTTGATCTCCCGCAGCATTTCGCCCCACTCACCCAGAAACAGAAGGCTCCACGGCAAGATGAACTGACTTAACCAATACGCGGTACTCAAGTAAGGATTATCTTCAACTCCGTCAAACAGAATCGCAAGGCTCTCGACGGCATTGCGCTGCGCCTCGCGATATTCGGATGAAATCCACTGAATGAAGTTGTAATCGATCAAATGTGACGCAAGTACAAGACGATCGCCAGCCTTGCGAATTTCTGCGACAGCCCTCCGGCACTCATCTGCATCGCGATCGTTCCACCCGCTGGCCCAGATGCGCCGGACCAGACAGCTTGCGCGACTTCTTGCGCGCATGAGCGGCTCTTTCTGCCTGGTGCTGAGTTCGAGTGCGCGCTCCAAGACTTTCAAACAACGTTCGGAACTGATCCACGACAAGGGGTAGGCCATGTCAATGAGGGCTTGTACCTCCACGTCGATGAGGCCATAATGAGCGGCCCGGGCAGCCAGAGTTTCACCGGTTTCGACGGCGCGCATGTCGAAAGATACAAGGTAAATATTGGCGAGCTTTGTCAGAATTTCGGTCTCAACAACAGCGCGCTCTGAATCGGGTAGTTTACTCGCCAAGCCGAGAGCATGCTGCAACATGGTCGTGGCTTCACGGTGAGCGTACCGTCGCCCTGCATTCTCTGCGACAAGTCGCAAGTACCGGACCGCGCGCGACCAATCGCGGCTTTGTTCGAAGTGATGTGCAAGCTCAGCGGCCACGTCGCTCGGGCGCTCCGAAAACAGTTCTTCTAACCGCTCTCCAATTTGCTGGTGCAAATTAGCCCTGCCTCCCGCTGCCTGCCGTCGATAGAAGACCTCGCGGTAGAGCGCATGCACAAATTCATAGCGATCGGAGACTGTCCCATCCGGAAAGTGTTCAGCGCTCGACGGACGCACCATAAGATCCCGGCGCGATAAACCCTCGCAAAGATCTCCAAACTTTTCCTGATCCAGGTTCGCGGCCGCGCCGGCAATACGCGACGAGAATACGGCGCCTGCGACGCTTGCCACCTCGAGCGCCCGCTGTTCGTCCGCCGTCAGGCCCTCAATCTGTGCCTCGATCACTTGGCGCAGACTCTCCGGTACCTCCAGATCGATTTCCTCGAGAGGGACCTTCAGTTGCCAACCTCCGTTCTGGCGCGAGATTAGGCCCCGCTCAGCCATGCGCTCCAAAGCGGCAACCATGAATAACGGATTTCCCTCCGAGCGCCGGTGGACCAGCTTGGCCAGCCCATCTGGAAGCGTGGCTTCCGACAAAGTCGGAGCCAGATATTCGGCCATTTCAGTTTCGCCGAGCGGCTCAAGCGCAATCTCATGACATAGTCGGTGAACCAGCAGATCCTGTTTGACTAACTTCAATGGATGTTCTGAAAATGCTATATCCGCCGGACGATAAGTCCCAATCAACATCAGTTTGGCTGGTCCGCGCCCGCGCGCTAGAGCAGATATGAGATCCACCGTGGAATGATCCACCCACTGAAGGTCCTCGAAAATCAGCAGCATTGGACTTGCGGCAGTAATTGTTTCCAACGCCTCGCCGATCTCGCGTAGCATCCGCTCTCGCGTGGCGCCCAGAATCTCCCGCTGCAGCATTTCGCGCTGTTCGCGTTTGACGAATGCCGGAAATTGCACGAGCCACGTTGGGGCTTCCGTAGCCAAGGTCCGGACGATCGAGTCTCCATCGGAACGGCGGCACAACTTGCCGACTGCTTCCAACATCGGATAGTAGGATTCTTTACCTCCGTAACCCTCGACGCACTGTCCACGCGAGATGCGAATGGGTATCTCGGCCGCCGTCTGCCGCTCGAATTCATCGACAACGCTGGTCTTCCCAATACCTGGTTCGCCAGTAATAAACACGATTTGCCGTTCGCCCTTCAAGGCGTTCCGAAGGTATCCTCGCAATTGGTCAAGAACCCGATCTCTTCCGACCAGCCTCTCTTGCGCAGGTCTCGGTGGCGCTGCCTGCCCTGGTGGCACAGATTCGCTGACGGCAGCGATGAACCGGTAGCCGCGCCGCGGCAAGGTCTCAATGAAAAGAGGAGCCTTTGCATCATCTCCAAGAGCGGTTCTTATGTCGAGAATGTGACGCTTTACGGCCTGGGGTTGGACGTAGGTATTGCGCCATACAGCTTGTAGCAGTTCATCCTGCGTCACTAATTGGCCCGCATGGTCCACCAGATAATGCAGGACAGCGAATGCGGTCGGCGTCAACAGAATGCGCTCTTCCTCCGGCGTTTCGCTGCGGCGCCACAGCCATCGGTTTTGAGTATCCAGCCGGAATGGGGAAAATTCCTTCATTGATGGGGCTTCGTTCCAGCATCTCAGGATATCGCCCAACGGAATTCACGATGCAGGATGTCAGGCCGGCACTACAAAACTCAACGGAGACTGTTTCTCAACCAAGCCGTAACCGCGAAGTCATGACTTAAGCCTGGAATTGGCTTAACCTCGTGACTGCAGGCAAGGAAACATGACGAGCAGTGCGCCACAACTCGTTCGCATAACTGACGACGCAAGCAATCTTCAGTCCCTGCAGCTTTCACAAAAGCGTCTGCAACTTCTCCTTGACCTCATCAGCCGTACGGCCACGAATCTCGAGCTTCGTGATCTCCTCCATGAGCTTTTAACCTGCATTGGGGGCCTGTTTGAGTGCGATGGCGCTTACATTGCCTTGCTGGATCCGGAAGATCCTAGCGCGTTTCGAGAATGTGCGCTCCAATATCCGCAAAACGGCCGCCGCGTACAACAGCTGCCGGCAATTTTGAGCGAAGAAGCGATTTGGTTGTCAAGCGTTATCGAAACCGGCGAACCGGTTCGCCTCGCCGGGACCGAATCGGAGAAGCACCCTGTCGCCGGCGTAAAAGGCTTCAAGTCGCAGTGCCACCTCCCTTTGCTCAACCGCGCTCGTGCCTGTGGCGTTCTAACGCTTGCCAGCTTAAAGGAACGTGGCTTCGGCGACACTGATATTAGCTTTCTGCGCCAGGTGGCAAGTCTGACAGCCATTGCCGTCGCGAACACACTCGCCTATCGACAAATCGCCACCCTTGAGCAACGACTCGCGAGCGAGAGAGTTTATCTCGAAGATGAGATCCTCAGCGGAGCGATGTTCGAGGAGATTATCGGCTCATCTGAAGTGCTAATACGCACACTGGAGCATGTAGCGAGAGTTGCGCCGACAAACTCCACTGTTCTCATTACGGGCGAGAGCGGAACCGGCAAAGAACTCGTCGCGCGTGCCATACATAAACGCTCGCGGCGCGCGAGCTGCCCATTTATCCGCGTCAACTGCTCGGCAATCCCTCCGTCGCTCATCGCGTCGGAGCTTTTCGGCCACGAGAAAGGAGCGTTCACAGGCGCGACTGAACGACGTCTGGGACGATTTGAGATGGCCAATGGCGGCACGATCTTCCTCGACGAGATCGGCGACGTTCCGGCTGAGACCCAGATCGCCCTGCTGCGCGTGCTTCAAGAACGCGAATTAGAACGCGTGGGCGGTAGCCGGCCCGTTTCCGTGGACGTACGAGTGGTGGCGGCTACTAATCGGGATCTGAAAGCCGCTGTCGAAGCCGGCGCCTTCCGGCTGGATTTGTTTTACAGGCTGAATGTATTTCCTGTCCGTGTCCCCTCACTTCGGGAGCGTACAGACGACATCCCCTTACTGGTCAAATACTTCATCGAGCGCTACGCGACTATGACCGGCAAGGCGATCACGAACATCGACAGGAAGACACTGGAATTGTTTCAAGCCTACCATTGGCCCGGCAATATTCGAGAACTACAGAACGTGATCGAGAGAGCGGTGATTCTGTGCGATGGAGAAACATTCTCAGTCGACGAAAGCTGGCTGCAGCGCGAAATATCTGGCGCACCCAACACTCCGGTCGCCCTCACAGAGGCCCTCCTCAGCCGGGAAAAGAAAATGATCGAAGCCGCACTCGAAGAAAGCCGAGGGCGGATCTCCGGCCCATCGGGTGCGGCAGTCAAGCTCGGGATTCCGCGCTCCACGCTCGAGTCACGAATCAAAAGCCTGCATATCAACAAGAACAGATTTAAGGCTGAAGAGGCGGCTTCCGCGACGAGCATTCCGTCGAACTCCCCGTTGGCGAAGAGTCATCACGCATGAATTATTAAGAAGGCGCTTCGATTTAGCTATCAGCTGCTGGCGGTTGGGCGCCATTGAAGAGCGAGGCGGTTTCCCAAATTACCTCCTTGCGGTGTACGATGTTCTTTCTACGATGCTGTACGGGGCCGCGGACACCACTATCTTTTGCTTCGCTTGGATTGGTCTCCTGGGCGCCGCTTTCGCTTTGCCCGATCGCTGTAGCGCCCAACCAGCTTCGCCCCCCGGACAAGACATCCTTCGAGTACCGATAGTTGAAGGCCGGGACATCCGGTTTCGAAAGCTGTCCGACCCGCAGAATCTATCTCACGTTAGAGTTGAGTCGATTGTTCAGGACACACAAGGCTTTATGTGGTTTGGTACCTGGAATGGGCTCAATCGGTACGACGGATACAAGTTCAAGTTATTCAAACACGAACCCGGCGATCCCAAAAGTTTCAGCGGTGTGGAAGTGTACTCATTGTTCGAGGATCATTCGGGCAACCTGTGGGTCGGGACCGAGGGCTTCCTAGACCGCTTCGACCCAAAATCTGAGACCTTTACGCATTACAGACTCGATCAGTTGCCCAATAGCCTATCGAAGGATGTAACCCACATCAGCGAGGACTCTAGTGGAAGGCTTTGGCTGTCGACACCGAACGGCCTGTTCAGCTTAGATCCGAATCGCGGCGGGATGAAAAAGTACTTTCACGATCCTACTGATCCTTTCTCGCTGGGCGACAGCGAGATCAAATCGACTGGGGAGGATAGAGCGGGGAACTTCTGGGTGGGCACGCGCACATCTCTAGATGAATTCGATAGGGAAACCGGCAAGGTTACGCGCCACATTCAGGTCGGTGACTCAGGTGTCGGGCTATGGTTCCACGAGGACCGATTTGGCGTATTTTGGGTCATCTCCGGTTCTCTCGGTTATATCGGCACACTCGACCGGAAGACAAATCGGCTGACGCGCTTTGATTACGAGTGGAAAAAGGGACGAGCTCAGGCAAATCAGGCGTATTCCATGCTCGAAGACAGTAGCGGAACCATGTGGTTCGGAACCGCCGCGGGCTTGATGAAGTTCGATCGCCAGAATCATTGCTTTGTCAGCTACGGTCACGACCCGGACGACCCGGAGACAATCGGCGACAATCGGGTGATTGCGTTGTTCGAAGACCGTGAAGGAAACATCTGGACTGGTCTCCATCAGGCGGCGCCGAATTACTTTCCAATTCGACCTCTACCATTCGAAAACCTCTCCCGTGTGACGCGCTCGAGCCAGTATGAGCTTTCCGGTCTGGTCACCGCCATCTACGAAGACGGACGGGACGAAGTCTGGCTGGGCGCCAACCGGCGGTTGTACCACATCAATCGCAAGACCGGGGAAGTTTTGCCATTCGAAGGTGTCGATAATTCGGAAGTTAACTCGATCATTCCGGACGGACCAGATGTGCTTTGGTTCGGCAATGCATATCCCGGTCTGCTCCGATACAACGCGAAAACGGGAGAACGGAGGGGCTATCGTCACAACCGGACCGACTCCACAACGTTGTGCAGCGGTGTCATCTATCATCTCCTCATCGACCGCAAGGGAGTACTTTGGTCTGCAACGTGGAATGGCCTCTGCCGATTTGACTCATCGAATAGCCGATTCACTACGTTCATACCCGGTCCTGTGAGCCGCGGTCTTAACTACTACGCGATAGCGCAGGGGCCTGACGGCGCACTGTGGTTGGGTGGTAACCTTGGCCTTCATCGTTTTGACCCGCAGACGAAGGCGTTTACTGTGTACACTCATAATCCCGAAGATCCTACCAGCATCAGTGAAGATCACGTCAACGCGGTGTTTTTCGATCGATCGGGGACCCTTTGGGCTGGAACTCACAATGGCCTTGACAAGTTCGACCCCGTAACCCACAGGTTCAAGAGTTATGACCAGCGGAATGGCATGTCTGGCACCGTCGTAAGCTGCATCCTCCAAGATAGTCGCGGCACGCTCTGGATGAGTACCAACGCGGGGATTTCCAGCTTCAATACGAAGACAGAGCATTTTGCCAACTACACGGCCGCGGATGGCCTTCCCGGTCCGGATCTCACCGGCACAGGAGCGTGTTACAAGAGTTCGCGGGGCGAAATGTTCTTTGCTGGATTCAGTGGCGCCACTGCGTTCTTCCCGGACAAAGTGACAGCCGAGAGGCCGTACGTGCCTCAACCTGTCTTGACCGACTTTCGCCTTTTCGGTTCTTCGGTTATTCCTGGTCGTCGTTCACCCTTGAAGACGGCTATCAATTGGGCGAGCGCTATACAGCTTTCGCATTCAGAGAACATCTTGTCCATCGAATTTTCGGCGCTCAGCTATCTCAACCCTGAGACCAATCGCTACAGATATAAGCTCGACGGTATAGACAAAGGTTGGCGCGAGGTAGGAAGTGACGAGCGACTGGCGACGTATACAACGCTGCCGGCCGGCAACTATACCTTTCGGCTGGAAGCGGCCACCAGCCGAGGCCCCTGGTCGCCTGACGCGAACCTGGCGATCAAGATTTTGCCTCCATTCTGGCAAACGTCCTGGTTTATCACGTGCTGTGTCGCAGCTCTTTGCGGAATTTTGGGGCTGTTCTATCGATTACGGTTAAATCAATTATCAGCACAGTTCAACATGAGAACAGAGGAGCGCGTTGCTGAGCGCACGAGTATTGCTCGTGAGCTGCACGATACGCTTCTGCAGAGCTTTCAGGGCCTGATGCTCCGTTTTCAGGCAGTGCACGAATTAATGCAAGATGGAAAGGCAAAGAAACAACTTCAAGAAACACTCAAACGCGCGGATCAGGCGATCGCTGAGGGCCGCAACGCCGTGTACGACCTGCGATCATCCACCATGCCTACGAATGACTTCGCTCAGGCGGTGCAAGCACTCGGTGCCGAACTGGGCACGGAAGATGCTGTAGCGTTCCGTTTGGCAGTCGAAGGCCGTCCGCGCGAGTTTCATCCTATCATTCGAGACGAACTTTACCGCATCACTCGCGAGGCACTACGAAATGTCTTCAATCACGCGCACGCTCATCGAATCGAGGTGGAAATTACCTATGCAGAACGGCTTTTCCGGTTGAGGATTCGGGACGACGGAGAAGGCATTCCACCGGAAGTCCTGAAGCAGGGTCGCCCTGGGCACTACGGTCTTAACGGAATGCGCGAGCGCGCCGAGCAAATGGGTGCGAAGTTCGGCATCTGGAGTGGAGCAGCTGGAGCCGGGACCGAGATCGAGTTGACTATTTCCGGTTCCATTGCCTACGGCAAATCGGCGAACCGCTCCCGTTTCTGGCCGTTTCGAGAGAAAGTTGGATGAGACGTGATTCGAGTTCTAACCGTAGACGACCATCCGCTGCTTCGCGAAGGCATTGCTGTGCTGATCGACACTCAATCTGACATGCAGTTGATTGGGGAAGCTTCGAACGGACGCGAGGCGCTTGAACAGTTTCGAAACCATCGTCCGGATATCACGCTCATGGATTTGCAGATGCCGGAAGTGAGCGGTATCGACGCGATCAGCGCGATTCGCGGCGAGTTCCCCGACGCACGAATTATCGTCCTGACAACTCATGCAGGCGACTTCCAGGTTTCTCGCGCTCTCAAAGCCGGCGCTCGCGCTTACTTGCTCAAGGGCTTACTGAGAGAGGAGCTGTTGGAGACAATTCGTGCTGTGCATGCCGGCCAAAAGCGCCTGTCGGCCGCGATTGCCGCCGAAATTGCTGAACACGCGACTGACGATGTCTTGACCCCGCGCGAAATCGATGTACTGCGATTGATCGCTAAAGGAAATGCGAATAAGGAGATCGCTCGAGGATTGTCACTCGCCGAGGAGACAGTGAAGGTTCACGTCAAGAACATTCTCGCCAAACTTGGCGTAAACGACCGTACCCATGCCGTTACCGTTGGACTGAAGCGCGGAATTATCGATCTCTAGTTCCGGGATACCTCGAAATAAGTATGTGAAAAATACTTTTCTAGGGATGTCAGATCTCGTTTAACAGCACATAATCGAGCCGGGATGTCATTCTGCAACGTCTATTCTCAACTTTTCCCGATGGCTGGCCCGGTTATGGTATTTTGCTGCTGCGTATTGGCATAGGTATCGCTCTAATCCGTCTTGGCGTCCATAATTTCTTGACAGGCGTCAAAGAACCGATCGCCGTCGCTCGGGAGTTGGTCGCCGTCATTGGAGGCATTTTTTTACTTTCGGGGTTTTGGACACCCATAACAGGAACGCTAATAGCGATTGATGAGCTATGGATCGCGTTCTCAGTCTCGTCTTCACAGCGTGATGGTCAGTGGATTCACGTCTTTTTAGCAGTCTTGGCCGCTGGTACGGCGATGGTCGGCCCTGGCGCATGGTCCATCGATGCACTCCGCTTCGGAAGAAAGCGCTTTGATATCGGAAGGAGAAAGGAAAATGAGCACCGCACTACAAATCGCTTTCGACCAAACGGCTGAGTTTTTCTCGCCGGCGGCTTCTCGTAATTACTTTCAACTGTTAACCGCTCTGACTGCACAAGCGGCCAGGGACGTCGACCTTAGCGCTCTCATTGATGGCTTCGTAGACTCCGTCAGTCGTGCGTTTCGCTGCGATTGTGCGTATATTGCTCTTCTGGATCCGGAAGACTCGCGCGCGTTTCGCGAATTTGTGGTTCAGTATTCCCATCATGACCGCCGAGTACAACAACTGCCGATTATTTCCAAGGAAGAAACACAGCGGTTATCGAAGATTGTCGAGCAGGCCCGAACGGTCTCGTTCGCGGGCGTGGAATCGGCGTCGCACGCTGTCGCCGGTCTGAAGGGCTTCAAGACACAGTGCCATTTCCCGCTAGTCAGCCGGGGGAGAGCGTTGGGTGTGTTGACGCTCGCTTTTTCGACCGAGAGCGCGTTTCATCAAGCGGAAGTTACGTTCCTTGAACAAGTCGCCGCGCAGATCGCCATTGCGATCGCGAATACGCGCGCTCATGATCAAATTGCGGCAGTCAAAGAGCAACTGGAGTGCGAAAGAGTGTACGTGGAAGACGAGATTCTTGCGGGGGCGAAATTTGAGGAACTTGTTGGCTCATCGGAATCCCTTGTGCAAACTCTCGGTCAGGTTGCCAGAGTTGCACCTACAGACTCGACAGTTCTCGTTACTGGCGAGAGCGGGACCGGCAAGGAGCTTATAGCTCGTGCGATACACAAGCGTTCACGGCGTGCGAACCGGCCGTTCATTCGTGTCAATTGCGCAGCCATTCCGCAATCGTTGATCGCTTCTGAGCTCTTTGGTCATGAGAAAGGAGCGTTTACAGGAGCCGCAGAGCGACGTCTTGGCCGTTTCGAGTTGGCTAATGGCGGGACGATTTTCCTCGATGAAATTGGCGACATTCCGGCCGACATGCAAGTTGCGTTGCTCCGCGTCTTGCAAGAACGTGAGTTTGAGCGTGTCGGCGGCGGCCGTACGGTACCAGTCGACGTGCGCGTTGTCGCTGCCACGAATAGAGACCTCAAGGCGGCTGTTGAAGCGGGTACATTTCGGCTGGACCTGTTCTACAGGCTAAACGTATTTCCGGTGCGCGTCCCCTCGCTTCGCGAACGGAAAGACGACATTCGGTTATTAGCGAAATATTTCATTGAGCGGTATGCAAGTTCAACCGGGAAGAAAATCAAGAACATCGAGAGGAAGACGCTGGAGCTGTTGCAGGCTTACGATTGGCCCGGCAATATTCGCGAGTTGCAGAACGTGATTGAGCGAGCGGTCATTCTCTGCGACGGAGAGACGCTTTCTATCAATGAGAGCAGCATGCATAATGAAACTCTCGAGACACTTCAAAGATCGACCACTCTGAGCGAAGCGTTGACGAACACGGAGAAAGAAATGATCGAAGCTGCTCTCGAAGAGACCGGCGGCCGCGTCTCCGGTCCGTCGGGGGCGGCGGTGAAGCTCGGGATGCCGCGTTCGACTCTGGAGTCAAAGATTAGAAGCCTCCAAATCAACAAATACTTGTTTCAGTCCGAACGCCGCGCCCCCAATATGAGTCCGGTGGCGCCTCTGCGGCAAG
>JBAUZG010000201.1:0-43670 GCA_049585195.1 Bryobacteraceae bacterium | reverse complement strand
AAATCAACGCCTGGAATAAAAGGATGAATCGCGATCGAGTCAAGATTAAGTGGCAATTCACGCGCAAAAAAGCACGCCTCAAGTTTGGTTACAAAACAAACCGCTCTAAGCGGTCAGAGACCTAGTCTGCTATGACATTTCCGACGACAAGCGATTGCGAAAGGTATTCCAAACCATGCGCGGTTACGGCGATCACTTGCAGTACTCGATTTTCGAATGCCAGCTCACCGCCACCGACCTGGTACGGCTCCGGGCGGAACTGGGCGCGATCATGCATCACGACGAGGACCAAGTCCTTTTTGTCGATCTCGGGCCTGCCGAGGGGCGCGGCGATCGCGTGATCACCGCGCTCGGCAAACCCTACACAAACATCGACGCGCCTTGCATCGTTGTCTGAGCGGCGCGATTTTCGAGGATTCTTATGGCTACGGTCCCGCTTCCGCTATCCCCCGCTGCCGCGCTGCCCGATTATCTTCCGGCGCGCATGGTCAACGAATTCGTCTATTGCCCCCGCCTCTTCTTTTATGAATGGGTTGACGGCGTGTTCCGCGAGAGCGCCGATACCGTGGAAGGGCAAGCGCAGCACCGGCGTGTCGATCGCGAAACCAAAGGCATGCCGGCAGCCGGGGAGCTTGGCGATGCGGCAATCCATACGCGATCGGTAACACTATCGAGTGAGCGGCTGCGCGTCATTGCGAAAATGGATCTGATTGAAATTCAGGATGGCGCCGTCACTCCGGTCGACTACAAGCACGGCCGGCCGCGTGAGAAAGGCGATGGAATCGAGCTGTGGCCAACTGATCGCGTCCAGCTCACGGTGCAGGGACTGATTCTCCGCGAGAACGGCTATCGCTGCGACGAAGGTGTCGTTTATTACGCCAGCACGAAGCAGCGGGTCCGGCTCGAATTCGGCGAGGTCGAGATCGCCGAGGCTGAAGACGCGATTCGCGAAGCTTGGCGCGCCGCGCGGACCGGTGTGTTGCCGCCGCCACTGGTAGATTCCCCTAAATGTGTGGGATGTTCGCTCGCTCCGGTTTGTTTGCCGGATGAAGTCAACAGGCTCGATACAGAGCGCCACGAGCCGGATCAGGATCAGCTGCTCCTGTTTGCCGCTAACGAAGCGGGACCACCGAAGAAGCCGGCTGCGAGGGAAACACGACGGCTCATAGCGCCTCGCGACGATCTCCGGCCCGCTTACCTAAATACGCAGGGCTTGCGTGTAGGCAAATCTGGAGCGGTCCTTCAGATTAGAGAAAAAGACTCCCTCGTTCAGGAGATCCGGTTGAACGAGATCTGCCAGCTGAACCTAATGGGCAACATTCAGCTTTCAACGCAGGCGGTCCAGGCGCTGTGCGAGGCCGAAATTCCCGTTTGCTATTTTTCGATGGGTGGCTGGTTCTACGGCATAACGGCTGGGCTGTCAACGAAAAACGTTTTCCTCAGGCAGCGGCAGTTCGCCTCGGCGGGAGAGCCCTGGTTCTCGAAACGGCTGGCCCGCGAGCTGGTGGCGGGGAAGATTCGCAATCAACGAACGTTCCTTCTTAGGAATCATATTGAGCCCAATGCGAACACCCTGGGCGAGCTGAAGGATATGGCGGCCAGGGCGGATGAGTGCACATCGCTCGAGACTCTGCTTGGGCTGGAAGGCAATGCGGCCCGGCTTTATTTTGGGCGCCTTTCCAGGATTGCTGAAGACGGATTCGGACGAAGAACTGCCGTCGGCGTTCCGGTTCGATTTCGCCGGACGAAATCGACGACCGCCGCGCGATGCTGTCAATGCGCTGTTATCGCTCGGCTACAGTCTGCTGGCAAAGGATCTGACCATTGCCTGCTATGCCACTGGCTTCGATCCGATGATGGGCTTTTATCATCAGCCACGATTTGGGCGTCCGGCGCTTGCGCTGGACCTGATGGAGCCGTTCCGTCCCCTCATCGTGGATTCCGCGGTGATCACGGCCATTAATACAAGAATGGTTTCGGAGCGAGATTTCGTATTCGCTGGCGGTGGCGTGGCGCTGACTGGCGAAGGACGCAAGGCTTTTTATCGGGCCTATGAGCTGCGAATGGATACGCTGGTCACGCATCCGATTTTCGGCTATCGTTTAAGTTACCGTCGGCTGCTCGAAGTGCAGGTGCGGCTGCTGGCAAAGGTTTTGGATGGCGAAGTCGCAAAGTACCCGGTATTCGTCACGCGGTAGGGCGCGAGAGGTGAGCTGATGAAGGAAAGACGGGAGGCGCTCGCGGGTGGTCAAGTGCAAGCGGATGTGGGACTTAGGCGTCAAGACGAACTGGATCGTGTCAGACGAGCGCTCAATAATGACAGCCGCTCGAAAACGGCTTCGCAGGTATTTGAAAATTGAATAGGATAGTGGGGCAGCTATTTCCGCGATCACATGATCGCGGCCTCATTGAAGCTTGTTACGGTAACGTGAGTTCATCGTCTCAGCAATATTTCCGCGATCACATGATCGCGGCCTCATTGAAGCTGCTTTACCGGGCTGGGCACGTTAGGAAGGTAAGCCATTTCCGCGATCACATGATCGCGGCCTCATTGAAGCGATGCGGAACCAATGCTCAAGAGCGAGCACGTCCAATTTCCGCGATCACATGATCGCGGCCTCATTGAAGCGCCTGCCACTGATATCGCCTTTCGAGAGCTTCAGCAGCTCGGCGGCCTGCTTCGCCGTGGGCGTGACACCGTGCTTCAGGAGCCGCTGGACGTAGGGCTGCATCGCGCCGAGGCCCGAGCCGAGAAATAGCGACCGTTGCGGATTCTTCTCGCTGTTGTCTTCGAAGAGGCTGCTTTGCGGCTGCTCCTTCGAGCGCTTGAGTTTTTTGAGTTGCTCCTCGCGCGTAAGGGGCGAGTTGATCTGGGCGGTGAGGCGTTCGCCTTCGAGGCGGTCGCGCGCCGCAGTGTTGGCTACGTCTTCGTTTTCGGCGTTGCCAAAGAGAGAGTCTTGTCGTCCGGCGTCGTCGGGGAAGAGTCGGCCACTTCGATACCGAGGACCTCGTTGATTGGGCGGTCGTCGCAGAGCATCTGGTCCCAGTTCCCCGTCCATTCCTTGCCCTGGCGAACCACTCGCGTCACCGTTCGGCCGTTCTCGACGCTGATCGTAATCATCGGCTTCCTCTCTGATGGAGCGCTCCCACCATTTTGTCACTGTTTTCACGTCTTCCCCGTACGCGCGGGTTTAACACGGAATTGATGTGTGCTGCGGCTTCGACCGCCTCCGGCAGGCAGCCTATTTCCGCGATCACATGATCGCGGCCTCATTGGACCGCGGCTCTCAACCTTCGAGCCGCAGTCCAGCTTCGAAGCAGTAAAATGAATGGCGTGCGGGTTGTTGTACTGCTCTTCTTCGCCGCTACTCTTCTCCTGGCCAGCACGTTCAAGCTGTATCTGAAGGACGGCGATTACCAGGTTGTTCGTGAGTACAAGGTCGAAGGTGACCGCGTTCATTACTACAGCACGGAGCGCGGCCAATGGGAAGAGATTCCGGTGTCTCTGTGCGACCTGCAAAAGACGGAGGCGGAACGGCAGCGGACGGCGCAGATTGTGCAGCACGACGCGAAACTCGAAGACGAGGAAGAAAAACTCGAGCGGGCTCAGCGGAAAGAGATGGAGCGCATTCCGATGAACCCAGGCGCCTACTTTGTGGACAACAACCAGGTAAAGACTCTTGAATACGCTGAATCTACCTTCGTGAAAGACAAGAAGCGATCTGTTCTGCAGAAAATTACACCCATTCCGGTTGTTGCGGGCAAGGCGACAGTGCAGCTTAAAGGCGAGCATGCGACATTTGTCGTACATCAGGACTTGCCGGAGTTTTACCTGCGGCTCGAGCAGGAGGACAAGTTCGGCATTATCCAGCTCACGCCGCGGAATGGCGTGCGGATTGTCGAGGATGTCGCCATCGCGCCTGTCACAAATGAAAATATCGAGAATACGAAACAGATTCCCGTATTTCAGCGTGAACTGATGACCGGCCTTTATAAAGTCTGGCCGGAAAAACCGCTATCGCCCGGCGAGTATGGGCTGGTCGAATTCGTCGGGGAAGAATCGGACCTTCGTATCTGGGACTTCGCTTATCAGCCTCCAGCTAAATAGACTGGCTAACCTTCTTCCGTTACGGGTTTATTGGTCACGAGATACTTCCCGCCGCTTTCTCGAATTACAAACACGCGACCGGCACCCAAAAGATTCTCGATTGGCTGAAGCCGCGCTTTCTCGACCAGCAAATACCACCGCTGATCCTGCTGCCAGAGCGAGGGCAGATCGGCATCCGTGATGAACACATGCGGTGCATCGGGCGCATTCGAGCCATACTCGAGGTTGTTGACGCGGCCGTTTAGCAATAGCGCTTTGGTGTTCGCGTAATAGAACACTGAGGCAAATGTATAGTATTGGTTGTCGACAATCAGCCGACTGTGTGGGGTGTGAAGAAGAGCGTTTGCCAGCGGTCTTGAAGAGAGATACGGATCGAAAGTAATCATCGCGAGCCGCGCGGCGTTGAAGAACAGCACCATCATGACAACCGGCCCAATGAAACGCCGTGACGGCTTGAGCCATAGGACCGACAATCCAGCAAGGCAAGCGATCCCAGCCAATACTAACGGGGGCCGAAGATAGGCGAGCGAGGACACGGTTAAATCGCCCATATGTCCCATCGATAGCGTGTAATAGGCTTCCGGGCGCACAAAGAGCGCCTGCGAGATGTCGCCAGGCGTGGCTAGATTCCAGACGCGCGCGAGCAGAAAGCCGATGATGCCGACCGCGAGAGCACAGATTCCACCGAGAACGTTCTCGCCGATTCTTCTTGCGCGCACGACCCAGCTATCAGTCCATACCATCGCGCAGGCGATCAAAACTGCGATTGCCGGATAGCATGGCATCGAGTAGTATTCCTGCGTGGACGAGAAGCTAAAAAACAGCATCACGAAGCCGATCCAGCACAGCGACATTAATCTCGTGCGCGACGCCCGGTCAGTTCCGCGATAGCCCAGCTTGAATGTTCCCGCAAGATAGATGCTCGAGGGGAAGAACCAGGCAAAATGCAGAAGCCAAAACAATGGGCGCGAAACGGTGTCGTAATCATGCGGGTAGCGCCTGTTAAAAAATCTCAGAATGTGCTCGTTGAAAAAGTAAAACCAAAAAAAGCCGTGATACTCGCCGGGCCCGCTGTGAAGACTGACATAGAAGTAAGGCGGATTCCTCAACGTGGCAAGAATGTGCCAGGGCGCAGCAATGGCAAGAGCCAACAAGGCGCTGCGAATGGGTATCAGGCGCCACCATGTTTCGCGGTTTGAGAGTTGTCCAGTAAAAATCAGATACAAAAATGCAGTGCCAATCGGGAAAAGTGCAGCAATCAGGCCTTTGAACAACACACCGACGCCTACGCTCGCCCCAAAAATGAGAGCCCATAAACGGGGCCGAGTCTCATCTTTGTCCAGGGCGCGCAAGAACGCCCAGATTGCAAGCGCGATGGTGAAAGTAAGTGCGACATCCGAGATGAGAACGCGGGTGAAGAGAAACAAGCCGAGCGAAGTCGCCAAAAGGAGTCCGGCGAGCAGGCCCGTCCGTTTGCCAAAAGCCCATGCCGTCATCCGCGCTGTCAGCCAGCAGAGCAGAATTGCGAAAATCGTCATTGGCAGGCGCGCCGATATGTCCGAATCGCCGAACACCTTGAAAGCAGCCGCCATCAGCCAATACTTCAGCGGAGGCTTTTCAAGATACTTGATGCCATCGAGTCGCGGCGTTACCCAATCGCCGGTTTTGAGCATGGATCGGGAGATGCTGGCCTGCACGGAATCAACATCGTCCATCAGGGACGGCGGGCTGAGGGCGCAAACCAGGTAAATGAGCGCGGCGACGACGATTACGATGAGCTGATAATGGCTCGTGATCCGGTCGAGGAGCGAATCGCGTTCTCGCGCGTTAGCTTGTCTTGTTACGATCTCGCTGCCGGTCTTATCTGAACGAACCGGGGTCATTCGTATCGTAATCCTTCCGCCGGATCGATGCGCGCCGCATTTCTGGACGGGTGCAGCGTGGCCAGAAGGCTGACGGCGAGGACGGCCGCGGTAACCCAGATGCCATCGGTCCAGCGGCTATGAAAAGGGACGTAGCTTAGAGCATAGATGGATTCGTCAAGCTTCAGCAGACGGTAACGGTTAAAGAAAAAACAAGTAACATAGCCCGCCGCGAGTCCTAGCGCACAGCCAATGCTGCTGATGACTAAACCCTGAATGACGAATACACGCTGAATCTGGGCGCGCCTCGCGCCCATCGCCATAAGGATGGCAATGTCCCGATTCTTCTCCATGACAAGCATCACCAGAACCACCAGGATATTGAGCGCAGCAACCAACTGGATCAATCCAACTGTTATGACACTAACTGTCTTTTCGAGCCTGAGAGCGTTCAACAGCGCGCGGTTTTGATCCATCCAGGTTGTCGCGACGAGGCGCGTGCCAATCAGCTTTTGGATGGCAGCCGCGACTTGGGGAGCCTTGAAAATATCGTCGATTCGCACCTCGATCGTATTAACAACATCGTTTAGGTCGAGAACTCGTTGCGCCTCGGGCAGGGCGACGAAGGCCCAGGTTGAATCGAGATCATAGAGTCCGCTTTCAAAAATGCCTGCGACCTGAAACCGGAACGCACTTGGCACGGCGCCGAAAGGCGTGAGTTCCCCCTGATAGCTAATAACGGTTGCCTGGGCGCCAACAAGAAGACCGGCTTGTTCGGCAAGGCGCGAGCCGACGATAATGCCAGGCAGCGCGGATTTCTGCTCGAGGCCCAAGAGCGAGCCTTGCCGGAGATGCTTCAGCAGATCGGGAACCGGCACGTTCGATCCCACGGGAACCCCCTTGAGCACGGCGCCCGAGCCAAGAATGGTTCCCTTGATGGCGACCTGTCCATACAACCCCGGAGTCGCGGCGACGACATGAGGAAGGCTCCTCAGCTTTGGAATCAGTTGTTCCCAGTTGTCGATGCCGTAGGCCGGATTGCGTTCGAGAATGCTAATGTGGGCAGTCGCGCTTAGGAGGCTCGATTGCAGGGTGGATTGAAACCCATCATTGACCGCTAGGGCGATGATGAGCGCCATGACTCCGGCGACAACGCCGAGTATGGAAATGATGGTGATGATCGAGATGACCGTTTGCTTGCGCTTGGCCTTTAGATAGCGCAGGGCCACGATCCACTCAAACGTGTTCATGTTCGAGCTTTCGAAGGCGGTCCGCAATGCCGATTTCGCCTTCGGGCCTGAGAAGCGGAAAGAGGATCACATCGCGAATGGATCGCGAGTTGGTCAGTACCATGGCGAGCCGGTCGACGCCGATGCCTTCGCCGGCTGTTGGGGGCATGCCGTAGCACAAGGCGCGCACGTAGTCTTCATCCATAACGTGAGCCTCTTCATTGCCCTTCTCTTTTTGAGCAAGCTGCATTTCAAAACGCCGCCGCTGTTCCTGCGGGTCATTCAGCTCCGTGTAGGCATTGCCGATCTCCATTCCGCCTGCATAAATTTCAAATCGCTCCACAAATTCCGGTTCTTCCGGCTTGTTCTTTGAAAGAGGCGATGTCTCGACTGGATAGTCGTAGATGATGGTGGGTTCGAAAAGATGCTCCTCGACGTAGCGCTCGAAAAGGTCGGTCAGCCGCAAGCCGGCTGACAGCTGCGACGAATGAATCTTCAGCCAATCCGGATCCTTGATTTGGTCAAGACTTGGTTTATCGCCGTCCGGCCAGAACTCAATCACCGCTTCGCGCATCGAAAAGCGGCGGAAGTTCGAGAAATCGATGGTCCTGCCTTCAAACTGAACCGCGGCAGCGCCGGTTGCGTCTATGGCCGTCTGCTCGAGCAATTCGATCGAGAGATCCATCAGGCCGCGGTAGTCGGTGTAGGCTTGATAGAACTCAAGCATCGTGAATTCAGGATTGTGTTGAGTGTCGATGCCTTCGTTGCGAAAGTTGCGATTAATCTCGAAGACGCGTTCGAGGCCGCCCGCAACCAGCCTTTTCAAATACAGTTCGGGCGCGATGCGCAAGAAGAGGTCAATGTCGAACGTGTTGTGGTGCGTCACAAAGGGGCGCGCCGTTGCGCCTCCGTACAGCGGCTGCATCATCGGCGTCTCGACTTCGATGAAGCCGCGGGATATCAGTTGCGCCCGGAGCGATTGGATGATCTTTGCGCGAGTGACAAAAACCTTTCGGACCTCGGGGTTCGCGATGAGATCGAGATAGCGCTGCCGGTAGCGTATTTCCACATCCTCGAGGCCGTGCCACTTTTCGGGCAAATTCAAAAGAATCTTCGAGAGAAACGTTAAGTGTTCGGCGTGCACGCTTAGCTCGCCGGTGCGGGTGCGAAACAGATATCCTTCCACGCCGATGATGTCGCCGACGTCGAGCCCCTGATAGAGTTCGTATTCCTTCTCCGGAAGCGCGTCTTTCTTGATATAGACTTGCAAGCGCTCGCCATCCTGGGCCACATGAGCGAATCCAGCTTTCCCCATTCGCCGCAGGGTCTGAATTCGACCTGCAACACGCACGCGAACCGATCCATCCAGTTCCTCGGCGGACTTGGAGCCGTAAGAGGCAAGAATCTGCGGAATGGTATGAGAAAAGTCGAAGGCCTGTCCATAAGGACGGAATCCGAGCTGGGCGATGCGCGAAACGCGATCAAAGCGCTGCCGCAGAAGGTCATCCTCTAGTGCCAAGTAAGAAAACTCCCCGAAAGTCTTAATTATAAAGGGCGAGTGACTTTCGGCCGGGTTCAGGCGGGGTAGAAGGCCGGAGACATGCGTTTGGTCTCAAAATTGCCAACTATTAACGGCCGCCGGGCAGAAATTTCGCCGCATTTACACACTACTATGAAAGGTGACGCGTTCCCACGCGTCATACCCAAAACATGAACGTCGCCATTATCGGAACTGGATACGTCGGATTAACAACCGGTGTCTGTCTGGCCTACATCGGTCATTCTGTTACCTGTTTAGATACGGACGCCGCAAAGATTGAAGCTCTGAAGGCAGGGCGGGTTCCTATTTATGAACCACACCTGGATACCTTCATCCTCGAGTCGTCGGAGAGATTGCGGTTCACTACATCGTACGCGGAAGCAATTCCCTGGGCGCAAGTGATTTTCATTGCAGTTGGGACGCCGCCCACTCCGTCGGGAAATCCAAATCTCGAGTATTTGTCGCAGGCAGCCACGTGTGTCGGTGAACATTTGGGCCGCGAGTTTACGGTGGTTGTCAATAAGTCGACTGTTCCGATCGGGAGTGGCAATTGGGTTGGGTCCATAATCCGCCACTCGCTTGAGGGCCGTCATGGGAAAAAGGTGAACGGGTTGTTTGCAGTCGCTTCGAACCCTGAATTCCTTCGGGAAGGTGCGGCGATCGGCGACAGTCTATATCCGGATCGAATTGTCATCGGCTCTGATGAAACACATGCGCTCGAGGTGTTGTACACGCTGTATCGCCCCATTCTCGATCAGACCTTTGCCGCGCCGACTTACCTGCCGCGGCCCGAGGAAAAGGGCGCAGTACCGCTGGTATCGACCGATCTCGCGTCGGCAGAGCTCATCAAATACGCGGCCAATGCGTTTCTCGCGTTGAAGATCAGTTTCATCAACGAAATCGGACAGCTTGCAGAACGAGTCGGCGCGAACATAACGGAGGTCGCCCGCGGAATCGGCCTCGATTCCCGAATTGGTTCGCGATTCCTAAGCGCGGGCTTAGGGTGGGGCGGATCGTGCTTTGGAAAAGATACCGCGGCGCTCGTCGCGACCGGACGCGAATATGGACTGACCATGCCGATTGTGGAAGCGGCCCGATGGATGAATCAGCATCAGCGCGACCGGATTCTGGAGAAGCTGCTGCAGGAAGTCAAAATCCTGAAGGGCAAAACCATCGCGCTGCTGGGCCTGGCTTTTAAACCAAATACGGATGACTTGCGGGAGGCTCCGGCAGTGGAGATCGCGCAGCGTTTGATTGAGCGCGGCGCTCGTGTACACGCTCACGATCCGATTGCGATGGACCGTTTTAAGCGTGAATACGGTTCTCTAGGCGTCCACCTCTGTGACAAAGTGGAACAGGTGCTCGAAGATTGCGACGCGGCGATTCTTGTGACGGAATGGACAGAGTACCGGGAGCTTGATTGGCAGAAGCTTGGGTCGCTGATGCGGACTCGCATTATCCTCGACGGCAGGCTGGTGCTCAATCGTGAAGAGCTTTCGAAGCAGGGCTTCCGTTACGTTGGCATTAGCGGTTAGTCTACTGTCCGAGAATTAACCGGACAAGTTGACCAGGGGCTGTGGTGGCGCGGACGATCGTTTTGGGTTGTCTGCGCAAGGGTCCCGAAGAGGCGGCCACCAAAAGCGATGATCTGCCACCGTCCAGTGATCGCTCGGACAGTTAGGCTAACGGCGCTTCAGCGTGGCTCGGTCACGTCCAGGATGTGATCGGCCTTTGTCTCGCCGATGTGCTGCTTCTTACCAGAAGGCCAAGCGATGTCGATCGACTTGATGAGGCGGCCGGCACCGAGGCCGAAATAGACGCGCTTATCGCTCGCCGACAAGTAACTTGATGCCGTCGTCACCATGGCGTATTGATTCAATCCCGAGTCGCCGACCAAATGAATCGCCGCACCGATGCCGTCGCGGTTGCTCACGGTTCCGTGCGTACTCACGATAATCCAGTGATTTCCATTCAGCGCTTCATTCTTGAGAATTAACGGAGCACCGTTGTCGCAATTCATCATGATATCTACGCGCCCGTCGTTGTCGAGGCCGCCGAACGCCACTCCACGAACCGCTCGGGGAGTTGCGAATGCCGGACCCGCGATGCTGGAGGCATCGCTAAACTGGCCGCGATCGTTGTGCAATAGGAGCGGCGGCTCGAGATAGCGCACTTCCGGCTGCGTCAGCTGAATATTGTCCATCACGTGACCCTGCCCCACAAACAAATCCTTCCATCCGTCGTTGTCGTAGTCGATAAATTTCGTGCCCCAGCCGGAGTGCAGAACGCTTGCTCGAGCGATGCCGGACGAATCGGATACATAATCGAACGAGCCCTTAACGTTGTGAAACAGGGCGTAGCGTTCGCGGGCCAGCGCGTTCACAAAAATGTCGGGCCAGCCATCGTTGTCATAGTCGGCGAAATCCACCCCCATGCCTGCAAATGTGCGGCCATCGGAATCGTAAGCTGCGCCCTTCTCCGTCGCCACATCTTCAAACGTGCCGTCTCCTCTGTTCCGAAACAGCTGTTCCGGGACCGAATCGTTAGCCACAAACACGTCGGGCCAGCCGTCGCGGTCGAAATCGTTCATAGCAATGCCAAGACCTTTGCCCGGATAACGCGAGAGATGGGTCTGTTCGGTCGCGTCCTCAAATTTGCCGCCGCCCTTGTTGTGGAAGACCATATAGGTAATTGGCTGAAATTGGTCGGGATGACAGTAGGCGCGATGGCCGGGCTCGTGCGACCCGCAAAAGATATCCATCGAAAAATCCCACTTCACGTACCGCGAGACGATCAGGTCGAGCAGACCGTCGCGATCGTAATCAATGAAGAGCGCTCCGGTCGACCAACCGCTTCCGGCGACGCCCGCCGCAGCAGTCACATCGGTAAAAGTTCCGTCGCCATTGTTGTGATAGAGAATGTTGCGACCGAGATTTGTCACATACAAATCCTCGCGGCCGTCGTTATCGTAATCGCCCACAGCGACACCCATGCCGTAGCCCTTCCCTTCGAGTCCTGCCTGAATGGTTACGTCAGTGAAGGTT
Source organism: Bryobacteraceae bacterium (assembly GCA_049585195.1). GTDB lineage: Bacteria > Acidobacteriota > Terriglobia > Bryobacterales > Bryobacteraceae > KBS-96. The sequence continues at coordinate 31,887 of JBAUZG010000201.1, read as the reverse complement.
CCGTCGCCGTTATTGCGGTACAGGCGATTCCAGTATTCCGGGGCGCTTTTGTCGGGTTCCTTCCCGGGCGGCATCGGATCGTTGAGCGCGGCTCCATTGACAAAAAACAGGTCGAGCTTGCCATCGCCGTTGTAGTCGAACGCCGCGACACCGCTGCCCATGGATTCAATCAAATATTTGTGTGAAGTCGGGCTTGAACGGTGCACGAAGCGGATGCCAGAGCGGGTGGTCACATCTCGAAAGAGAGGCGTGTGCGTGGTCAGCGCGACCGTGTAGATTGGTCCCACAACGATCGCGAGAACCAGCAGAACTCCGCATCCGACGATTGAGCGCTCCCTCATAAAACCCGGACAGTTACAAGCTACCCAATTATCGGAAAAGTTACGAACGCGCCAGGTACGAGCCCTCGAGAGCGACTCTGACGAGCTGGCTGCGGGTACGCACATGCAGCTTCTCGAATAGCTGCTGCAGAGTGGCCTTAATCGCGCTTTCCGACACTCCGACACGGCCCGCAATCTCTTTGTTCGTTAGTCCTTCAAAGATGCCTTCGAGAACTTGCTGTTCCCGCGAGGTGAGCGCTTTCCGGGAACTCGATTCTTCGCGCCGCCCGGCTTTCGAGGCGATGCTCTGGACAAGCTTCGAATCGAGCCAGGTTCCCCCGCCTGCCACCAGCCGGATGGCCTGAGCCAATGTAATAGGCGAATCGTGCTTTAGAAATATACCCGACGCCCCGCGCTGTAATGCAAGCGAGGAATCGCTCTCGCTCATGCCTGCCGTTACAATCAGGACCTTACCCTCAAAACCTTCCCGGCGGGCGGAAGCCAGAAATGAATTTCCGTGGTCCTCGCCCAAATCGAAATCGAGCAGAACCACGTCGACCTGTCTTCGGCGGAGTTCCGCAAGCGCTTCCGCGCTGGTCCCGCAACGGGCGACGATCTCGAAATCCCGCTCCGATTCAAGAAGGCGGCCCAAGCTGTCTCGAAACAGCGCGTGATCGTCAAGCAACAGAAGGCGTGTGCGCTGCATTTTCCTCCGCCCGGATGCGCCTGTCCTCGTGGAGATCGGCCCGAAGCAAATCGATCATGAAAGAGCAGCCCGGCGACTCAGGATCGTGCCGGAGATCGCCCCGAAACGACCGCATGAAGGCCCTGGAAAGATATAGACCCAATCCGGTTGAATCCGCGCCTTTTTGAAAAGGCTGGAAGAGTTTGTCCAAGGTGGCGATACCTGGTCCGGTATCGGTGACTCGAATCGTTACCTCGCCGGCTGAAACCGTCACGCAGAAGCAGATTTCCTTTACGCTCGATTTTGCGATTGCGCGCTCGCTGTTCTTCGCTAGGTTCAACAGAACCTGAAGCAGTCCGTGGCGATCGGCCCAAACTAGCGGCAATCCGTCGGGGATATGCCACAGCAAGGTGATACCTGCTTCCTCGCAGTACAGCTCGAGAACAATTCTAAGGTCGTCCAGAATCTCGCGCAGATCGACGGCCACAGCCTCAACGACATTACTGCTCCGCCGCAGCTCGAGCGAAGCAATGCGGCCAAGCGCCTCGACCAAAGACCCGAGAGCTTCGAAATCTTTATTGGCATTCAAAGCGCCGCTGCGCATCAGGTTTTCATGAATGACCGAGATTGCTCCGCACACATTGCGAATTTCGTGGGAAACAGCGCCGGCAAGTATCCGCGATCCGGCGAGAACCTGCTGCATGCTAGATTCTTCACGCTCGCGCAGGTCTTCCGACGCATCTACGATCAGGGCTGCAAGCCGTGGCCCCGTGCGCGTCTGGTACGTCGAGAAGAATACGTTAGCCAGAAACATTTCGCCGTTCGCTCTTTGGCCGCGGCACTGCATTTCGGTTCGAAATCTTTGTATGACGTTCCCGGTCGATGTGGCATGCCCGAGCGCCGGTACAAGCGAGCCGATGTTCTTACCTGCCAGAAACTCGTTTGTCATTCCGAAGATCCGGTGTGCGGCCGGATTGGCCAGCATAATATCTCCAGCCGCGTTCATGGTGACGATTGCTGCAGGGCTGCTGTCAATCAGAAATTCCAGTTGCTCTTCTGCTTCGCGGCGCGCGGCCGATTCGTTCTCGATGCGTCTTAGATTCTCTGCTTCCGCGCGCCTCCTTCTCGCAACCTGATGCGAAAACAAGCCCACGCCGGAAAGCGCGATAAAGACCAGCAGGTCCTGCGGGAGAACGGCCAGCGAAAACGGGAACGGATCGAGTGTATCCGCCAGCACGGTGCAAAACAAGGCTGTCAGCAGAATTTGCCAAGCCGAACAAATTGTTCCGAGCAGCAGAATTGGGAACAGGTATAGGAAACCGAACGAGATATTCAGGTCGACTTGCCAGTCTATGATCGCGATTACGGCGATTAACAGAGCTGCTTTTGCCAGAACTGTAAACCTTGACTTGTTCCCAGACCCCAGCACGTTTTCCGGTTCCTAAACTAATTGTAGGAATTTGAATGCCGCAAAAATCAGGTAGCGCTGGAAGATAGCGGCGACCTGTCCGAAAGATAGGCTCCGCCCAAGGGTCGTCGCTTGTTATATTTTAGGTTTCTTTGATTCGTGCAGAAGCCAAAAGCCAGTACAAATTTCAAGGCCCGCGCATTCCACGTGACCTAGCGCGTCCCCTTGCGTTTGCGGTTGTAATTGGTTGTTTACAAATTGGCGCGCGGGCGCAGACCGCCTACACATGGGAACAAATTAGGACCAAGTTCGAAGAGACGAACCCCACTCTCAAAGCCGGGCAACTTAACATCGACGAATCGCGCGCCGAGGAGATAACAGCAAATCTTCGCCCAAACCCGGATGTGACAGGGACTATCGATCAGATCAATCCATTTACAACTCAACCGCCGCCCACTGGCGGCTCAAACGCGTACAGTCCCTTTGCTTATGCTCTTCCTTCCGGTTCGATCAGCTATTTGCACGAGCGTCAGCACAAGCGCGAGCTACGGCTGCTCAGTGCAAGGCAGACCACCGCAGTTACAGTCTCGCAGTATTCCGATCAGGAGCGCAACCTTATGTTCACGCTCCGAAACGCTTTCGTTCAAGTGTTGCAGGCTAAAGCGGTGCGGGAGAACGCGAAGGAGAATTTGGAGTATTGGGACCGCGAGCTTGCCGTGAATCGCACCCGGTTCAAAGCAGGCGACCTCGCCGAAGTCGATCTCGATCGTCTTGAGCTACAACGCGTGCAATTCGAGTCCGATTACGAGACCGCGGTGGTGAATCTTCGAACCAACAAGATCCAGCTCTTGCAGTTGTTAAACGATCGCACACCGGTGGAAAGCTTCGATGTCACGGGGCCTTTCGACTTTAGTGACAAGCTAATGTCTCTCGAAGAGTTTCGCAACACGGCGCTCGAAACGCGGCCCGACTTAAAGGCCGCCATCCAAGGTGTGGAGTTGGCCAGGACGAACTACCAGCTCGCGGTAGCCAATGGCTCGACCGACCCGACCTTCAGTGTAGATTTCGCGCGCAACCCTCCCATCCCGGCTTACTTTGGCCTCAGCGTCACGATTCCGCTGCGCATCTTCGACCGCAATCAGGGCGAGAAGGCCCGGACCAGAATCGATATCGGCCGCAGCGAGCAACTTCGGGACGCGGCCAAGGCGCAAGTGTTCAACGATGTCGATTCCGCCTACTACACTCTGGTCGCTAGCGTGAATTTATTGAAGCCGTACCGGGATAAGTATATGGGATTGGCGACCCAAGTCCGAGACAAAGTATCGTTTTCCTATCAGCACGGCGGCGCTTCTTTGTTGGATTATCTGGATGGCGAGAAATCCTATCGCGATACCCGGCTGGCTTACCTAAATCTAATCGGCTCCTATTTAACCGCCGCGGCCCAAATGAATCTTGCCACGGGGCGGGAGGTGTTGCGATGAACCGTTCGCTATTTTTGCAAACCGCTTTGTGTCTGATTTTGCTTTTTCTCATTAGCGCGTGCGACCGCAAAGTGACAGCTCAGGAGAGCGCGGACTCGGGGACTGGTCCTACACGGGCCGCCGTCGTCCCCGCGATGGACGCCAACAATTTCAAGGTGGACCACCCCGAGCAGTTCCCTTTGGCGACGGCCGGCGAGCATGAAGCCGCTCCAGCGCTCAACGTGACGGGCGTGGTGAATCCAGACGTGTCGCGCAACGTCCCGGTAATCTCGTTGGCTTCGGGCCGAGTGGTCGAAATCGACGCGCGCCTCGGAGATCGCGTGAAAAAAGGACAACTATTGTTTAAGCTCCGAAGCACCGATATATCCGGCGCTTTCTCCGACTACCGGCAGGCAGTCGCCAATGAAAAACTAACCAAAACTCAACTTGATCGTGCGCAGATCCTATTCGAGCACGGAGCCATTCCGAAAAGCGGGCTCGAAACTGCCCAGAACGCCGAAGCCGATGCCATGGTAACGGTCCAAACCACCGACGAACGCCTTCACGTGTTGGGCGCTTCGCCCGATCATCCGGACGGAACCGTCTCCGTCTTCGCGCCCACCTCCGGCGTCATCACTGACCAGCAGATCACCATGTATTCGGGCGTCCAGGCGTTGACCGCTCCCAATCCATTCACCATCTCCGATCTGTCCCATGTCTGGGTCATCTGCGACGTCTACGAAAACGATTTGGCCCAAGTTCACATTGGCGAGTTTGCAGACATTCGTTTGAACGCCTATCCCAGCAGGATTCTAAAAGGGCGCATCAGCGAGATCCTGCCCATTCTCGATCCCAGCATACGCACCGCGAAGGTCCGCATTCAAGTCGACAATTCCGGCATCATCAGCATCGGCATGTTTGCGACCGCGACGTTCCACGGAAAGAACAAGCAACTTCATGCCATGGTGCCGGCTACCGCGATCCTGCACCTTCACGACCGCGATTGGGTTTACTCTTCACTTGGCAACGGGCATTTCCGTCGCCAGGAGGTGGTCGCCGGAGACATGCTTCCGGGCAACATGCAAGAAATCGTCAGCGGACTAATGCCCGGCCGGCAAGTGGTTGCCGACGCCCTTGTTTTGCAAAACACGGTGGAGCAGTAGCGCGAAATGATCGGCAGGCTCGTCGATTTCGCTCTTCGGAACCGCATTCTCGTACTGGCGCTTGCGATTTTATTGTTTGCCTGGGGCGCGATTTCGTTTCATCAGCTTCCCGTCGAAGCCTATCCCGACGTCGCCAACAACTACGTTGAAGTCATCACCCAGTGGCCGGGGATCTCCGCCGAACAGATCGAGCAGCAGGTCACGATTCCGCTTGAAATCGTGATGAACGGCATCCCCCATGTCGACCATCTGCGCTCCTTCTCGCTCTTCGGTCTCTCCGATTTGAAGCTCATCTTCGACGACGAAGAGAGCAACGCCTGGAACCGCGAGCGTGTCCTCGAACGGCTCTCGCAAGTTACTCTTCCGCCTGGCGTCGTGCCGCAAATGGGCACCGACTGGAGCCCGGTGGGCCAAATCTACTTCTTTACCCTGCGCAGCACCAATCCGGCCTACGACGTGATGGAGCTGAAGTCGATTGAAGACTGGGTCGTCGAAAAGAATTTGAAGGCTGTCCCGAATATCGTCGACGTCGCCAGCTTCGGCGGTCCCACGCGCGAATATCAGGTGCGCATCGATCCTAACAAACTGGTCTCCTACGGGCTCGGCCTTTCGCAGGTCGAGCAACAATTGTCCAACAACAACGCCAATGCCGGCGGCAGCTTCATCGAAGCGGGATTACAGCAGATCAACGTCCGCGAAGTAGGCCTGGTAAGAACCGTCCGTGATATCGAGAACACCGTCATCTCGACCAAAAACGGTACGCCGCTCCGGGTGAAAGATATTGCGGTTGTTGCGCAGGGGCCAAAGATTCGCCTCGGCCAGTTCGCCCGCTCCACGCATCTTCCGGATGGAACGATCGTCGACGAACCCGACGTCGTTTCAGGCATCGCGCTCCTGCGCAAAGGGGCCGACGCCGATACAGCGCTCGAGGGACTTCACAAAAAAGTAGCCGCGTTGAACGACTACACTCTGCCTACGGGCGTGAAACTGATCCCATTCCTCGATCGCAGCGACCTGGTGCACTTCACCACTCACACCGTTCTGCATAACCTGACGGAAGGCATCGTCCTGGTCGTCATTATCCTATTTCTCTTTCTGGGCAATATCCGGGGAGCCCTCATCGTCGCCCTCACCATTCCGTTCTCGCTCCTGTTTGCCGCCACCTGTCTTAATCTCAAAGGCATTCCCGCCAACCTGTTGTCTTTGGGCGCGCTCGATTTCGGCATGGTGGTGGACGGCGCGGTTGTCATGGTCGAGAACATCGTGCGGCACCTGGGCAAGCGCGAAACCGATAGCAGAACTACAAAACAGAAGATTTTCGACGCGGCGCACGAAGTCGAGCGCCCGGTGTTCTACGCCATCGCTATCATCATCACGGCGTACCTGCCGATATTTACCTTGCAGCGCGTGGAAGGCCGTTTGTTCAAACCCATGGCCTGGACCGTCGCCTTCGCCCTTCTGGGGGCACTGCTGTTCTCCGTACTGATCGCTCCGGTTCTCTCCAGCCTCTTCTTCCGCAAGGGCGCCCGTGAGTGGCACAACCCGGTCATGGAGTGGCTGAAGGTCCAATATCGCCGCGCTGTCAGATTCGCTATCCGCATGCGTTTCGTCACAGTCGGGGTAGCGTTCTCCGTCCTGGTGGGTGCGCTCTGGCTCGGCAGCACCATCGGTTCGGAGTTTCTCCCGCATTTGGATGAAGGCACATTGTGGGTGCGTGGTACTCTCGCGCCCAGCACCGGGCCCAGCGAGGGCATCCGCTTCGCGAACCAGGCCCGAATTCTGCTCTGCTCCTGGCCTGAGGTCACGCAATGCACTAGTCAAGTAGGTCGCCCGGACGACGGAACGGATACCACGGGCTTCTTCAACACTGAATATTTCGTTGACCTGAAGCCCAAAGAACAATGGCGCCCCGCCTTTCACCAAAACAAAGAAGAGCTCATCGCCGCTATGAACCACGAGCTCGAAAAGACGCCTGGCGTCCTCTGGAATTTCTCGCAGCCCATTTCCGACAACATGGAGGAAGCTGTCAGCGGCGTCAAGGGACAGCTCGCCACGAAAATCTATGGCGACGATTTAAAGATCCTCGAGGACAAGGCCGATCAGATTGTCAATATTATGCGCGGGGTCAAGGGTATTGAGGACTTGGGCGTCCTTCGCGCGCTTGGCCAGCCCAATCTGAACTTGGCGGTCGACCGCCGCCAGGCCGCCCGCTACCAGATCAACGTCGCCGACGTGCAGGATGCCATCCAAACCGCGGTGGGCGGCAACGCCCTCACGCAGGTCTTGCAGGGCGAAGCCCGATACGACTTGGTCATGCGCTATTTAGCTCCGTACCGCACCACTCGGGAAGCCATCGAGAACATTCGCATGCTGGCGCCCACCGGCGAGCGCGTTTCGCTTGCCCAGCTCTGCGACGTGCAGGAACAGGATGGCGGCTCGGAAATCTATCGCGAAGGCAATCAGCGCTATGTCGCTATTAAATATAGCGTGCGCGGACGCGACCTGGGCGGCGCGGTCGAAGATGCCATGGCGAAAGTGAATGCGAAAGTGCAACTGCCGCGCGGCTATCACATCGACTGGGAAGGCGAATATGAAAGCGAAAAGCGCGCCCAAGCCCGCCTGCTCATCATCGTGCCGCTCACGGTCCTGGGCATCTTCATCATTCTTTACACCATGTTTCACTCGTTCAAATGGGCCCTGCTGATTATGGTCAACGTAGCGCTGGCCCCGATCGGCGGAATCGCGGCCTTGCTCATCAGTCACACTAACTTCAGCGTCTCTTCGGGCGTCGGCTTTCTGGCGCTATTCGGCGTCGCGGTCCAAACCGGCGTGATTATGCTCGAGTACATAAACCAGCTTCGCGCCCGTGGAAACTCGGTCGAGGACGCCGCGGTCGAAGGCGCTGTTTTGCGCCTCCGCCCCATCATGATGACTATGCTGGTGGCCACTCTCGGGCTATTGCCAGCCGCGCTCTCGCACGGCATTGGCTCCGATTCGCAGCGACCTTTCGCCATCGTCATCGTGGGCGGCCTGGTCGCCACCCTGGTGATGAGCATCTTCCTGTTGCCTACCCTTTACGTCTGGATGGCGGGCGATCGTGATGTGCTGCCCGCTGCAGCGGATACAGCCGAAGCCTTTTCATAATGCGCCGACACTCCTTCGTACTGCCGAGCGGACTCAGCGCGACACTCGTCATGAGCATTTTTGTTCTGCCGACTCTTTATGCTTGGATCGCGCGCGTAGGCGATGTGCTGCCCGCCGCCGATCTCGACTTCGCGGAATAGCACAGATGGCATGAAGATTTTCGTTTATTATATCGGCAAAAACCGTGATCCGCACGCGAATGCCATCGCAGCCGAGTTTCTGAAGCGGACCTCAAGATACTCCGCGTGTGAAATGCGTGAGATTACGCCGGCCCGCTTCGATATTTTCGAAAAACATTCGACTTCGCAGAAAGTTTTTCTTGACCCTTCCGGCAAGCAAATGGACACTGCCGAGTTCGTCGCTCTCATCGAAAACGCGGAACGCCATGGGCGCGATATCGTATTTCTGGTTGGCGGGCATGAGGGTCTGCCTCCGGCATGGAAACCGCGCGCCGATCTGCTGCTCTCGCTCTCGCCTATGACGTTCCCGCATGAATTGGCTCGTGCCATGCTTGCGGAGCAGATCTATCGGGCGTTTACCACTCTGCGCGGACATCCCTATCCGAGATGAGGAGTCTTTAAACGTTAGAAAATCGCATCCCTACATGGCGGACAGATCTGATAAAATGTCTGACAAACCAATGAAGGACCAGCGCATTACCGTGCGATTTCCCGCTGAACTACGCAGGCGGTTGAGGGCCGCCGCTCGTCGCACTGGAACCCCCGAGTCCGATCTGGTGCGCGGGGCGATAGAGAGACAGCTCGCAGCCGAGGACGAAACTCTCACTGCTTACGAACATGCTAAGAAGGCTGGGCTCATTGGGACAGTGCACGGAGCGAGTCGGGACCTCAGCACAAATGGAAAACATCTCGCTGGTTTTGGTGGCTCTTGAATCACCCGGTACTGATCGATACAGGCCCGATTGTGGCTATCTTGTCAGAGGCCGACGAGCACCATCAAACGTGCATAGAACAACTTCAGGTTACTAGGGGCCCGCTCCTGACTTGTTGGCCCGTGATGACCGAGGTGGCCTGGCTTTTGCGAGCCCACCCCTTGGCAGTTGGCAGGTTCCTCTCCTCGTTCAACGGTCGCCCTTTTGATCTGCTCCCTTTGAGCGAGGTAGATCTCCCGGGAATCGCCGCGATTCTCGTAAAGTACAAGAGTTTGGGAATACAGCTTGCCGATGCTTCGCTCGCACACTTGGCAAACCGCGAAGGGATTGGGACCATATTCACGCTAGACCGGAGGGATTTCGGCGTGCTGCGCTTGGGCCGTGGAAAGAGGTTCCGCGTGATTCCGTAAAGGTTTTCTGCCCGGGCGCGGAATCGTAACCAGTGATATAGTGATTTTGCGCGTCAGGGCGCATCCGGTCCGCGGAAAGGACAGAAGTCCACCTAAGGTCGCGACATTTCGTTTTTCCCGAACTAACTTTCTGCCTGTAAGTGCGGACTCAGGCGTATCAAGGAAAGGAAGTTCGTCATGCCTGTCAAGCCCCTCCCATCGAATCCGAATCTCGATCATCTCAAATATCAAGCAAAAGACTTGTTGAAAGCGATTGCTGCGCGCGATCCACAAGCGACCCAGCGGATTAGGGAATTTCATCCGCGTTTCACGAAGGCAACGGACGCTGAAGTTTTCGATACCCGGTTCACCCTAAGCGATGCACGGCTCGTAATCGCTCGCGAGTCCGGCTTTCCGAGCTGGGCGAGACTGAAAAGGCGCATCGAAAAACCGGCGCGCGCCGACAACCTGAATTTGCCGATGCATGAGCGGATTGAAGACACCTCATTTCGCCGAGCGGTAGACCTCCTCGACTCAGGCGATGTAGCGGGTTTGCGTGCCCACTTAACGGAGCATCCTGACCTGGTGCTTCAACATGTCCAGTTCGAAGGCGGGAACTACTTTCGGAATCCCACATTGTTGGAATTCGTGGCGGAGAATCCGATCCGCCACAGCACTTTACCGGACAACATTGTTGAAGTGGCAAGGGTCATTCTGGATGCGGGCGCCAAACGAGACCCCTCTGCTTTGAACGAGACGCTAGGGCTCGTCTGCTCGGGCCGTGTGCCACGGGAATGCCGCGTGCAACTTCCGTTAATCGACCTGCTCTGCGATTACGGGGCCGATCCTAAAAGTGCCATCGCAGCGGCGCTCGGGCACGGCGAGTTCGAGGCGGTGGACGGCTTGATTCGGCATGGAGCTCAGGTAGATTTACCTGTCACGGCGGCAATGGGGCGAGTTGACGATGCTCGCCAGCTACTTGCGGACTCCAGCAGCGAGGATCGACATCTCGCACTTGCCCTAGCTTCGCAGTTTGGTCATGCCGAGATCGTCCGGCTGCTGCTTGATGCAGGCGAAGATCCAAACCGATACAATCCGGTTGGATGCCACTCCCATTCGACGCCGTTGCATCAAGCCGCCTTGGCAGGCCACGATGAGGTAGTTCGACTGCTTGTCGAGCGTGGTGCGCGGTTAGATACGAAAGACACTCTCTGGCAGGGCACGCCGGCCGGCTGGGCAAGATATGAGGGCAGAAAGCGGATTGAGGAATATCTTCTCGCGCAAGAAAGAACGAGCGAGAAGCAATAAGGCGATCGGCGGAGCCTATTGCGCTCTACTGCCGAATTATCGACAAAAATGGTGAGCCGGCGGTATTGTGAGACTCCGCCAGGCCCGATATTCTCGCATTAAAGAGAGGGCGTGGTCCCCCGACAACCAAAACCAGCAGCACCCCCCGCTGCCGCCCTCTCTCCAGGTTCAAGCAATTAAGAGCGCTTAGATGATGCGCTGCTTCATTTGATCGGCCATGTATTCGGAAGCGCGCATCGACAGCGCAAGAATGGTCATGGTCGGATTCTGCCAGCCGCATGTGACGAAGCTTGCACCATCCACCACGAACACATTTTTGATGTCGTGGCTCTGGCACCACTTGTTGAGGACGCTGGTTTTCGGATCGTTGCCCATGCGGCACGTTCCGACCTCGTGGATACTGTAACCCGGCGGGTTAACGCGATCGGTTTTGCAGATGATTTCCCAACCAGCTTCGTGAAAGACTTCCTCGAGCGTGTCAGCCGCGTCCTTAGTAAGGTTGCGCTCGTTCTCGCTGTCACGAGCTTCGATGTGCAGCACCGGAATCCCCCACTTATCGACCACACCCTTATCGATTCGAACGTGGTTTTCGTAGCGCGCTACGCGCTCTCCAAAAATGCCGCCGGAGACACAGGAGCCAGCATAACTATCGAGCTTTGCCTGGAGTTCCTCGCCGTATAGCGGGAAGAAGTTAGCACTTGCAGCCACTCCACTCTGGACTATGACGCAATAACCCTTGATGAAATTGCGCTTCTCGCTCTTAGTAAGGTTGCGGAAGCGCGGAATAAACGCTCCTCCGCCCATTAGTCCGGGTCTTGCTTTACCATCGCGGGCTTCTGGAACGGACGCGACAACCGAGACGCCGTACATTTGGTCGACCAGATAGTGCCCCATCACACCGCTCGAGTTGGCAAGATTCGAATTTAACAGCAGGCGCGTGCTCTCGAGACAACCGGCCGCAAGCACCACCGCCCGTGCTTTCACGTGCATTTCGCGGCGCGAGTGGCGGTCGATAAAATGCGCCCCGTTTGCCAGGCCTGTGTTTTTATCGACGGTGATTTCACGAACAATTGCGTTCTGCACCATGTCGAGCTTCCCAGTTGCGAGCGCGTCAGGAAGCAGCAAATTAATGGAGCTGGCAAGTCCATTCTGACCCATCGAGTAGCGCATCTTCGATACTGGGATGCCGCGTTTGTTTGCCAGCTCGGTGAAGCGCTTGATAGATTCCGTGTCAGGCGGCAAGTTCATTTCTACAAAATTGCCGTCGGGAAACTGTGGCCATCCCTCTTTGCGTCCCACGACGCGGAATATCGCCTCGACACGCGAATAATAAGGAGCGAGGTCGGCAAGACTGATAGGCCAGCTGTCGCCCGTGCCATCAATCTCCCCCGCTTTGAATTCGTAATCGCTCAAGCGGAAAGACTGACGAGCCCAAAACAGGGAGCGGCCGCCGAGAAGACGCACGCGCACCCAATTATAAGGCGCGTCAGGCGGGCAGGTGTAAGGCACTTCCTTTTCATCGACCCATTGATTGGCGTTGAATTCCGTAGCTTGAAAAACATGCGGTAAGCGCCCCGGCTGGTTGAAGCCACGATACGGCAGCTCGTAAGCGGACTTAAATTCGCGGTCGCGCTCAAAATCGGCCTCTGGACCGGCATTTAGCATCAAGCACGAAATACCTTTCTGGGTAAGGATGTTCGCTGCCATGCCGCCGGAGTGACCCGACCCAACAATCAGAACGTCATACTGTTTTCGAGCCATCGCGTCAAAGCTCCGTTACAGGATCGATCGGCCGCCAATAATAGCCGGAGCTGCGGCTGAATCCACGGCCAAAAGACCGCGCTCCACCAGCATTGGCCCACTCGCGAGAATTCATCGTTGCGGTCCTCAGGTCCTCATGCACGCGGGCAATGAAATTCTTGAGATGATCGTCGGGGAAGTCTTCGGGCCACGGCCGCGCGACAAACAATGGGCGCAGGATCGTGTCGGCCTGAGTGGAATTCAGCTCTGCAAACGCCGTGTGAAACTGCTCCGTGGCCTCGATATTCAAGGTATCGAGGCCTTCGCAGTAAAGTTTCTGGCGATCTGCAGCCGAGACGCTGATCAGGAAGTCGAGAAATTCGGGCGCTTGGGCGTCAATCGCTCCGGGCTTGCCTTTCAGTGGAGGAACAAGTAAGGAGGCTAATTTTTGCAATGTCCCGAACTGCGTTGCCGTAAAGAATTGCGGCGCCGGTTGCGCGGCGAGGTCGGCCTGAACCAGTTCGAGCTTGGGTACATCCTGAGGCTCGCGCGAACCTTGCCGAGCGGGAGTGTTCAGCGGCGGCGAGGGCTTCTGAGCTGTGATGTGCTGCTGAGCCTTCAGCGCAGCCGATCCGGCGGGCGCAATGAGAAGCGATCGAACAAAATTCCGGCGTTTCATATCCTTTTTAGCAATGATTATTTTACAGCCGGCTCGGTTACTGCCCGCGCGAGAAATCGCCGCTTTTACCAATTTGTGATGGACCCGTCGGGCCTGAAGTAGGTTTGGGCGCGATTGGTGACGGGCTCAGTGATCTCGGCAATCTGTTTCAAGTGATTCATATCGAGTTCCACGCCAAGGCCTGGCCGGTCATTCGCGTATAGCTTTCCGCTTTTGAAGTCGAGGCAGACGGGAAGGTGCGGAAGTGTTCGCCCCTGGTAGTTATATTCCATCAATAGCGGGCCGGAGAAAGTCCCAAGACAATTCACCAGAGCAGCGGTCGCAATCGGCCCCGTAAAATGCGGCACGATGCCGACGAAATGCGTTTCACAGATGGCGGCAATTTTCATCATTTCAGTAATTCCACCCACATTTGGCAGCGTCGCGCGAACGTAGTCGATATCGTGGTGTTCGACAAGCGTGTTGAAGTCCCAACGATTGCCCCATTCCTCGCCGGCAGCTAGCGGCACGTTTACTTTCTGCCTTAGGATGGGCAGATCTTGATTGAAGGCTTCGGTGCGCACTGCATCTTCGACGAAGTACGGCGCAAGGTGCTCGATCAGATCACAGCCGCGGATCGCATCCGACAGGTCAAACCGCTGGTGGAAATCGACGATCCAATCCCCATTCTTGCCCACACCCTCACGCGCTTGAGTGCACTCTTCAAGCAGTTGATTAATTCGCTCGTGTGTGTTGTACGTCGTGTTTGCAGGAGCGTCCGCGGCTCCCATGCGAAAAGCGCGATAGCCTGCCTCGATGGTCAATTGCGCGCGTTCCTTGACGCCCATCCCTTTCTGGATTCCGGGAATGATACCGGCCGTGTTATAGAGCTCGCAGTAGTTTCGCACCATGCCGCCGAGGATTTCGTGCACGGGCAGCTTCAGGAATTTGCCTCGGAGATCCCAAAGAGCGAGATCGAGTGCGCCGATCGCATCCGTTTTTTCGCGGCCTGCAGGATAGAAGAACGCGCGGTTCATGTCCTGCCACAATCGCTCGATGTATTGGGGATCGCGGCCGATCAACCTTCCAGCCGACTGGGCGAGCGTATCCGGAGAGCCGCCCTCGCCTATTCCTATCATGCCAGCATCGGTTTCTATCGTCACCACCAGGTCGCTTTGATTAAAAAGCGGGTTCGGATTGGGCGGCTGATAGACGCGGACGCGTGTGATTTTCGATTTCGGAAGGGCTCCGCGAGCAGCGGGCGCCACCAACGTATACGCCGCTGGCGCAGCCACCAGAGTTTTGAGAAAAGTTCTTCGATCCACATTGTCCTCCTCTTTAGGAGCATCAGCCTGCTTGCGCGATTATGTCAGGATCGTTTTCACTTGGCCAGTTCAATTCCGAGCTGCTTTTGCTAAACCGGCCGGCCGTCAGCGTCAATGTGCACGATTCGTCCGGCTTTGAGCGTTTCAAGCTGCGGCTCGACGGTTGTGCGATCGCCGACGATCACCCAGGCAAAGTGGCCGGGCCGGATGAGCAACTTCGCGGCTTCGCGAGCGCTTTCAGCAGTGAGCGCCTTCACGCGGCCAGGATACGTTTCCCAGTAATCGTCGGGAAGGCTGAACTCGATCAGATCGGAAATGGCGGAGCCGACCGCGTTCAGAGTTTCGCGGGCACCAGCCAGCTCGAGAATCGTTTGATCCTTGATCCTTGCAAGTTCGGCATCCGATACAGGTCTTGGGCCGACAATGTCGGTAAGCTCCCGAAGCATCTCTGCGATCGCATCGCCAGTCTTGTCGTTCTGGACGCTTGCGATAGCAAGAAAGGGCCGTTGGCCTTTTGCGCCGTACAAAACCGAGCGCGCGCCATACGTCCAGTGCTTCTCTTCGCGGAGATTCATATTCAGCCGCGCGCTGAATGTCCCGCCATAAATGTTGTTTACCGCTTCGAAGGCAACTTCTGCGGGGGAATTCGCGGGAGGCGCAATCGAGCCGGCCATGATGACCGATTGTTGTGCGCCAGGCTTATCGATGAGGCAAAAGACCGATTCCTGCGGTCCAATCACTTCGCCGATGTCGACTTTTGGAACAGTCCCCGGCTGCCAGCCCGAGAACAGCAATTCGAGCTTGGGTTGAATTTCGGCTAAAGTCGTATCGCCCACAATAATCAGCGTTGAGTCGTTTGGCTTGAACCAGGCCTTATGGAACTGGGCAATATCGTCCCTTGAGATGGCGGTCACAGTTTCCGATGTTCCCGATCCCGTGAGCGGAAGAGCGTAGGCGTGGCCGGTGCCGTAGAGTATCGGCGGAAGAACGCGTAGCGCCATCTGCATAGGCGTGGCCTTTTCACTCTCGATGGCGGCAAGCTGCAGGCTCTGCTGCCGCTTGAAATCGGTTTCGGGGAAAACAGGATTCAAGATCACGTCGGCGAAGAGTTCGAGTGATTCGTCGAGTTTTGCTTTGAGCGCCGATAGATAGACAGTGCTGAAATCGAGCGTGCTGCCGGCTGAAAGTTGAGCGCCAAGCAACTGGATTTCGTCGCTGATCTGAAGCGCGCCCCGCTTCTTCGTTCCGCTGGTCACGAGCGAAGCCATGAGCCGCGCTGTACCCGGCCGAGCTGACCGGTCGGCGGCATAACCGGCCTCGACTTGAAGCCAGAGGTTAATGACCGGGACCTCGTGCCGTTCGGCCAGGATGATCTTTAGTCCGTTCGCAAGCGTTGTGCGCTGCAGCTTCGGGAATCCGGGATCGGGATTCTTTGCGAGACCTGGCGGCTCTTTGCGCGGAGCCAGAGGGGCGGATTTCAAAGCTGGATAAGGCTCTACGCTCAGTGCATAAACGCCGTCGGCAAGCCAATTGTTAGCCGTATCCTTCACCTGGGCCGCGGTTGCCTTCTCGACGTGTTCGAGAATCTGCTTGTAGGCCTGCGGACAGCCGAGGAACGTTTGGCTGCGGGCGAGTATGTCCGATTTGCCGCCAAAGCCGCCAATACGTTCAATGCCGCGAATGAAGCCCGCGAGAAATTGGGTTTTGGAGCGCTCGAGTTCAGTCTCAGCCGGGCCGCCTTCGAGAAAACGCCTCAGCTCCTCATCCACAGCTGCCTCGAGGTCATCGGTGGTATGGCCGGGTTTTGCGGTCGCGACAATGACGAACTGGCCTCCGATTTCTCTCGCATCGACATAAGAGCTGACATTGGCCGCAATCTGGTCGTCGAACACAAGACGCTTGTAGAGCCTTGACGACTTACCAGAAGTCAAGATCGAGGAGACAAGATTTAAGTGCGACGCGCCGGAGGCGCCGAACTTCGGGATGTTCCAAACCCTATAAATGCGAGCCAGCGGTACGCGATCTTGAACGGTTTCACGATGCTCGCCGCTCATTTTCGCAATCCATTCCTGCTGATGGGCAACCGGCGGACCAGGCGCTATGTCGCCGAAATACCGAGTTACCTTCTCCTTCGCCTTCTCAAAATCGATATCGCCGGCGACCACCAGTACAGCGTTCGAGGGACCATAGTAAGTCTTGAACCATTCCTTTACATCGTCGAGCGATGCTGCGTCCAAATCATCCATCGACCCGATGACCGTGTGTGAATACGGATGATGGGAAGGATACGTGGCCCTGACAATAAGGTCTTCGGCAACCGCATAGGGTTGATTGTCGCCTTGCCGCTTCTCGTTTTGGACGACGCCGCGTTGCAGATCGAGAATTTCTTGACTGATCGTGTTGTAGAAGTGCCCCATGCGATCTGATTCAGCAAAAAGCGCATAATCGAGCGCGGCGACAGGAACGTTCTCGAAATAATTTGTGCGATCTTCGTTGGTGGTTCCGTTCAGGTCGGTCGCGCCAACGCGCTCGAGCGCCTGGATGTATTGCTCCTTGAGATTTTCGCTCCCGCCAAACATCAGGTGCTCAAACAGATGCGCGAATCCCGTTTTTCCGGGCTTCTCGTTCTTCGAGCCAACGTGATACCACACGTTCAACGCGATAATAGGCGCTTTGTGATCTTCATGGACGATGACAGTCAAACCATTGGAAATGGTAAATGTCTGGCAAGGGATTTCGATGTGCTGCGCTTCGGTGTGCATAGAAACAGGGCAACTCAAGCACACGATAGCAGACGCCACGGCGCACTCGTTTCCAGAGCGCCAGCCCTATTGAACGGCAACCGGAAGGATGACGCTCGAAGCCGCGGTCTTGGAACGATAGATTTTCTGGGTGGCTCTTATGAAGTCCGAGTCGTTAGCCTTGTAGATGTTCTCAACAAACTTCTGCGGATTACGGTCGTAAAGCGGAAACCACGTGCTTTGCACTTGCACCATGATGCGATGGCCTTTGAGGAAAGCGTGGTTGTTCGGATGTAGATCAATTTTGAATTCGGTCACTTTACCAGGCGTGATCGGCTCCGGTGTATTGAAACCGTTGCGGAAACGGCCCCTGAGAACGTCGTCCGCCACAATCAATTCATAGCCATTCAGAACCGGGCCCGCTCCTTTTTCTGCGTCCCCATCTGTGATGATTTGATAATCATCCGGGTAGACGTCTATTAGCTTCACGACCCAATCGCTGTCGCTACCAGTAGTTGAAGCAAATAAATCGGCCATAATGTCACCGGTCACAACGACATCGTGTGCCAGCGGATCTGTTTTCCAGGTCAAGACGTCCAACCGATGTTCGACAAACCGCTGGTCCTGTAACAGCCAAAGCGGCCAATCCTTGCCCGGATATGTAGGGGTGATGGGGCGAGCACGATAGGGTACAGGATTCGCGGGATCGGAGACATAGCTATCGAATGCTTCCGGTTCAGGCGGCGCGTCGAAAGACAGCTGGCCATTAACCCGAAAAAAGAGCTTCTTGGATTCGATTCCTTGCTTTGGCGGCCACTCATCATAATTCTTCCAAACGTTGGACCCGGTTTGGAATGTCACCGCTTCGGCTTCCTTCAAAGATCCTTTTCCATGAAGCCAATAGGCGAACCAAGGAGCGAATATGTGAGCGCGATAGTATTTTGCCGTGTCGCTTCCAAAGTCGATGCTACCCAGACTACGCCCTGGCGCGCGCATCCAACCGCCATGGTTCCATGGTCCTGCCACGAAATAGTTGAGATGGTCATGATCGGTTTCTTCGAGGGTCGCGTAGATGCGCGTTGGTCCCACAAAGTCTTCCTGGTCATACCATCCGGCCACATTCAGGTTAGGCACAGACGTGTGCTTTAAATGACTGGTGACAGCTGATTGCTTCCAGAAGTCGTGGTTCGGATGTTCGACAAAGTTGTTCCACGTGGGGAGCGTGCCGTGGAAGTAGAGGCGGTCGGCATTCGCCAGCGCGCCCAGTTTCAAATACCATTCGTAGGTGTCGTACCGGTCGAACGAAAAGTGCGTGTTTTTTTCTTTGGACGACTCAAGAAGCGCGGCGTATTCAAAGCCGTAACTCAAACGAAAGGTTCCGTTGTGATGGAAATCGTCATTGACAAACATGTCATCCGGGGACGCTTGCTCGCTCGCGGCTTTTAGAGCGGGATGGGGCTCGAGCAAAGCCTGCGTCACAAGCCAGCCGGGATATGAAATTCCCCAGAGTCCGGCCTTCCCGTTGTTTCCGGGAATGTTCTTGAGCAGCCAGGAGATGGTGTCGTAGGTATCGGTGCCCTCATCGATTGATTTAGGGTCTTCGCGGTCACGCGGAGGGCGATTCATGACAAATTCCCCCTCGGACTTGAATCGTCCGCGGATGTTCTGCCAAACAAAGATGTAGCCATCGGCAATCAGCTCGTCAAAGTTGCCCGAATCCACTATTCCGTCTTCACGGTCCGGGACACCATATGGTGTCCGGACAATCAAGAAAGGCAGCGGCCCAGTGCCCTGTCTCGGAGTAAAGATTACAGTTTCGAGGCGCACTCCGTCGCGAACCGGAATCATCACCTCCCGCCGGTTGAATATTTGCGGCTTATACTTGGGTTGGACGGCCGGAGCTTGAGAGTGGCCGGCAGGGGCGAACAACAGTATCGCGAGGAGCCCAGTGGAGATGGAGACCACCGGTAGTCCGGCGATGATTGGCTTGCACAAGCCAATCATCAGACGGCCCTGGCATTCGCTCGCATCTTGTAGATTCGTGAACGGGTCAATAGTCAGTATTGTCTCCCATTGCCCTGAAACGTTTGGTAGTCATGTCTGCAGATCTTGCATACAAAGTAAAATTCCCATCCAGAAACTTCGCCGTCGTCAAGACGAAGGCACAACAGATATACATAAGTCCCTTCCATTCAACGTCACTTGATAGGCACTTCGCGTGCGTACGTGCAATTCTCAGCGGCGTTGCGGCGAAAAAATTTGCTTGACATGAAGACGGACAGTCCGCGGCCACACGTCCTTATTGTGGATGACGATCGGGACCAGTTAGCAGACCTAGAGCAAATGCTGAGGTCGTTTGGCTATAACGCGGTGCTGGCAACCAACGGCGACGAAGGATTGAAGTGTCTCTCCACAACAAGGATTGAAGCAGTGGTGACGGATTTAGTCATGCCGGGCGCAGATGGCTGGGGTCTCCTGCGAACGCTCAAAGAACGGGCAGATCCGATACCCGCGATTGTCCTGACAGCGTTTGGCAGCATCGATAAGGCTATTTCAGTTGTTCACGATCTAAAGGCATTCTGGTTCCTGGAAAAGCCGGTTCAAGCGAAGGTTCTGAAAGCGCTGCTCGAACGAGCGATGCTGCAGAAGAGCTTGATCGAGGAGACAGACCGTCTAAGCCTTCAACTCAGTAATCACGGAATGCTCGGAGAGATGGTCGGATCTTCGACCGCTATGGCGCAGGTCTATTACAACATTCGGCAGGCGGCGCCTACCTCGGCATCGGTTCTGGTAACCGGCGAAAGCGGGACCGGCAAAGAACTGGTCGCGCGCGCCATTCACCGGCTCAGCCGGCGCGCCAGCGGCCCGTTTGTCGCCGTCAATTGCGCCGCATTGCCGGCAACCCTTATCGAAAGTGAACTTTTCGGCTACGAGAAGGGCGCGTTCACTGGCGCCGTCGCGCTCCACGCCGGATGCTACGAACAAGCTGACTGCGGCACGTTGCTACTGGATGAGATTGCAGAGATGGCAGCGGGAACGCAAGCAAAATTGCTACGTGTTCTCGAAGAGTCGACGGTGCGGCGGCTTGGGGGAAAGGGCGACATCAAAGTTGACGTGCGCGTCATCGCGTCCACCAATCGAGATCTGGAAGCAGCCGTCAGCAAACAGGAGTTTCGGGAAGATCTCTTCTACCGCCTTAAGGTATTCGTGATCTCCGTTCCGCCTTTGAGGGACCGGATCGAAGACCTGCCCGAATTAACGAGCGCGATATTGACCATGCTGAACAAGAAGCATGGATGCAAGGTCACCGACATAGATAGCGACGTGCTCCGCCGATTTCAGAGCCATCGGTGGCCCGGCAACATTCGGGAATTGCGGAACGTTTTGGAGCGGGCAGCCATCATTGCCCGGGAGGGAACTATCCGGAGGCGGCATCTTCCCGACGCTTTCGCGCGAGACCCCATCCCGGCTTTGACATCCGATGCCCAAGAAGGTCTGCGGATTCGGCCGGGCGCGAAATTGAGCGACGTGGAGGAAGCGTATATCCGAATGACCCTACAGCAGAATGCAAATAATAAAAGAAGGACGGCTGAGTTGCTGGGAATTAGCGAGCGCACCCTTTACAGCCGGCTCGCGGCCTATGGAAATGTCGAGTCGGAATGAGTTTTTTTTCGCAAGCTCAAGATGGGAAAACTTTGCAGATTTTTCGGCAATCAAGCTGGCAAAGTAAAGAACGCGGTGGAACCGGCATCCGGTTTAGATTCCAACCAAATGCGTCCTCCGTGGCGCATCACGATCTTCCGGCAGACTGCGAGACCCATCCCCAGGCCGGCGCACCTCTTCGCGTGGAGCCGGCGAAGTGGCTCGAACACGTGCTCGAGATAGGAGGGCTCGATGCCAATTCCATTGTCGGAAATTGAGAACAACCATTGTGGACCGTCCCTTCTTGCCGAAACATGGACGAGGGGTGGCACTCCTTCACGGCAGTAAACTATGGCGTTTCTCAACAGGTGCTCCACGAGTCGCGAGAATCGCGCGGGTTGGCATTTGAGTTTAGGCAGCGTTTCGGTTGTAACTTTCGCCTGGGTCTGTAGAATTAACGGGTATAGCTTCTGCCGAACCGCCCGCAGCACGGCTTCTGTATCAGTCGGTTCCATGGGCTCGTCCTCGTCGCCGAGATCATCGGCGTATTGTGCGATGGAGGTAGTAAGCCCCTCCAGGCGCAGAGCTCCCTGGAGAATGCGGGTCGCGTACGATACTGCTGAAGGCGGATGGCTTTGCATATTTGGGCTGAACTCCTGTTCGGTTTCCAGTATCAGCTCTGCCCCGCTTCGGATCGACCGGACGGGCTCTTTTAAGTGATGGACAATCATGTATGCCAACTCTTGGAATTCCCTTTTAATTTCCTGCTCGTCTTTCGGTAGCTCTGTCATGCCTGTTCCTGTTTTCTCGAGACGCTCCGCCTCATCCACTATTCAACAAGAGTGGCCGAACGCACCAAGCGAAGATAAGACAGAGCAGGTATTTTGGGCGAAAGCTCGCGGGGGGTTCGCTCTTGCGTTTTGACAGCTTTATAGATTGGTGCATGGCCCTCTCGAGCTGTCTTGTTGCAATGTCAGCCCGTAGCTCGGACTTGTCGCGGGCAGACGACAGCAGCGGCGAGACCGAATGCTGGCGCCAGGCAGTCAACCGGACGGGCTTCGGAATGGCCGTCATCGAACCAGACGGAAGACGACTATTGGCCGTCAATGACGCCTTTGCTTCGATGCATGGATACGAGGCGGAGGAGATGGTGGGCAAGACCCTAGACGAATTTACAGTAGCCGGTTCGTGGAGGCCGCTGACAATGCCGTCTGACACGTCGCCGGGCCAATCACAGAAAATCTACGAAGCTGTCCACATTCGAAAGGATGGCACAACTTTTGCATGCGTAACTGACATGACGCAAAACCCCGGCGAGGGGTACGACGGTTCTCGCCAAGGCGACCGAAACGCAACGGAGCCGAGCGTCGCATATTTTTCCGACATTATCGGTCTAAATCAGATCGAAGCGTCAGTGCGGGAAAGCGAGGAACGGTTTCGCTCGCTGGCCGCCGCGTTGCCACAACTTATCTGGTCCTCGAAGGAAGACGGATCAATCGAGTACGTGAATCCATTGTGGCGGACATATGCAGGCTGGAGCGCCGACGAACCTCCATCCAACGATCCCTGGCGTACGCTGCTACATCCGGACGATCAGGAGGCGTATCTCGAGCGCTGGGCCGCTGCTCTGAAGTCCGGCGAAACGTTCGAAACGCAGTCTCGCTTAAAACATATGCCGGACGGAACTTATCGATGGTTTCTCTGCCGGGCAGTTCCGCTCCGCAACAGCAAGGGCGCGATTGTACGGTGGTTCGGGTCCTGCACAGATATTCAAGAACAAATGAATAGCGCCACGAAACTCCAAACCGCCGTTGACGCACTTCGCCGTTCGAACTCAGACCTCGAACAGTTTGCGTATGCTGCAAGCCACGATCTACAAGAGCCCCTGCGCATGGTTGCAATCTATACGCAGCTATTAAAGGAAGAATATGCCGGCAAACTCGATTCGAACGCGGCCACGTACATCAATTTTGCAGTGACAGGAGCGCAGCGAATGGAGGCTCTCCTGAAGAACTTGTTGTCGTATGCAAAGATAGCAAACGCTTCGGAAGAATCTGCAGACCGTGAGGATGCGAACGAAGCGTTGAGGGCTGCGCAGTTGAATCTATCGGCAATGATCAACGAAACAAACGCATCGATTACGTCCGATGAGCTTCCAATCGTGTGGATTCCCCGATTCCACCTGATACGCCTGTTTCAGAACCTGCTCGCCAATGCCATGAAGTATCGCGGCGATCTTGGCCCGGTCATCCACGTTGCGGCCCGGCGCACCGGCCACAGTTGGACATTCTCTATACGAGATAACGGTATTGGAATCGCGCCAGAGTATCTAACGCAAATTTTCGGAGTCTTTAAGCGGCTACATGGCCAGCAGTACGAAGGCACGGGTATCGGTCTCGCAATGTGCCAAAAGATTGTAGAGCGAAGCGGTGGCCACATTTGGGCCGATTCGGAAGTCGGCAAAGGGTCCACGTTCTTCTTTACGCTTCCTGTGGTTAAGGAGGGAACGTGAAGGATCAAAAGCGATTGCGAATTCTGCTCGCGGAAGACAATCCCGGCGACGTTTTCCTGGTGCGGCGGGCGCTTATGAAACAAGGAATTGAGTTCGAGTTGATAACGGTTGAAGACGGCGAAGCGGCTATGCGCTACCTCGACGGTTTGGACGCATCAACGGACGAGCAAGACCGGCCCGATTTGATTCTGTTGGATTTGAACCTTCCGCGATGTTTGGGAACTCAAGTCCTGGAGCGATTGAAGAATAGTCCATCCTGTGGACATGCGCCGGTCATTATTCTCACGTCGTCGGACTCTCCTCGCGACCGCGCCGAAGTTCTTCGTCTCGGGGCAGCCCACTATTTTTGCAAACCAACCGATTTGGCTGGTTTCATGACACTGGGAGGGGTGGTCGAAGAAGTCTTGTCCGGCGAGACGACTTAAGATTCTTGGGTTCGAACACACACTCGGGAACTCTAGGACTTGCGTGCTCTGCAGCTATTGCAGACGCGATTTTTCAAAGCCGCAGAAATTGCCGCGCCTTTCTGAGTAGATTCGCGTAGCAGTTGAAGCAAATTCGACCTGGTTACCGGCTTGCTCCTAGGAGGCGTCGAAGAATAACCGAAGAAAATATGAAATACCCGTTAAGCGCCAACGAATTAGAAACCCTGCTTCATACCGTCGAATGGCTCAACAGTCATTTGAAAAATATCATTACGCTGCTGCGGGAGCGTCAAGACGACGAAGACCTGCTTCAATTCGCAAAGTCAGCACATGGCCATTTAGAGAGCTTGCTTATCCAACTGCAAGGCCATCAGCCGAGTTTGGAAAAACCGGGTCATTCCACACGTGCCGAGAAGATCTGAAATTTTTCAGCATCGGGTCGTTTGAGATCTAATCCTAGCCCCGGCCGCGAAGGATCGGGCCTGAGATTGCCATTTACCGGCCGCAAAGCGCCATCGAAGAGCATTTCCTCGATGCGTGCATGGTCGTGAAAATACTCTACGTTCGTCGCCGATGTGAGGGTGCAACAGAGCGTCGCGTGAATTGAAGGCGATGTGTGCGCCGATAGTGGTACATGACAGGCCTCACAGAGATGGCCAATTTTCAGAAAGTTCGTAATGCCGCCGCATCGCGTCACATCTGCTTGAAGCACGTCGACCGCTTGCGCCTCGATCAGCAGGCGCGCATCGTCCAACACGTAACAATATTCACCTGCCGCGATGTTCATCACAGAGGGCGCATGCTCGACAAGCATATGGAGGCCCGCGCGATCGTCCGAGGTCACGGGCTCTTCAAACCAAGTGACGGCAAGCGTACCAAATTTCGTCGCTTTGTCCAGCGCCTGTTTGCGCGTGTAAGCGCCATTTGCGTCTACGTAGAGCTGCGCCCGTCCTTTCAACGCTTTCTGCACGGCAGAAACTCGCTCGAGATCGCGGTCCGGATCTCTTCCAATCTTCATTTTCACAGCGCGCAGCCCGTTGGCAGCCCACCCGGTGAGCTGGTCGACGAGTTGCTTCTCAGTGTACGAGGTGAAGCCGCCGCTGCCGTACGCCGGAATTTCGCTTCTCGACCGGCCCAGGAGGCTCAAAAGAGGACGCTCGAGCAGCCTCGCCTTTAAATCCCATAAACAAATGTCGATTGCCGAAATAGCTGTCGATACCAAGCCTGGACGCCCCCAATTACGAACCTCGCGATCGAGAGCCGAATGAAGACTGGGGATATCGAACGGATCGCGCCCGATGATCGCCTTTTGAATGAGTTGATAGCTAAGGTTGGCGGCAGATTCGTTGGTGTAAGAAAAGCCAAGCCCCGTGACGCCAGCCGCGGTCAACTCGATCAGAACAACAGTAGTTGAATCCCAAGCCGCCGTTCCATCCGATTCCGGCTGATCCGTGGGAATACGAACGGCGGAGATCCTGGCAGAGGCGATCGTAGTTTCCGGCGCTGGAGCCGGCTGCGCTTTAGAAGGCATGCGACGTTCACACTAGCTCGCGAACTTTATCTTTCGCGATGGTGGCCGCAATTTTCTCCCAGTCTTTGGTGCCTTTGGCAATAGATTCAGCAAAATGGAGCGCCTGTTGCGGCTTGACCTTGGCGGGCATCGGAGGCTCGTTCTCATCGACGACTGCTTCAATCAACGCCGGCCCTGGCACGGACAGGGCGCTATCGATCACGTGGCCGCATTCAGACGGCGTGTTAATAGAAAAGCTAGCGACTCCGAAAGCGCGCGCGACTCCCGCGAAGTCGATAGGCTGCAAATCGCATTCGTATTCGGGATTGCCAAGAAATACCATTTGCTCCCACTTGATCTGCCCCAAAGAGTTGTTTTTGATAACGAAGATTTTCACGGGCAGCTTGTATTTCACGCAAGTGGCAAGTTCTCCCATCAACATCGTGAACGCGCCGTCACCAACGAAAGCGACGACGGTCCGGCCGGGATGCGCAACCTGTGCAGCAATTGCATAAGGGAATCCGCACGCCATGGTCGCCAGAGTGCCCGAACAAGTATGCAACTGTCCTCGCAATGACGGAATGTGCCTGGCCCACCAAGTCGTGATGGTACCTGAGTCGCTTGTTACGAGCGCATCTGCCTTAAGGCGCTTACCTAATTCATGTGCGACCACCTGCGGTTTCATTGGCACATCGGTCGCCGAGGCGCGCTTCAGCATGAGTTCGTTCCACTCCTTCATGCCCCGCTGCGCCTTTTCGAGAAATGATTTGCCTTTTTGCTTGAGGTGAGGAATCAAGCTATTGAGCGCTTCGACGCTGTCGCCGACGAGCGGCACGTCGGTGGGATATCGCAATCCGATGCGCACCGGATCGATGTCGATCTGAACGCATTTCGCTTGTCCAGGCTTAGGATAGAACTCGATATAGGGGAACGACGAACCGACAATCAGCAAAGTGTCGCACTGCTCCATCGCTTCTTCTGAAGGCAGCGTTCCCAACAAGCCCAGTCCGCCGGTAGTATACGGGCTGTCATCTGGAACGCAAGACTTCCCAAGAAGCGCTTTGATGATTGGCGCCCCGAGAAGCTCGGCAACTGTTTCGAGCTGGGTTCCGGCCTTCAAAGCCCCCTGGCCGGCGAGAATTGCCACTTTCTTTCCGTCATTCAGAATTCGAGCTGCGGCTTCGATCTCGTGCGCTTCGGGTTTGCGCGCACCGCGCGCGAAGTCGTCGGAAACATGATTCGGGGCGTTTCGCATCGAGCGAATATCCTGTTTCAAGCTCTGATCCTGAATATCAACTGGAATGGTGACATGCGCAACGCCTCTTCGCGCGAGCGCCGTACGGCAAGCTAATTCAGTAATATTCTCCGCGTGCGCCGCTCCCATGATGCGCTGATTGTAGACCGCGACATCCTCAAACAGACGATCGAGCGCGACATCCTGCTGGGTATACGTGCCGATGAGATCGTGAAACTGCAGACCAGTAATCGCCAAAACTGGCTGTCCATCCAGCTTCGCGTCATACAAGCCGTTCAGGAGATGAATCCCTCCCGGGCCCGATGTAGCAATGCACACGCCAAGCTTTCCTGTAAATTTTGCGTAGCCGCATGCCATGAAGGCCGCCGCTTCTTCATGCCGGACCTGGATGAAACGAATTTTGTCCTGACTCTTCCGGAGCGCTTCAATGATTCCATTGATGCCATCGCCGGGCAAGCCGAAAATCACTTCGACCCCCCACCGGGTTAACGTCTCAACCATTATTTCTGCCGCCGTTTGCGCCATAGATCGTCAGATGCTCCCTTTAAGGAGACCCACCGGGGGCACAAACGTAACGGACTAAATGGGCTGAGTACCCACCTGTAAAGACTTACAGCACTGGAGGGGCGCAACACCTTCGTTCAGAGGAGCGTCTACGATACGGTGATGGCTGAGGCGACCCAGGCGAAGCGAAGAGCAGATGTAAAGTTTCGCGAGGAACGAACAAGCGAGGCCGATAATGCGGTTGGCGCCGTTCCTTCGCTGAAGAGGGCGGTGACGGCGATAGACGCGCACGTCAAAGACGGCCGATTCCAACGATCGTTGGCGCTAGTCACCGCTGCCTCGAGCTTGGTAAGCGGCCTGGAAGTTTCGTACGAACACTACAAGGGCAGCTTTAGCAATCCAGTTATGTACAGCCCTGTGGCGTTGAGCGGTTCGCTTACCGGCGCAGCAGTTTTAGCGTTCTTTAGCCGACGCGCTGCGCAAACGCTTCTGCGCATGACATCGGTAGCGACACTACTCGATGGCTTGGTTGGATTCGGCTTTCATATTCGCGGCATCGCTCGCAAACCGGGCGGCTGGCGGCTCCCTATTACGAACATCATCATGGGACCGCCGATTTTCGCTCCACTCCTGTTCGGTACGGCGGCCTACCTGGGACTGATGGCTTCCTATTTACGAAGAGAAGAGGACGAAAAGCTTTCAGCCATAACATCAGCCAGGTTGGTGGAGCGAGCCGGAGACCGGCGTTATACAGGTTGGCGGCATCAGCTAAGCGAGGGGCAATTCCAGAAGCATCTTGCAGGAGTAGCGGCGGTATGGACCATCTTTTCGGGATTTGAAGCCTGGTATTCGCATTACAAAAGCAGATTTCGCATCGGGGCTCAATGGACACCGGTCGTTCTGGCGCCACTTCAACTTGCAGCGTGCGTTGGTGCGATTTTCAGCAAACGGGTAGCGACCAGGCTTTTGCCAGCGGCTTCCGCATTGGCTCTCGTCGACGGCACGGTCGGATTTGGATACCACGTGCGCGGGATTGCTCGACGGCCGGGCGGACGCAAAACCTGGCTGTACAACATTCTTTACGGACCTCCGATATTTGCTCCCCTTCTGTTCGCCGCCTGCGGCGCGCTTGGGATTCTCGCGAGTCTGTTGCGGAGGGAAGGCAGTGAATGATTCCGAAGAGACGCCGGATCGCTGGTTGATCGATCAGAAAACCGGGAGGCGCAAACCGCCCGTAAAGCAGCCCGGTTATTACCCGGGTTACAGCACGCTGAATCAAAGAAGTTTTTGGGACGCGGCAACTCGTAAGGAAATCGAGAAGCGAGTTTACGAAATTCCTCCTGTCCGGTTCTTCACAGAGGAGGAACGATTGCTCATGACGGCCGTCTGTGATCGAGTTCTACCTCAAGACGATCGCCTTCCTGCGTTTCGGATTCCCATCGTGAACTATATTGACGAGCGGCTCTTCGAAAACCAAATCGACGGCTACCAGTATGAAAATATGCCTTCGGATCGCAAAGCGCATCGGCTTGGATTGAAGGCGATAGACGAAACGGCCCGCACAATCCATGGAAAACCATTCGTTGATCTCGATCCGTTGAAACAGGATTTCATTCTGAAGTCGATTCACGACGGCAAACAATTGGCTGCGAAGGACATTTGGGCGCAGATGTCGATTGAGCGGTATTGGCACTTACTTGTGCAGGATTGTGTCACGGCCTACTATGCGCACCCCTCGGCCTGGGACGAGATCGGATATGGAGGGCCCGCATATCCGCGAGCCTACACGCGCCTCGAGGGAGGCTTGCCGGAACTCTGGGAAGTCGATGAGAAGCGATATGAGTGGGACGCTCCGGCTACTTCTATCTCCGATGTTTATGCACGAAGCGATAGGGAGGGAGAACATACCAACAAGGCCCACGGAGAAACACGTTGAAGCATCCGCTGCTCGGTGCGTTTCAGCCTCCTAATGGGGACAAGAAAGTCCTCGGACCGTTGCAGCGCATTTCGAATGAGATGCAGCGGTTTCGCGAAAACGAGGCCGTCGATTACTGTGTGGTCGGAATCGGATCAGCGGGCGGCGTCCTGGTACAGCGATTAGCTAAGTCAGGCTTTAAAGTGGTCGGACTGGAAGCTGGCCCTTTCTGGGACACCGAACGCGATTGGGTCAGTGACGAAAAAGGATCGCACAAGCTTTACTGGAACGATTTAAGAATAACTGGCGGGAAAGATCCGCTCACGCTTGGAGAAAACAACAGCGGTAAAGGCGTGGGCGGCGGATCGGTCCATTGGGCAGCATTTGCGCCGAGATTTCATCCTTCGGATTTTCGAATTTACACCGCGGATGGTGTGGGAGCGGATTGGCCGATCTCCTACGATGACCTCAAGCCCTACTATGAACTACTCGAGCGCGAAATCCCAGTTGCGGGACCTGCTTACTTTCCGTGGGGAGATCCGCATGGATATCCTTATGGACCCCATCCACTGGGAGGTGTTGGCGATGTTTTGATCAAAGGCTGCACACGGCTGGGCATCCGCGTATGTGCAGGCGGGCCTGTGGCAATTCTGTCGGGCTCGCGCGGGGACCGGCCGCACTGTATATATCGAGGCTTTTGCATTCAGGGCTGCAAAGTGGGAGCGAAGGCCAGCACCCTGATCACGCACGTTCCAGAGGCGCTCCGTTACGGGGCAGAGATTCGCGATTTATGCATGGTTTCGCGGATCTCGATGAAAGACAAACGGCGAGCAGATGGCGTCTCTTATTTCGACAACGAAGGGCGCGAGCATTTCCAGCGCGCAAAGGCCGTCATTGTGTCTGGCTACGCGATTGAGACGCCGCGGCTGTTGTTGAACTCGGCCTGCCCGGGACACGACCATGGCTTGGCCAATTCTAGCGGCACAGTCGGCCGCTATCTGATGGCTCAGGCCGGGAACGTGGTGCTTGGCCGGTTCTCCGATTTGATTCGGATGTATAAGGCTCCTCCCGCGCACGCCATGACCGAGGAGTTTTACGAGACGGATCCGAAAAGGGGGTTTGCCAGAGGTTTCGCTATTCAAACGGTCGCACCTCTTCCTATCGCGTTCGCGAAGCAAATGATGAAGGCGAAGGAAGCGTGGGGTTGGGGCATGCGCCGCGTCATGATGGACTACAATCACTGGGCAGCTCTGGGAGTTCTGGGCGAGATTCTGCCATGGCCGGACAACCGGGTGGAGCTTGCTGAAATGAAAGACCAGTTCGGAATTCCGGTCGCAAAGGTCACGTTCGACCTTCGGGAAAATGATAAGCGGCTAATTGAATACGGCAAAAAAATTGTTATGGACGTGATGTGGGCCGCCGGTGCAGAAGAAGTCGTACAGGAATCACGTTATGCCCATCTCGTTGGTGCTGCCCGCATGGGAAGCGATGCCGGCTCTTCCGTAGTGGATAAGTACGGTCGGACGCATGATGTCGCAAACCTTTTCGTCTGCGATGGAAGCATCCTACCCACTCAGGGATCCGCAAATCCCGGCCTCACAATTCAGGCGCTGGCGGCTCGCGCGGCGGATTACCTGATCTCTCAAGGCCAAAAGATCTTCGACTCGGACGAGCGGGACATGACGCCTGCGCCAATCAGAAGAAATCTCGCGGTAGACGGCACTTTCACTAAAGGAGTGCCGCGCCTGTTTGTCTAATGCGTCCGTTACGACGAAATCGCATCGTTCACCGGGGAACACCCCAGGCCCATGCGGGCTCGGGGCGCTCTCCGAACCTGGTTAGCGGCTGGCGCCTCTGGTCTCGGGCCTGTCACTCTTTGAATAATCAGCCGAGGCTTCGCTGCTTGAAGAAACGTCTTCGGCCCCGCTCTCTTTCAAGATCTCTTTGGCCTTCTTTGCCCAATCATCGCTGTCGCAATGGACTGAAAGAAGGATGCCGCCGTGCTTGATTCGGCCTTCGTAACGTTTGGCTTCGTATTCGGGAATACCTAGTCCAACTAGAGCACCGACGAGCCCTCCTACGACTCCTCCTGAACCGATTCCGGCTAACGTCGCCATAATGGGCCCCGCAGCAATGAAAGGCCCCAGCCCGGGAATCGCAAGAGCGCCTATCCCGACCAAAAGGCCGAGCGTTCCTCCGATCGCTCCGCCGGTGATGGCTCCGGTTGTCGTACCTTCTGGAGCTTTCGTGGCTTTCTCATGCGCAAAATCCTTTGTCCCGACATTGTCCTGCATGAGGACCGAGAGGTCTTCGTTACGAAAGCCGGACGCGATCAACTGGTCAACTGCGTTTTCTGCCTCTGTTTGAATTGCGTAGATGCCGTACACTGCTGTATTTTTTCCTGCCATTCGCTTCTCCTTTTTTATTGGATTTAGATTACTTTTCGTCGCCCTTCCGGGAGATCAAGGCACGGCAATGGCCATGCCTTCATCACCTAACTCTGAAGAGCTAGGACGAGACATCTACCGTGCAGATAAGGCGAGAGTTGAAATTGATCGCGAGCGTGCCTCACGAGGCAAGTGTCAAAGAGGCGAGTATCAGTCCGCAAGAAATGCAGCCTCCAGATTTGCAGACAACAGTAATTTTTTCCCGCTCTTCTGGATCGACGATGTCGCCGCTTTACTGTTCTTTGCGATATAAACGCGATAAGGCCGAAACGCGGTCGACACGATGGCGTCCTACTTATGGCTTCCGCGCACGGTTATTTCGTCCGCGGCAGGCCGAAGCAAGAGAAAACACCATGCCACTTTTTGCTACTGAACTAAACTCTTTCCGGGATCTTTTCGTGAATCAGATAGAAGATCTCTACGATGCCGAGAATCGGCTTACCC